>JAFURP010000017.1 GCA_017471785.1 Clostridia bacterium | reverse complement strand
TACCACGCGGAAGATGGACCACTTGCCGCTATACGCCTTGGCAGGGCTCTTTTCTTGCTTTGCCGCTTCTACGGGCTTTTCTTCTTTCGCTTTTTCCGCGGTCGGTTTCACCGTCGATTTTTTCTCCGCGGCAGGCTTTGCGGTAGACTTCTTTTTCGCTACGGGCTTCGTTTCCGTCGTAGCCGCCTCCGCCTTTACCGCCTCCGCGGGCTTTTCTTCCGCTTTTTTCACCGTCTTGGGCTTTGCCGCCGCCTTGGGCTTTGCCGCCTTAGCCGCTTCCTTTTCCGCAGCTTTTGCCGCTTCCTCCGCCGCCTTGGCTTCCGCTTCCGCTTTGGCTTTTTCCTCCGCCTCTTCCTTTTCGGCGGCGATACGCTCCGCCTCCAAACGCTCTAAAACGGCTCTTCTTGCCGCTTCCTTTTCCGCAGCCTCCTTTTCCGCCGCGGCTTTTTTATCCGCTTCGCTCACGGTCGTCGGCTTCGCGGCGGCAACGGGGGTAGGCGCTGCCGCTTTAGCGGTCGTTTGCGCTCCTTTCACGGCGCGTTTTTTCGCTTTCGAACGCTTTGCCGCTTTCACGATCAAAGCAACGACCACGATAACGACGAGTGCGACGATCGCCGCAAGGATGATCGCCAGCGTTTTGTTCGCTTTGAGATAATCGACGCACTTGTTGATAAGCTCCATCATAACCTTTACTCCTTTTATGTCTTTTTCGCCGAAAAATACGGCGTATTTATTCTACTATATATTTTAATATAAAATGCCGGAAAAGTCAACACGGCAGGGAAAAATTTTTCTAAAAAAATTGACTTTTTACAACAAATATCGTATAATAGATTTACGGGTAACAGTCTTTAAGAATAAAGGAACGATTTATCATGAAGCAAACGGTAACGACGGCGATCATAGGCGGCGGCGCGGCGGGATTATTCCTCGCCACGCTTTTGCCCGTGGAAAGCGGCTCGGTTGCCGTGTTCGAACGGGGCAGCCGCGTGGGGCGCAAGCTGTCCGCGACGGGTAACGGACAGGGAAATATCAGCAACCTCGCTTGCGAGAGTGCGGAATATTTTTCCTCGTCAAAGGAGGGCGACGGCTTTGCCAAGCGCGTGATCGCGCGCTATAACTATCCCTCGCTTGCGGCGCATATGGAACGGCTGGGGGTGCTGCTTCTTCCCGACGAGAGAGGTAGGGTGTATCCCACGGGCAAGCAGGCGTCCGCGCTCACCGACGCGCTTCGCTTTTCCGCGGCGGAAAGGGGCGTGGCGGTGCGTTTGGATACGTTGATCACGCAAATAGAAAAACGAGGGGAATACTTCCTGTTGCGCGCGAAAACGGCGGAGGGCGAACGGGAATTTTTCGCGGAAAACGTCGTGCTTTGCACGGGCGGTAAGGCGGCGAAAAATTTCGGTACGGACGGCTCGGCGTACGCGCTGGCGCAAAGCTTTTCGCACACCCTTACCCCTTTATATCCCTCCCTCGTACAGCTCAAAACGGATACGAAAAAGATCAAGACCTTAAAAGGGATCCGCGTTTCCCCCGCGCGCGTTACGGCGGCTTGGTGGGAAAACGGGAAGCGAAAAACGCATACCTTGGACGGGGATATCCTCTTTACCGACTACGGCGTTTCGGGCGACGTTATCTTCCGCCTGTCCGCGTTTTTTACGGACAAGCTCGCGGACGGCGTTACCCTTTCCGTGCGTTTTTTACCCGCTTTTTCCGAGGAAAAAATATACGAAACGCTCGTCAAAAAACGCGCGCTGTTTCCCGATACGCCCTTTGAAGAGCTGCTTGGCGGTATCGTCAACAACCAAGTGGGCAGGGCGGTGCTCAAAACGGTGCCCAAGGAAGATCTCCGCGCGGCGGCAAGCGCCGTTTGCGATTTCAAGCTGTCCGTTTCGGGCACGCTCGGCTTCGATTACGCGCAGGTGACCAAAGGGGGCGTGCGCTTGGAGGAGGTGGACGAAAACCTGCAAAGCAAAAAGGCAAAGGGCTTGTATTTCGCGGGCGAGATACTCGATATCGACGGTCAATGCGGCGGCTTCAACCTGCAATGGGCGTACGCCTCGGCGGCGTGCGTAGCGGCGGCGATCGGGCAAAAAACGCAAAAAGCAAGGGGGCAGGTATGAGCGTACGCACTCTTACGGATATCAAGCTCCCGTTGGGCAAGGACGAGAGCGCGCTCGTAGAGATCGCGAAAAAGAAGCTGGGCAAGCCGCCCGCCTATTTTGCGATCCTGAAAAAATCCCTCGACGCGAGGGACAAGAGCAATATCCGCTTCGTGTATACGATCGCCTTTTCCGATCAAAAACAGCGTCGGGAAAAAGAGCCCTTGACGCGTTTGGAAAAAGCCAAACGGCCGCAAAAGCCCGTTCTCGTCGTGGGTAGCGGACCGGCAGGCTTGTTTTGCGCCCTGCGCCTGATCGAGCGCGGTATCGCGCCTATCGTTATCGAGCGCGGCGCGCCCGTGGACGAACGCGCGGCGCAGATCGAGCGTTTCGTACAAACCAAAACGCTTAATACCGACTGCAATATCCAGTTCGGCGAGGGCGGCGCAGGTACCTTTTCGGACGGCAAGCTCAACACCCAAACGCATAGCGCGCTCAACAAAGAGGTGCTGGAAACCTTCGTCCGCTTCGGCGCGCCGGAAGAGATTTTGTGGCTGAATAAACCGCATATAGGCAGCGACAATTTACGGAGAGTGGTAAAAAATATGCGCGAATATATCCGCGCACAGGGAGGCGAAGTACGCTTTCATACCCGTTTGGAGGATTTGGAGATCGCGGAGGGTAGGCTTAAAAGCGTGACGATACGCGATCTGCGGACGAACGAAGCGCAAAGGACGGAGGCTTCCGCGCTCGTACTCGCTATCGGGCACAGCGCAAGGGATACCTTTGAAACATTGCTCGCCAAAGGCGTTCAAATGCAGGCAAAGGATTTTGCCGTGGGCGTGCGTATCGAGCATTTGCAAAGGGATATCGGCTTTTCGCAGTACGGGGAAGCGTACAAGCTGTTGCCCGCCGCCGATTATAAGCTCGTCTATCACGGCGCCGATCGCGCGGCGTTCACCTTTTGTATGTGCCCCGGAGGCTTCGTAATGCCTGCCGCGAGCGAAACGGGCGGCGTTGTCACCAACGGTATGAGCAACTACGCGCGGGACGGCGTGAACGCCAACGGTGCGCTCATCGTACAGGTGAGCAAGGCGGACTTCGGAGAAGCCCCCTTGGACGGGGTGGCGTTTCAACGCGCGATCGAACGCAAGGCGTACGAGGCGGGCGGCAAGACCTATGCCGCGCCCGTACAAACGGTGGGCGACTTTTTGGAAAACAGGGTAAGCGCGCGTTTTGGGGAGGTACGACCTACCTACGCCGCGGGTACGGCGTTTGCCGATCTACGCGCCGTATTGCCAACGCCCGTGTGCCAAACGCTCCGCGCGGCGATCGTGCAAATGGATAAGCGCTTGCGCGGCTTTGCCGCTCCCTCTGCGCTCCTCACCGCCGCGGAAACGCGCACCAGCTCCCCCGTCCGCATTTTGCGCGACGATAAAACCCTGCGATCGGTGAATACGGAAGCTCTCTATCCCTGCGGCGAGGGCGCGGGCTATGCCGGCGGCATCACCTCGTCGGCTGCGGACGGACTGCGCGTAGCCGACGCCGTTTACGCCCGTTTTGTGTGATATGCTCCATAAAAAACGCTTTATTTTCATTATATCATCACATAATTTTCATATTTTTATCACAAAACGGTTTTACAATTACGAATGAACGACACGGAGAAAGGAAAAACGGACTATACGAAACTTTTTTCATATTCTCTCACGGATACGCGCGCGGCTTTCAGCCACGCGCGTATCTCTTTGCAATAAAAAAACGGTCTATCGCTTGGATAGACCGTTTTTTATGCGATTTACTTTTCCTTGATCTTCAAATCCCCGATCTTGATCGTTTTCACGTTTTCGCTCACCGCCTTGAGCGCTTCGTAATACACCTCGCTCATCAAGCGGATCCGATCGAAGGTCACGTATTCGTTCACCTGGTGAATGGTGTCCTCCTCGCCGCAAATTTCAGGACCGAACGCACAGCCGCATTTAAGCGCGCGCGCGTACGTGCCGCCGCCGATGGCGATCGGCTTTTCGTCCTTGCCCGCAATACGGTTGTATACGCTCGTAAGAGTGGTGATCAGCACGCCGTTAGGATCGTTGAACAGGGGTGCTTGGTAATGCTCTACGGTATACGCTACGCCTGCGCCGTTCAGCTTATCCGTAACGCTTTCCAAGGGCAGGGTGGCGGGGAAACGGATATCGGTAGTCACCTTCAAAACGCCGTTTTCCAACAGGGCGACGTCGGGGGACGCCGTGAGCACGCCCGTTTCGTCCTGCAATGTCTTCAATCCCAAGCAGTCGTTGAACAAGATATCGTACGCCGCCTTGCAATCCTCGCTCAAGCCGCTCAAAAACAGCAACAGCGCCTGCAACGCGTTCGCGCCCTTATCGGGGGTGGACCCGTGCGCGGACTTGCCGTACGCCTTCAAAATATTGGTGGAATTATCGTAGGAAAGGGTAGTGCCTACGACGCGGTTTTCGTAATTTACGAGCGCCTCCGCCGCCTTGCGCGTGACGATCGCCTCGGCGTAATCGCATACCATATTCGCCCGTTGACCCGCTTTGAGCGCGGACACGGGTGCGTCGTTTAAGGCAAAGTTCGCGGTGAAATGGAAGATACCCTTTTCCGCGTAGATGACGGGGAAGTTGGCGTCGGGCGTGAAGCCCTCCTCGGGCATTTTCGCCACTTGGTTGTAATGCTCGATACACTTCCAGCCGCACTCCTCGTTACAGCCGACGATCAGCTTGATCTTACGCTTGGGCAAATAGCCGCTGTCCTTGAGCGCCTTGAGTGCGTACAGGCAAACGATAGCGGGGGTCTTGTCGTCCATCGCGCCGCGCCCCCAAATTTTTTTGCCCTCTACGCCGCCTGCGGAAATATCGTCGTTGATCACGCCGCCGAAGGGGGGATATTTCCAACCGCTGCCGGCGGGCACGACGTCGAGGTGCGCGAGCACGGCGAACGCTCTACCGCTACCGAATACCACCTCGCCGATATAATTGTCGTAGTTGTGCGTTTCGAAGCCGAAGCTTTCGGCAAGCGCCAAAAAATACGCAAGGCAATCCGCCGTTTCTTTGCCGAACGGATATTCCCCGTTTTCGCCCTCGGGCGCTTTCATAGAGGAATCGAATTTGAGTATCTCGACGGTGGAATTTACGATCTCGTCAAAATATTTGTCCATAGGGTGTTGCATAGTTGTCCTTCCTTATTCTTTATTATCGTTTTCGTCCTGTAAACGGATCTTGGGCAAGCTCCAACGGTATTTTGCGGCAAGCAGCCTTACGTCGATGATGAACAGCATCGCGATACTGCTCGGTAGTATGGTATCCGCCGTCACGCGGCGCAATACGTAGTATAACACGGCGCCGACGATCGAAGCCAAGGCGTAGATATGCTTTTTGAATATGTAGGGCGGCGTTTCCGTCAAAATATCCCGTAAAACGCCTCCGCCCACGCCCGTCAATACGCCCAGCGTAACGGATAAAAATACGTTGCCCGACATACCGCCCGTAAACGCAAGCTCCGTGCCCGTTACCGTAAACGCGGCTAAGCCGATCCCGTCGAAGATATTATTGATATGCTCGATCCGCTCTCTCGTTTCGTCGAATTTTTTACGCCTGAAGTACGCGATAATAAATACGACGAGCGAGGTCAACGCGGCAATGCCGACGATATACGCCTTGGAAAAGACGGCGGGTGGCGTCGCGCCGATCAGGATATCGCGCGTGATACCGCCGCCGACTGCCGTGATACAGCCGATAACGAGTACGCCGAAGATATCGAATTTCGCTTTGATCGCCACGAACGAGCCGGAAACGGCGAACGCGATCGTGCCTATGATCTCTAATATGAGTAAAACGATTTGGGGTATCATTTGTGTAGTATATGCCGATAAACGGCTTTCTTGTCCTTACTTTATATATATTATACACGATTTTTTCGTTTAGGTAAACAAAATCGAGGGCAAACGGTCAAAAAAATAATAAATTTCGTCAACCGCTTTGACTTTTTACACAAAGTATGCTACAATAATCGTAGAAAAAAACGTAAGAGGAGAGAAGGCTCGTGGAACGGGGGGAGGAGAAAAAACGAAATAAACCTCGCCGCAGCGGCGAAGAACGGGGCTTGCGCGCCTATTTCGTGCGCCTGTTCGGAAAATACGATATCCGCGACGAAAAGCAGTTTATCACGCTCGGTAAATGGCTGATCTTTATCGTGCTCGTTATCGTCGAGCTGCTCATCATCTTACAGCATATCTACGACTTTTCTCAAAACGGCGGCTGGGGTATGCTGCTCGCCATTTTGATCGTGGAATCGTCGCTCACCCTCTCCAGCGTAATGAAATTTTTCGTCGTGCGTAAGGGTAAGGGGCGTATCGCGTTCTATTTGTTCGACGTAGTCGCGGCGTGCGCCTTTTTGTTCGTGACGAACGGCTCGTATCCCTTGCTCGTGTATATGCTCGTGTTGACCGCCCTGTATTTCGGCGCGGACAAGGCGTTGCCCTCGTGGGCGCTCCTTTGTATCGCCATGCCGCTGTACGCGGTCAGCTATGCAGCCAGCGCCTATATCGGCTACGACGGGACTATCCAGCTTTTGCCCTTGCTCACGCAATCGCTCGGCTCGGTGTTCGGTATTCTCGTGCACTTCCTCGTCGTGCAGGTCGCGCTCGCTTTCTATCGGCAGTATTTGCGCTTGGATAAGACCCTGCGCGAGTTGGACGAGAGCAAAAAGGAGCTGGAAAAAGCGTATGCGGTGGTAGCCGAAGTGACCGCGCTGGAGGAACGCCAGCGTATTGCAAAAGAGATCCACGACACGGCGGGACATTCCATCACGACGGTCATTATGCAAACGGAGGCGGCGAAGCTGATCATCGGGGAAAGCCCCGAGGAAGCCAAGCAAAAGATCGTCGCGGCGAATTTGCAAGCCAAGCACGCCTTGGAAGAGCTGCGCGACAGCGTGCATTTGCTTTCGGGTACGAAAGCCGACCAAACGCTAAAATCGGCATTGGAGGGAATTATCCACGAATCGACGGACGGCACGGGTATCACCATTCGTTCGGAGATCGAGGACGCGCGCGTTTCGCCTGCGAAATTCCGTTTTCTTTGCAACAGCTTAAAGGAGGGCGTTTCCAACGGCTTGCGCCACGGCGGCGCGACGGCGTTTTGGTTCTCGTTCAAGCGCGAGGGGGACGAGCTTTGCTTTTTGCTTTCGGATAACGGTAGGGGCGTGGTGACGGATGAGCTACGGCTCGGCTTCGGACTGACGGGTATGCAAGAGCGCGCCAAAGCGTTCGGCGGCGAGATCAAATTTCAATCGGAGGCGGACGAGGGCTTTGAATTGCATCTCGTCTTGCCCGTAGATACGGAGGAAAAACAATGACGGAAAAGATCAAACTGATCGTAGCGGACGATCAAAAGGAGCTTGCGCAAGAGCTGAAAAGCGTTTTGGAAACGGACGGTGGCTTGGAGGTCGTGGCGTTGGCTTCGGACGGCTTCGACGCGTTCGAAAAGATAGGACGGTACCGTCCCGACGTGGTGCTGATGGATATCCGTATGCCCAATATGAACGGCGTAGTGGCTACCCAGCGCATCAAATCGGAATATCCCGACGTCAAGGTGGTCGTTTTGACGACCTTTGACGACAGCGACTATATCCTCAACGCCATCAATAACGGCGCGAGCGGTTATTTGCTTAAGGATACGAGCTCGTCCGCGCTTATCGACGCGGTGAAAAACGCGTATAAGGGGGATACCATTCTCCCCTCCAAGATCGCGCGCCGTATCACCGACGCCGCGAAAAACGTCGCGGCGGACAGGGAGATCAAGCTCACGCGCGCCTTTTCCCTTTCGGGCAGGGAGGTGGAGATCGCGTTGATGATGTACGAGGGCTTCACCAACCGTCAAATTTCGGCGGCGCTTAAGCTGACCGAGGGAACGACGAGGAATTACGTTTCCTCCATCTACGTCAAAACGGGCAGCGAAAACCGCGCCGAAGCGGTCCGCGCCATTCAAGCGGTATTGTAAGAAAAAGAGAGAAACGGGCATACCATGTATAAGACGATCGTATTTGATTTAGACGGAACGCTTTTGGATACGTTGGACGATCTGACTTCGTCCACCAACGCCGCGCTCGCGGCGTTTTCCCTGCCGCAAAGGACGAAAGCCGAGGTGCAAAGCTTCGTCGGAAACGGTATTAAAAATTTGATCCGTCGCGCGATCGGCGCGCATGACGCTGATTTAGAAGCGGTCTTGGCGGCGTTTCGGGCGCATTATCAAGATCATTGCGAGGATCTGACCAAGCCCTACGAGGGGATCTTGGACCTGCTCCGCGCCTTGCGCGCACGGGGCGCGAAGCTCGCCGTGCTGTCCAATAAAGCGGATTTTGCGGTAAAGCGGCTCGCCGACGCCTATTTCTACGGACTTTTGGACGAGGCCGTGGGGGAGAACGAGGCGCTCGGTATCCGTAAAAAGCCCGCGCCCGACGCCCTTTATACCGTTATGGAAAAGCTGAGCGCAAGCCGCGAGGAAACGGTGTATATCGGCGATTCGGACGTGGATATCCAAACGGCGCGAAACGCGGGGGTGGACTGTATCAGCGTAACTTGGGGCTTTCGCGATGAACGGTTTCTTTGCGAAAACGGCGCGACCAAGCTTGCGCGGACGGCGGAAGAATTGTTGCGAATGGTATAAGGAGAGAGGGTATGAAAGTTTACGCTTCCGTGGAAAACGCGATCGGCAATACGCCGCTCGTACGGCTGAAAAAAACGGAAAAGGCGCACGCGCTCAAAGGTAGACTGTACGCGAAGCTAGAGGGTACAAACGCGGGCGGTTCTATCAAGGACCGCGTGGCGAAATATATGCTCGACGAAGCGGAAAAAAGCGGCGCGTTGCAAAAAGGGGGCACGGTGATCGAGCCTACCTCGGGCAATACGGGCGTAGGGCTTGCGCTCGTGGCGGCGGCACGCGGCTATCAAGCGGTGATCGTGATGCCCGACGGTATGTCGGTGGAACGGCGCAAGCTGATCGCGGCGTACGGCGCGAAGATCGTACTCACCGACGGCGAAAAGGGTATGCAAGGGGCGGTGGATAAAGCCGACGAATTGCTTACCCAAACGCCCAACGCGATCATTGCGGGGCAATTTGAAAATCCTGCCAACCCCAAGGCGCATTACGAAACGACCGCTCCCGAAATTTATCAAGCGTTGGAGGGTAAAGTGGACGCGTTCGTAGCCGGCGTGGGTACGGGCGGCACGCTCACGGGCGTAGGGCGCTATCTCAAAGAAAAAGCGCCGCGTAGCAAGGTGTACGCGGTAGAGCCCGCGGCTTCGCCTTTGCTTTCGGGCGGCAAAGCGGGACCGCACGCCATTCAGGGCATCGGCGCGAATTTTATACCAAAGGTGCTCGATAGATCGGTGTACGACGAGGTTTTGACGGTGACGGACGAGGACGCGTTAAGCGCTATGCGTGCGCTCGGTAAAACGGAGGGAATCTTCGCAGGCGTTTCCTCGGGCGCGGCGCTCGCGGCGGCGATAGAGCTTGCCAAACGCAACGAATACGAGGGTAAAAATATCGTGGTGGTGTTGCCTGACGACGGGGGCAGGTATTTATCGATTTTATAAAATTGCGTATATACTTCGCATTTCGGCGTTGTCGCTCGGTTACGTACTATCGGTACGCGCCCTCGCTCCGCCTTGAACTGCTCGCATCTACGCAATTTTACTTCGCTTGGCTCCGAGTATACAATTATCACGACGCCTTGAACTGCTTGCAGCTACGCAATTTTACTTCAATAAAAATGAGATTGCCGTACTTCGGTTAACGCCGCCGTTCACAATGACGATATGCTACATATAAGCTTTAACGAAAGCTAGAAAGGCTTGGCGGCATCTTGCAGCCAAGCTCGTATAAATTTTACCTCTATAAGTGAAATGCAATGCAACGCGAAGCGCTGCGTTGCGGTAAAATAAAAAGGAGTTCGCGAGGAACTCCTTTTTTCGTGTAATTTTTTTACAGCGTGCCGAGCATAGCGACGGCAAACGCGCAATAGACGGTGAGGGAAAGCACGTCGACGATGGTCGTGATAAAAGGGGAGGCGACGACGGCAGGGTCGAGGCGCAGTTTTTTCGCAAGCAGGGGAAGCATAGACCCGATCAGCTTGGCGATCACGATGGTAACGCACATAGACAGGGAAATGACCAAGCCTACGAGCGTACCGTTTGCGACGGCGTACAGCTTATCGACGAGCATTACCTTGGCAAAGCAAGCCGCCGAAAGGATAGAGCCGAGCAAAAAGGACACGCGCACCTCCTTCCACACGACCCGCCAAAAATCGGAAAAGTCCACTTCGCCTATGGCAAGACCGCGAATGATCATTGCCGAAGCCTGTGAGCCTGCGTTACCGCCCGTACCCATCAGCATAGGCATACAAGCGGTGAGCACGATACCGTAGATCGGCATATTGAGCGTAGCTTCGTTCGCCGAGATGATCAGCCCCGAAAAGGTGGAGGAGAGCAACAGCAGTAAAAGCCAAGGCAACCGGTTTAAGCAAATGCGCCAAATACTCGTTTTGAGATAGGGCTTGTCGGTAGGGGTGACTGCCGCCATCTTCGCGATATCTTCCGTGTTCTCCGATTGCAGGACGACCATTGCGTCGTCGACGGTAACGATACCCACGAGCCGCGTTTCCCTATCCACGATCGGAAGCGCCAAAAAGCCGTAATCGGAGATCGTCCGCGCAACCGTTTCCTTATCGTCCTCCGTGTGCGCGTAAATGACGTTTTCGTTCATAATATCGGCAATTACGGCGCTCTTGCTTGCGAGCATAAGATCCTTTGCCGTGACCAAACCCAACAGCTTATTCGTCGGGTCGGTGACGTAGCAGGTGTAGATGGTTTCCTTGTCGATCGCCGTCTTTCGTATCCGCTCGAACGCCTCGTCCACCGTCATCGTGGGCTTGAGCGCGACGTATTCGATAGTCATTATGCTGCCCGCGCTATCCTTGGGATATTTCAATATCTCGTTGATATACGCGCGCGTTTCGCTGTCGCTTTGCGCCAAAACGCGCTTGACCACGCTCGCCGGCATTTCCTCGATCAGATCGACCGTGTCGTCGAGGAACAGCTCGTCCATAACGGCGCGCAGCTCGCGATCGTTCAGCTTATAGATCAGCTTCTCTTTTAAGTCGCTGTCCATTTCGACGAAGGTCTCCGCCGCCAGATCCTTGGGCAAAATGCGGAACAACAGGGGCAGGTCGCCCTCGTTTTCGATTTGCTCGAACGCTCTCGCAAGGTCGATACCGTTCATAGACGAGATGAGCGGCTTTAAGACGGTGAAATTGCGCTCGGTCAAAAGCTGTACGATCTCCTCGCTCTCGGCGATCCTCCGCACGATCTCCTGCGGCATATCCTCGATAACGTCCACCGTTTCGTCTACGGACATTTCCTCGAATACCTTTTCCAGCTCGTCGTCGCGAAGCCCGTTGATGACGTCCTCCTTCAAGGCGGGGGACAGGAGCAGCAACGCGTCGGCAAGCAGCTCGCTATCAAGCTCCCGACAAAGGGAGGGGATATCCGCTTTCTCCGCTTCCTCCAACGTCTCCGCAAGCTCCGCAGGGGTGTATTTGTTTACCAGCTCCGCGGCGCTTCGATAGTTTTGCGCCGCCAAAAATTCCAAAAGTTCCTTTTTCATAATACTCTACCTTTCTATGCGTTTTCGATAAGGTAGCGTATTGCCGCTATCTACCTGCGTAAACGGCCGTAAAGCGACCCTACGCGCGCGGTTCTTAGCGGTTCTACGCCGTTCTTACTTAGATGATCCATAGTGTCGCTCCTTTGTTTTTTTTATTATATCAAAAGGCGGTTGCCTTTCGTTATACTATTGCTTTTTCTTGCGTAATATCAAATAATCCGCGAGGATACATACGAGTGCGAAGCCGAGTACGAGATAGGCGAGCCGCCATACGGAATCGGTATCGCTCTCCGTATCGCCGTAAACTACCGTTTCGCTCTCGGGGGGCGCGGCGTCGATCGTAGAGGCGTACGATTTAGGTACGTAGCCCGTCTTTTCCACGCCGTTTTCGTCCGTATACGAGACGTGGTAATATTCGTGGTCGAGCTTATTCACCTCGCCGAGCAATTTGATCTCCGCGTTTCTCGGCAGGGTATCCACCGCCAAAAGCTCGTTCAAATAGGGGAATTTATACAGCGTGACCTCGCTCGTAATATACCCCGTTTGCGTTTCTCCCTCGTATACCGCCGCGTATTCGTTTTGGGCAAGCGGCGTGCAAGCCGCCGTCAAAACGAGATAGGTTGCGTATTCGTTCTTGCCTTCGTCGAACAGCGCCAGCAGGGTATATTTCCCCGCTTCGCCCATTTTAAGCGCCGTTTGCGCGCTTTCTTTTCTTTCGTACGAAAGATAGGGGAATACCGTTTGCTCTTTCAGCGCCGAAAGCTCGAACGCGATAAACAGCGCGTTTTCTTTCGTTTCTACGACGGAAACGTTCGCGCTCCGTTCGCTGAAAATTTCCTCGTCAGCGCCGTTTACGGGAATACTTTTCACCGTCGGCAGGTTTAATCGTTTCGTCTTGATCACGTAGCTTCCGTCGCACAAAAGATATCCGGCGTTCTCCTCGATCCCGAACGCGAACGCCGATACCGAAACGCCCGTTCCGTAGACCAAAGGCGTGGAAAAATCGACCGCCGTATCGCCGTTGACGGTAATTTGATTATCGGCGAGCGCGTAAATATTTTGCTCGTAATCGACGGCGATCCTTTGCGTGGCTTCGGGCAGACTGTCGAAGACCTCCCTGCCGCTTTGCTCTCCGTCCGTAAATTCCGCTTCCGTAAACGCGTATACGCTCCGTCCGCTACGGATATACAAATTACCGTACGCGTCCGCGACGAGCGTGGAGGGATAGCGCGTGGAGTCCTTTTTGATCTCCCGCTTCGTCCATTCGCCGCTTGCCGCTTTTTCAAAGGCGTAGAAATAATTTGCGTCGGTTACGAGATAGTGCTTGCCGTAAACGCTCGCCACGCCCTTGATCTCGCCCGTGAAGCCGTCGAAGCGCGCCAGCTCCGCGCCCAGGCTTTCGCCCGAAAGAGCGTAGATCGCCGCCTGCTCGCCGTTCGCCGCGATAAGATTTTCGCCGTCCGCGCTCAAAAAGGAGGGGGACAGGGTAGAGACGAACGCGTTTTCAAAGCGTTCGGCTTGCGTATCGTATACCGAAACGCGCCCGTTGGCGTTGTCCGCGATAAACAGTCGGTCGTCCGAAAGGAAAAGCGCCGTCGCGCCGCTAAAGCGGTTGGGCGCGTTCGAGGCGGAGCAAATTTCAAAATCGGTGAACGCGGCTTGGGCGGTGGAATATTGCTTGATCACGCCGCCGTCCGTTTGCACCGCGTAGATATGCGCGCCGAACGGGGAAAGGGCGGTGAACTCGCCGCTTGCGGTAAAGACCGCTTCCGTTTCGTCGCGGCAGGGCAAGGGATACGCTTCGAGATCGCCCGAAGCCTTCGTGCAGGCAAGCACGCCCTCGGCGATTGCGATAGAGGTGATATTCGAGAGAAAGGACCTAATGCGTGCCGTACCGTATTTGGGAGCTTCGGTCGCTTTGGGGTCGATCTTCATCAAGTTATAATCGGATTGAATGAAATACAGCTCCTCGTTCCAAAAGGCGAGGGAGGATACGTCTTTGCAAATTCCTCCGTCGCTCCAATGTAAGGGGGTGGAGGAGAGGTCGGAGGCGTGCAAGCTCGCCGCGTACAGCTCCTCCTGCGCGTTGGTGAAATACAGGTCGCTTCCCGCAACGAGGAAGGTGCCGCAGGCAAGGTCCAACCGCCTTTCTTCGCCCGTTTCCACGTTGAATCGATAGAAGTTGGTGCTCGTCGAGCCGTCCAAGAAATACAGCGTTTCGTATTCGTCGAACTGTACTTTTTTGATATGCGATTCGGTGGCGCCGTTGCCGTGCGTATATTCGCGGTAGACGCCCTCCTCCCTATCGTAGATATAGAGAACGTTTCCGTCTGCGATCGCGGTGTAATTTTCCGAAACCGCGACGTCCGTCGGTTGGGTCAAGGGCAAATATTCTTCGTAGGTTTTGGGCGCGACGAGCGTATCGCCCGAAACGCCGTCCGCGTTTGCGGGCGCGGTCGTTTGGAGCGCGAAAAAGCCTGCCGCCGCCGAAAGCAGGGCGGCACAGCCGAAAATTGCCGTCGTCGTTTTTACGAAAAATTTCCTCATACGCTTTTATTATACCACGAACGGCAAAAAAAAGCAATAAAACCGCGTAAAAATTTTTTACGGTCTTATTGCTTTTATCCTTTTTTCCCTTTTTATTTTTTTTCACCCAAGATCTTTTCGGACAACGCCAAAATTTCCGCCGCGTATTTTTCCTTACGCTTGCGTAAGGAACGACGGTGGACGGGATAGGCGAGCGCGATGGGTAAAACGCCTAAAAGGGCTACGAGCGTGCCCAAAACGGGCTTGCTCCATTCGAGAATGAGCGTTAAGCCCAAGCCGAAGATAAGCGTGCCGATCACGCCGAGGGAAAGGGCGTACGCCATCGGCGGCAGGTTGACCTTGTTGTCGAGCGTTTGCAATCTTTGCATATCCGATTGCGTTTGTTCTACCGGTTGGTATTTTCGGCGAATTTCTTCGACCTCCCTACGCTCTCTTTCGGTGGGTGCGGTGTAGGTGTAGCTGAAAGCTTCTTCGTTTTTCATTTATCCTTGTATTTCCTTCGTGTTTTTTACTTGTTTGAGTTTTTTGTTCGCGCTGACGATCATCATAACGCCGAGCGTCAAAACGACGAGGCATACCGCCGCGCCCGTCAAAGCGTTGGCAAGACCGGTGTTGAGCCCCTCGTCGCCGAACGAATGGAACATCGCCGTTTGCAAGGCGAGCACGGACACCGCCGCGTCGGCTAGGTTGATATCGCGCAGGGCGCGGATCGTATAGCCCGTTTGCTTATTCGCCCGTACCAAATTTACGATACTCATCGTGATCTTATAAAAGGTGTAGGTGGCGGCGACGTAGATCATAAGCCCCATATGCACGAAGCCCTCGTTTGCCGCGACCATTTGCAAAATGGCGATCGACAACGCCAAAATGGTGACGACGAGCAGGATACCGCTAGTGCGGTATTTTTTGAGCTCCACGAGCTCGTCCCCCTCCTTGCCGCGATTTTTGCCGTGGTAGAGGGTGATGCCGCCGCGCATGGCGACGAGTAAGATGTAATAAGCGGCGAGCGCGCCGTACCAAAGGGAGGGGAGCATAAGAGCGATCACGCCGTTGTATACGCTATACCCTACGGATATAACGAGGGATACCGCCGAGAAAAGGACGGTGCGGAAGCCGTAGTTTTCCAACAGCTTGTGGATAAAGGGAATGGAGTGCAGCCATCCTTTGAGCTTGCCCTTGATCATAGGGGCGTAGAGGACGATCGTATACACCGAATAGGCGAGGGTGCAGGCGGCAAGCCCGAAGAGGGCGTACGCCACGAGCTCCAACGCCGTGCCTTGATAATCGACGAACAAAATAACGAGCGCGCCGACGATACAAAGCAAGGTTATCGTATAGATAACGGCGAGCAGCCAACCCGTCGGGCGTTTCAATTTTTCCCAAAGAACTTTTTTGTCCATAAAACCTCGTTAAGCGGCTTCGGTAGCTTCGCGGAGGACGACGGTGAATACGCTACCCTTGCCCTTTTCACTCTCGACGGAGATCTCTCCGCCCAAAATATCGACTACCCGTTTCACGAGCGCCAGCCCCAAGCCGTTGCCCTCGGCGGCGTGTGAAGTGTCTCCTTGGTAAAATTTATCGAAGATACGCTTGCCCGTTTCCGCGTCGATACCGCAGCCGGTATCCGAAATTTTGACGATCGCGCGCCCCTCCCGTAATTTGAGGGATACGCCGAGCCTGCCGCCCTCGTCCGTGAATTTCACGGCGTTGGAAAGTAAGTTGCTCCAAACGAGGTCGAGATAGGCGGGGACGGAGAAGATACGCACCTCGTCTAGATCCGCTTCCACCTCCAACCCCTTTTTTTCAATGCGCGTTTCCAGCTCTACGACCGCCTCGGCAAGCCGTTCGTCCAGCCGTATCCATTCCCGTTCGGGATGCAGGGCGGCGTTTTCCAGCTTGTTGAGCTTTAAGATATTCGCGACGAGATCGCTCATGCGACGCGCCGCGTTTTCCAGCGTTTGCAAATACGCCTTGCGCGTTTGCTCGTCCGTATTCTTTTTGCCGCAAGCCGCCGCGTAGCTTTGTATGACGGAAAGGGGGGTCTTAAGCTCGTGGGAAACGTTGGCGATAAAATCGTTTTTGAGCGTTTCCGATCTGCCTAGCTCCTCGCACAAACGATTGATATTGTCCATAATGCGGTCGAATTCGTCGTAGTATTCAAAGCTATGGCGAGGGTGCAGGCGTACGGAGAAATCGCCCGTGGCGATCTTTTCCGTCGCGGCGAGGATATCCTCCACCGGCTTATCGACCATAATGCGCCGACGGATTAGGTCGGCGAGCGTCCAAAGCACGGATAAAAACAGGATCACGAGCAACATAACGAGCGCGATCGTTTGCCTGTCGCCGCCGCTTTTTTCGTTTACCCAAGAAAAGACGAGCATAGCGACGGTTACGGTTGCGGCGACCGTGATAAAAAAGATCACCGCGCCCCAAAAGGAAAATTTCGCGTTCTTGTCGTTCATTTGATTACCGCCTTGTAGCCGAGGCCGTGTACGGTCACGATCTCGAAGCCGTTGCATGCCGACGTTTTTTCGCGCAGCTTCGCCATATATACGTCCACCGTGCGCGAGGTGGCGGAGGAGTCGTAATCCCAAAATTCGTTCATCAGCGCCGAGCGCGTAAAAGTCTTTTTGGGGTAAGACAACAGCTTGAACAAAAGGTCGAATTCGCGCGTGGTTAAGGACAATTCCTCGCCGTCGATATACGCGGCGCGCTCCTCCGAGTCCATCGTGAAATTGCCGACGGAAAGCTTGTTGTCCGCGTGGATCTTCGCGCGGCGAAGCAAGGCGCCCACTTTCATCGTCAGCTCGTCCAAATCGAACGGTTTGACCATATAGTCGTCGATCCCCGCTTGATAGCCGCGCATTTTCGCCGGCTTATCGTCGCGCGCGGACATAAACAAAACGGGAATTTGTTTATCGCTTGTGCGGATCGCTTCGGCAAGCGCGAAACCGTCTACCTTCGGCATCATAATATCCGTTACCACCATGGAAAAGGAGGTCCTTTCCATCTCGTCCAGCGCCGCCTCGCCGTCGTAGCAAGCCGTCGTTTCGTAGCCGCTTGCGCGAAGATAGGAGCAAACGAGATCGTTTAACGATTTGTCGTCTTCGACTACCAAAATTTTGATCATACCGTTTACCTGCCTTTTTTTCGTTTATTATAAAACGCTTTCGTTATCGAAAGGTTTGAAATTTGTTAAGGTTTTGTAAAAATTATACCGCATTTTCCAAGAAAAAGCAAGTGTTTACGGTCAAGAGGCGGCTGGGGGCAGAAGCCGCCCCTTTATTTTTTTGGAAAATTTTGGAAAAGTGGCGTACTGCTGTCATATTTAACCGTGTATACTATAAACAAATGCGAACAAATGTTCGTGTTTTTATCAAAAAGGTGGAACGAGGGTCTTGCGAAATCGGGAAAGTATGTAATAATGGCAACGCACGGGGCAAAACGAAGAAACCGTTACGCATTTCATCGTTGCGCTTGCGCTTTTCTCGCTGCGGTAGGGGTTTGTATGAGCTTGCAGGGCTTGCAACGACATTCGTTATATTTAAGCTTAAGATAGAAAAAGAGAGGTGATAGAGTATGAAAAATTATACGAAGGCGGTGCTGTACGCGTATCCGTTGATGAAAACTATCGGGGAGGATTACGCGGAGCATATCAAAAACCGCGCGGTGCTTTCTTACCGCAGCGACAGGACCGCTGAGGAGATCGCCCTCTATCTCGCGGAGGAGATACTGCATAAGGAGCGTTTGCAATGGCTGAAGGCTTGCGTGGAAAGGGTGCTCGGACGGCTTTCCGCCGTGGAGAGGTTGCTCGTGGAGATCCGATATTTCGGCAGGGAGCGGAAAATAAAAAAGGCGCCCGTTAAGGAAGAAAATAAGCGGACGGGCTTTGGGGAATGGAGCAAGAGCAAATATTTCCGCCGTTTGCGTCGTTTGTCCGAAAAGGCGGGGGCGATGTTGGAGGCGGAGGGCTTGACCGAGGAACGCTTCGAGGCGGAATTTGCCCAAGACGATTTTTTCAAGAGGATATACGATTTCGTGCGGGAGGGGCGCGACGACGCGATTTCGCAAAGCGAACGGCGTTGGTTGGGGATTTAGAGAACTAATCCTCCGTTTCGTAGGGCGGTTTTTTGGGCGGCTTTAAGATGAGCGCGGCGAGGACGGGGACGAGCAGGCAAAGGGCGATCAAAATGGCGATCTGCGCCGGACTCGTCGAGCTTTCGCTATCCTCCTCCGCCAAAGGCGTTTCCGCTGCCTCCGTTTGGGCGAGGCGGTCGGCGTATTCGTCGTTTTTCGGATAGGTCAGGCTTTCGGGCTTGGGGATATAGCCGAACTCGTCGCCGCGGAGGATATAGCAATAGGTTTTCGAGCCGATCGTGTAATCGCCGTAGTAGGCGCAGGTCACCGTGATCTTGTTTAAGGCGTTGTCCTCCTCCTCGCCGTTCAGTAGATAATCCACCTCGAACAAATGGTATAAATAGGGGGTTTGGGGGGCGTAGTCGACGAAGGTGAGCTGAGAGGTCTTGGCGTAGCCGACCACCTTTTTCACCCGATCGTCGTCGTACAAATATTCGATCTTGCAAAAGTCGGGGGAGGTTTCGAGGACCTTGACGAAATAGGTTTGGGGTAGCAAAAAAAGTCCCTGCCGTTCGTCGCGCGCGGTGTAGAAAAAGGTGCTTTCGCCGAGTATGCACGCGTAAGTGCTCTCCGCGTCGGCTTGGGGCTTGAGCGCGGAGAGAGGGAACAGGGAATATAAAAAATATAGCAAAGCGGCAAAAACCGAAAAGATATACTTTTTCATAAGCTTGATTATAGCGGAAAGGGACGGAGAGATTTTGCCAAATCGGCGGTGATTATGAGAGATATTGTAGAAAAGCTACGGCGGATCGAAGCGGAGCAAAAGCGGCGGCGCGAAGCCGATTTTTTGGCGGCGTATAACACGGGAGAGCGGGTGCACGAAAAGCAGCTCGCGTTCCATAAATGCCAAAAGCGCAATCGTTGGGTGTTCGGCGGCAACCGTTCGGGTAAGACGGAGTGCGGCGCGGTGGAGTGCGTGTATATGGCGCGCGGCGTGCATCCCTATCGCGAAAACAGGGAAAACGCGTGCGGCTGGGTGGTGTCCCTTTCTCAACAGGTACAGCGCGACGTGGCGCAAAAGAAGATATTGCATTATTTGCGGAAGGACTGGATAGAGGAGATCGTGATGCTCAGCGGTAGGAAGGACGCGCCCGAAAGCGGCGTGATCGATTTTATCCGCGTGCGGAACGTATTCGGCGGCGTTTCCGTTATCGGGTTCAAAAGCTGCGATCAGGGCAGGGAAAAGTTTCAGGGTACCTCCCTCGATTTCGTGTGGTTCGACGAGGAGCCGCCCAAGGATATCTACCTCGAATGTCGTATGCGCGTGCTGGATAAAAAGGGGGATATCTTCGGGACGATGACCCCTCTCAAGGGGTTGACCTTTATCTATAACGATATCTTTCTCAACCGTTTTAACGACGGCGAGGTTTGGTACGAGTTTATGGAGTGGAGCGACAATCCCTATCTCGACGAGGGGGAGATCGCCGCGATGGAGGCGTGTATGGACGAGGATACCTTGCAGGCGAGAAAAAGCGGTCGGTTTGCGAGCGGCGAGGGGTTGGTGTATCCCGAATTCGACGAGCGCGTGCACGTGATCGAGCCGTTTGCGTTACCCAAGGAATGGCAGGACGACATTTCCATCGATCCCGGGCTGAACAATCCGCTCTCGGCGCATTGGTACGCCGTCGATTACGACGATAACGTGTACGTGGTGGCGGAGCATTACGAGGCGGGCAAGGACGTCGATCATCACGCGGCGAAGATCAAGGAAATTTGCGAGCGCTTGGATTGGCACAGGGACGCGCGAGGGCGGGTGTGCGCGTTGATAGACAGCGCAGCCAAGCAACGCACCTTGGCGAGCGTCAAAAGCGTTGCCGATCTTTTTTACGAGCGGGGTATCTTGGTCAATCCCGACGTGGACAAGGATCTGTTTTCGGGGATCGCGCGCGTCAAGAGCTACTTAAACCGAAAAAACGGATTGCCGAATTTGTATATTTTCAAAAGCTGCGTGCATTTGATCAGGGAGCTGAAGGGGTATTTTTGGGGGAGCGGCGACGTGCCGAGAAAGGCGGACGATCACGCGCTCGACGAGCTTCGGTATTATTTGATGACGCGGCCGAAAAAGCTGCCGCCTAAGGCGGCGAAGTCGGTGATCCAAAAGGACAAGGAGGCGTTGCTCAGGAAAATGCGGAGAAAATAAATAAGGAGGACTACGGTGGCGAAGAAGGACAAGAGCGAGGAGCTTTCCAAGACCCTCTTAAAGGTGGCGCTCGGGTTTCAGGTAGCCGAGGTGACCGAGGAGTTCGCGGAGGTGGACGGGGAGCTGAAGCTGATGAAGCGCAAGCGCATCAAGAAGGACGTGCCGCCCGATCTCAAAGCGGTGCAGCTGTTGCTCGGCGAGGGCGGAGGCTCGCTTACGGGGCTTTCGGACGAGGAGCTGGAGGCGGAGAAAAAGAGGCTGTTGGCGTTATTGGAAAGGGATAAGGCGGCGGAGAAAAAAGCGAAGGGCGAGGGGCAGGTATTCGACGAAAGCAAAAAGCCCGTCGCAAAAAAACGGGCAAAGCCGCGCAAGCGCGTGGTGAAAAAATCATAAAGGAGAAAAGATATGTTGGACGAATTGGGTATTTCCGAGGAGGAAAAAAAGAACGCGAAAGAGCGCGAGGAGGCGAAGCTCGCCGCTGAGGTCACCGCCGATTTCGAGCGGAGAAGGGAGGAGCGGAGAGCGGTGGAGAGCGGTTGGCTGTTGAATATGAATTTTTACAGCGGCAATCAGTATTGCGACGTTTCACCGCTTGGCGGCGTGGCGAGCGAGGATATGCAGTTTTACTGGCAATCGCGCAGGGTTTTTAACCATATCGCGCCGATGGTGGAGGCGAGGATCGCGAAGCTGGAAAAGCTTCGACCCAAGCTGAGCGTGCGCGCCTTTTCGGACGAGGACGCGGACGTGAAGGCCGCCAAGCTGGCTACGGGCGTGTTGCGCTACGCGCAAGAGCGGATACGCTTTGCGGAAACGGCGGCGAAAGCAGCCGTTTGGGCGGAGGTCTGCGGCAGCGGATTTTATAAGGTCGCTTGGGACGAGCGCGGCGGCAGGCAGGTGGCGGTCGACGGGGAGGGCGCGCCCGTGTACGAGGGGGAGGTGAGCGTTACCGCCGTTTCGCCCTTTGAGATCTATCCCGACCGTCTAAACGCCGAGGGGATAGAGGAGCTGGAAAGCTTGATACACGCGAGAGTGGCGTCCGTGGACGAGGTGTACGAGCGGTTTGGCGTGGAGGTATCGGGAAAGGATATTTCCGAGTTGACCTTGATCGGGTACAGCGAGCCGTCGGCGGGGAAAAAGCCGCTCGAGAGCGTGGGTATGCATTTCGCGACGGCGAAGAACGGCGTGGTATTGATCGAACGGTATCGCAAGCCGAGCGCCGCGTATCCCGACGGGCGCTTGGAGATCGTTGCGGGCGGTAAGCTGTTGTACGCGGGGGCGTTGCCGTACGTGAACGGCGAGCGCGGCGAGAGGGTGTTTCCGTTCGTGAAGCAGGATTGTATGCGCCTTCCGAGCGCCTTTTTCGGGGCGAGCATCATAGATAGGCTCATTCCCGTACAGCGCGCCTATAACGCGGTACGCAATCGGAAGCACGAGTTTTTGAACAGGCTGTCTATGGGGATATTGACGGTCGAGGACGGGTCGGTGGATACGGACGAGCTGTCCGAGGAGGGGTTGCTTCCCGGGAAGATACTCGTTTACCGTCAGGGCGGTAAGGCGCCCGAGATGCTGGATACGGGTAGCTTTCCAAGCGAGTTTGCCGCCGAGGAGGAGTGGCTGGAAAAGGAGTTTTCGCTCATCAGCGGCGTGAGCGATCTCTCGCAAAATTCCACGCCGACGCAGGTGACGAGCGCGACGGGGTTGCAGCTGCTTCTCGCACAGGACGAATCGCGGCTTTCGGGTACCCTCAAGAGCGTGGAGAACGCGCTTAAGGAGATCGGACGGCAGATCTTGCGCCTGTATCGGGAGTTTGCCGGCTCCGCGAGGCTTATGACGCTCACGGGAGAAAATAAACGGATACAGGTGCGGTATTTCAACGCGACCGATCTTTCGGTGAACGACGTGCAATTCGAGACGGAGAACGCGGAAACGCCCGAGGAGAAGCGCGCGACGGTGTTGAAGCTGTACGAGGCGGGGCTGCTTACGGACGAGGACGGGAGGATATCCACGGTCAACAAAAACCGCGTTTTGGAGGCGTTCGGGTTCGGGAGCTTTGAAAACGCGAGGGATATTTCCGCGCTCCATATCGCCAAGGCGAGCGAGGAGAATTACGAGCTGAAAAGCGGCGAGGTCGGCGTGGACGATTACGACGATCACGAGCTGCATATCACCGAGCATACGAGGTATTTGCTTTCGTCCGAGCTGAAAAAATCGACGAAGAAGGCGGAGATCAAGGCGAGGTTTGCCGCGCATATGCAGGCGCATAAGGCGGCGTATCAAAAAGAAAAACAAGAAAAAGCGGAGGTATAAAAAAAATGGAAGAAAAGGAGAACGTTTACGGGGAGATCTCGGGCGCGGAGGCGGTCGCGGAGGCGAAAGAGGGCGCAAGGGCGCAGGATACGGAGGCTTTGGCGGCGCTCGGGAAGTTTAAGGACGTGGACGCCCTTGCAAAAGCGTACGGCTCTTTACAGGCGGAATTTACCAGGCGCAGTCAAAGGTTGAAGGAGCTGGAACGGCAGGCGGAGAATTTCAAGGCGCAAAGCGCGGAGACTTCGGTGGGCGCGGCAGGCTTGGGGGCGGAAAAGCTCCGTAAAAAAGCCGCGCAAAAAAAAGCGGAGGAAAGGGAGTTCGACAGCTTCGTTTCCGAGCTGGAAAAGGCGAGCGGACGCGCCGCCGACGGAGTGGAGGGCGTAAGCGCGGAGGAACCGCTCGGCGAACGGGGTACGCATAGCCGCGAGGGGGAGGAGAGCCAAACCGTAGCGGATACGATAAGCGGGGAAATCGAAACGGGAACGGCACTTAGCTCGGAGAGAGGGGTCGTCGCTACGACGGGTCGCGAGCCTGCCGCCGCGGTTTCTTCGGAGGAGCTGTACGAGCGCGTAAAGAGCGACGAGAGCGTACGGCTGAAGATCATCGGGGAATATTTATCCTCGCTGGGAAAAGCGAACGCGCCGCTGATGCGCGGCGGAGCGGGGACGCTCGTCGCGCCGCCGCTCAAGGCGAAAACGATCGACGAGGCGGGCGGTATGGCGTTGCGCTATTTCCAAAAGCAATAAATTGGCTACGTTTCAAAACTCGGTTGATTTTTGAAGGAAAAATACGGCGAAATTCGGCGCGTTACGCTCGGTTACAGACGCAGGGGGTATGCGCCCTCGCAAAACGCTTGTCTTTCTTGTGTTTTCCTCGTCAAACCGTGCAAAGCACTAATCAACCGTTTATTGCGACACAGCCCAAAAAACAAAAAAGAAAAAAAGGAGAAAAAAAATTATGATTACTGTTCAAACGGCGGATAACGCTTTGAAATCTTTTTACTTGGACGCGGTGACGGAGGCTTTGGACTTAAAGGCAAATCCCCTGCTCGCGCAAATTCAAAAATCGACGGCGGACGTCGTCGGTAAGGACGTGCGAAAGCTCGTACGATTGGGTATGAGCGGCGGTATCAGCGCCGGAAGCGAGACGGGCGCGCTTCCCACCGCTTCCGAAGCGGATAAGGTACAATTCGTGTCTACGCTCAAAAACCTTTACGGTACGATCGAGATCTCGGATAAGGCGCTTCGCGCTTCGGCTACCAACGAGGGCGCGTTCGTCAATATACTCAACGACGAAATGCAATCGCTCATCAAAAGCGCGTCGTTTAACTTCGGTAGAATGCTTTACGGCAACGGTACGGGGTTTTTGGGGGCGGTTGCCGGCGTCGGCACCGATTACGAGCTCGCTTTGGACGAGCTGAAGTACGTTTTCGAGGGTATGCTCGTCGATTTCGTCGACGAGAACGGCAATCCCATAGAGGGCGCGACGGGCGTAAAGATCGTTTCGGTGAAAAGGGACGAGTATACCGCCGTCTTTGACAAGCCGATCGGTACCGTCGTTATGGGCGGCGAAGGTATGTACTTGCACGGCTCTAAGGACAACGAGCTGACGGGCTTGGCGGCGATCTTCGAAAACGATCAGCTTTACGGCGTGGATAGAACGAATAAGGCGCTCTTGAAGCCGTATAAGCAAGCGAACGTGGGCGAGATCAAGGAATCGACCATTCAAAAAGCCATCGATACCATCGAGGAAAATTCGGGCGAGCAGGTGAACTTTATCGTTTGCTCGTGGGGCGTAAAGCGTGCGCTTGCCGATTACTTCAGACAATACAAGGTGGCGATGCCGACGATCGAATTTGCCGGCGGCTACAAGGCGGTGAGCTTTAACGGTATCCCCGTCGTTGCCGACCGTTTCTGCCCTGCGGGCACGATGTATTTGCTCCATACCGAGTCCTTTAAGCTGCATCAGCTTTGCGATTGGAAGTGGTTGGAGGGCGAGGACGGCAAGATCCTCAAGCAGGTGCCCGGAAAGCCCGTCTACACGGCTACGCTCGTGAAGTACGCCGAGTTGATGTGCGAAAAACCCAACGCGCAGGGTATGATCACGGGTATTACCGAGTTGTAAGCGGTCGTGGGCGGCGTGCCCACGGCTTGGAGCGAGGGCGCCCGAGCATGAGATAAGCGCGCTCGGGCGCTTACTGTTTTTCAAAAGGAGGAATTTTTATGACGGTAGTGGAGATCATTTTAGCCGCGGCGACGGAGCTGGGGATCGCGGACGACGTGCAGGCGGCTTTGGAGGAAGGAGCGACGGCGGGGGAGGCGGACGCGAAAAATTTGTTGCGTTGCTTCAATCTCGTCGAAAACGAGCTGGCGCTCGATTATTTGCCGCTCGTGGCGGAGGAAAGCTTCAAAACGGACACGGGCGCGGTGTATTTCAGCGAGTTTTCCCGTTCCGTTTCGCGGATCTTGAAGGTGTGCGACGGGAGCGGAAACGCCGTCGCGTTTAAGATCTTTCCCGATTACTTGAAAACCCAGCCCGACGAGGTGGTCGTGCGTTATGCGTACGTGCCTAAGGAAAAGGGGTTTACCGACGAGAGCGATTTCAAGGCGTACGCGTCCGTGCGATTGTTTGCGTACGGAATCGCCGCGGAGTATTCCTTGGCGAGCGGACTGTTCGAGGAAGCCGCCGTTTGGGATAAAAAATATAA
The DNA here is from genome assembly GCA_017471785.1 of Clostridia bacterium. Taxonomy (GTDB): domain Bacteria; phylum Bacillota; class Clostridia; order Christensenellales; family Borkfalkiaceae; genus Scatosoma. Next base: position 22,019 of record JAFURP010000017.1, on the reverse strand, counting down.
GGAAGCGATCACGGCGGCGTACCGCTCCCATCCCTGTAAGGCGATGGCTTCGCGTAGGTGGGTATGATGTTGAAACGGGAAAAGAGTGCGTTGCGGCTTTCTCAGCGCGCGGAACGGGTGGAATACGACGGGTTCGCGCTCTTTGAGAGCGATAAAAAGGGTTGGCTGGTCGCGAGCGATAGCGTTAACTGCGATTGCCGCGGCGGCGTGTTGAAGGGGGGCTTGGGCGTTACCTTGTGCTTGCGCGACGACGGCACGGTTTGGGATTTGTCTTCGGCGATGCCCGAGGCGGATACCTATTTCCTCCTGCCGCAAAAGCAGTCGGACGGCAGCTATACCGAAAAGCTGGGCTATATCTCCAAGTACGGCACGGTGTTTTTGTATAACGAAGAGAAGGATACTTTGTCGAGTCGGCACGCCTTTTCGGGAAGGATGAAGCCGCTGACGACGATGGACGGCGACGGGATCGTGCGTATGGCGTTCGTGGGAAACGACGGCGTGTATCTATACAACGAGGAGGAGGGTATGACGGCGACGGAGATCGGGCGCGCGTTGCCCGTAGGGTGCGTGTTGAAAAACCGACTGTTTTGCGCGATCGCGCCCTTTACGATCGCCTACTGCGCACCCCTCGCACCCAAGGATTTTTCCAACACCGTGGACGATAGCGGCAGTATTTCTCTCCCGCGCGAAGCGGGCGAGATCGTGGCGTTGATCGCCTTGGGGGATTGCGTGTATATCTTTTATCAATACGGCATATCCAAGCTGACCCCGTCGGGTGCGGCGCGAGAGTTTACGGTGGAAACGGTAGGCTATCGCGGCGGTTTGATCTTCGGAGAGTCGGTGGGCGTGAGCGGAGAAAAGATATTTTTCCTCGCTTCGGACGGGCTGTATTCGTTCGACGGAAGGGCTGCGAAGCGGACCTGCGAAAATCTTACGATCAAGCCGATAGAGGCGGGGCAGGTATGCGCGCACGCGGAAAACGAGGGGTATTACTTCCTGCGTTTTACGGCGGAGGACGGCGAGGAACGCGGCGTCGTGGTGGACGGAGAGAGCGAGGAGGGATATTTTGCGTTCGCGGCGAAGGGGTTGTCCTCTTGGCGCGGAAAGACCTACTGCTTTATCGATTCGGCGTTCCATATCGTGAAGCCGAACGCGGAGCTGCCGCTGTCGGCGAAGCATTCGTTTGTCGCGGAGAATATTTCGTTCGGCGCGGAGGGGCTCAAGACCTTGAAAACGCTGCGTTTTTTCGGAGAGGGGAGGATCGTGGTCACACTTTCGAACGGGCGTAGGAGCAAGAGGGCGGAATTGACGCTCGGCGGCGGTTTTGCCGATATGCGCGCGTATATGCGCGGCGAGAGGTTTACCCTTTCGATCGTTTTGAAAACGGGCGCGTTGCTCAGCGGTTTGCAAGCGGAGACGATCAAGCTTACGGGCGCGGCGAAAGAAGGGTTTGCGTTTACGAGGCGCAGTAAAGAGTGAGGTGAACGGGTATGAATATCGATATTATTTCGTATACGGACGCGCAGTACGCGGCGTTGAACGAGGAACAGCTGTTGCAGGTCAAGTCGGCGCAGTTAAAGAAGAATAAGCTGGACGCCGATCTGGAGGAGGCGCTTTTGAAGGAGAAGCACCGCTTGATCGACAACGGGATATTCCTTTCGGATATTTGGGCGTTACAGGCGGAAAAGCTACGAGCCGAACACGCCTTGGAGGTGGAAAATTTACGCGAGTCGTTGCTCTTTTATTTGCGCTTCTCGGCAAAGGCGGATACGACGGAGTCGTCGGGCGTTCCCTACGAAACCAACTATTCGCTAACGATGGAGGAGAGGTATTATCAGGTGCGCGACGCGTATTTTGCGGCGTACGACGACGCCAACGAGCGGTTTACCGCCTTCAAGGCGGATAAGGTGGCGCCGGCGTATTTGGGCGAGTATTACGCGCCCTTATACGATTACATTTCCACCTTTTTATAACGAGGGCGGGTCGAGCTTCGAATTGCGCTTCGCGCGTGAATCGGGCGGCATTGTAATATTTCCGCAACGCAACGTTTTACGTTGCGATTCACTTAAGGACGGAAAAATTAAAAGCGAGCGTATAATGCGCTTGCTTTTTTTTTGCGGATTTGGTATAATGGTGCGGAAAAAGATCGTTTCGGCGTGGCTTTTGCCGAAAAAAGGAGGGTCGTATGCCCATCGTGCATATTAAAAAATTACAGGAAAACGCCGTGGTGCCTACCTACGGCTCGGAATTTGCCGCAGGTGCGGATCTCTACGCGTTGGAGGCATGCGTCATTCCCCCCGCGCAGACCCGTCTTATCCATACGGGCTTGGCTATGGAGATACCCGTCGGCTACGCGGGGCTTATCTACGCGCGGAGCGGACTGGCGTCCAAGCGCGGCTTGGCGCCTGCGAATAAGGTGGGCGTCGTCGATTCCGATTACCGCGGTGAGGTGATGGTGGCTTTGCATAACCATTCGGAGGTCGAGCAAAGCGTGGCGGCGGGCGAGCGCGTGGCACAGCTCGTCGTGACCCCCTTTTTGAAGGTGGATTTCGTGGAGGCGGACGCCTTGGAGGACACCGTGCGCGGCGAGGGCGGCTTCGGGAGTACGGGTAGAAAATAAAGAAAAACAACGGCGAACGCCTACCGCTACGGTGGGCGTTTTGGCGTAGAAAAGAGGTGCGGTATGTCTATGAGAATGCGGAAAAAGCGGAACTTCGAGGCGCGTATGGAGGCGTGCAACGAGCTGTTGTTGGCGCAGGGGACGAGCGGTATTTTGAATATGAAGGAGGCGGCGGAAAATTTTCGCGCGCTGGTGGATTTTGAGCGCGCGTTCGGGAACGGAAACCCCGTCGCGTTGGAGATCGGGTGCGGCAAGGGCGGCTTCGTGATCGCTTTGGCAAAGCAAAACCCCGACCGTAATTTTTTGGCTTTGGAAAAGATGAGCAACGTCGTTTTGACCCCTATGGAGGCGGTGAAGGCGGAGGGCGTTCAAAATATCCGTTTTTTGAATATCCGCGCGGAGTGCTTGCCCTGTTATATTCCCGAGGGGAGCTTGGACGAGATCTATTTGAATTTTTCCACCCCGTTGCCTAAGCTCGGGTACGCCACGCAAAGGCTGACCCACCGTAACTTTTTAGAAGTATATAAGAAGCTTTTGAAAAAGGGTGGTCGCATTTTGCAAAAGACGGACGATCGGGACTTTTTCGAGTTTTCCATCGGGGAGTTCGAGGCGTGCGGTTTTGCGCTCGAAAAGGTTACTTACGATCTACACGAACGGGGAAATCCCGAATGGAATATCGTGACCGAATACGAGCGGAAGTGGGTGGAGCGCGGTTTGCCCATCCACCGCTTGGAAGCCGTTTTTAAGGGCGAGTGAGGGTAACGTTTTCAAGCAATCGTATGCCCGTTCGCGCAATCGACGGGAATAGACGAAAAGGGACGAAAAGCGCGTACGGCGGTATGCGACGAATAGGCGCGTATTACGGCAAAAACGGTCGTATGGGGCGCGCGAGAGACGTGGGAGTATGCATATGAAAAAAAAGACGGTGATCTTGGCGGCGCTGAGCGTTTTGACGGCGGCTTGCGGCGCGTTCGGCGGTTGTCAAAAGGGAGTGCCCGAGGGGGAGGTGAGCGTGTATATGCCCGACGGCGCGCCTGCGTTGGCGTTTGCCAAGCTGTTGCACGAGGATACGGCGGAGGATAAAATTGCCTACCGCGTGGTATCGCCTACCGTCGTTCAAACGAAAGTCACGAACGAGGAGGAGTCGAAAAACGCCGATTTTTGCGTTTTGCCCGTAACGGCGGCGAGTAAGCTGATAGGAAACGGCGAAAGGTACAAGCTTTTGGCTACCGTTACGCACGGAAATTTGTTTCTCGTGTCCAAGGACGATACCCTTTCTTTCACCGCGGAAAATTTACAATCGTTACAGGGCAAAACGGTGGGCGTGTTGCAGATCAAGCAGGTCCCCGGGCTGACCCTTAAGAGTATTTTGAAGAGTGCGGATATTCCCTACCAGGAGCTTGCGCAGGGAGTGGAGGTAAGCGCGGAAAAGGTAAATCTCAAAGCGCTTGCGAGCGCTGCGGATATCGCGGCGACGGAGGCGGATTATTTCGTGATCGCGGAGCCTGCGGCGAGCGCGCAAGCGGCGAAGGGCTTTCATATCGTCGGCGATCTGCAAAAAATGTACGGCGCGGACGGGCAGGGAAATTTCGGGTATCCCCAAGCCGTTTTGGTGGCGAAGAGCGCGTTTTTGGACGAACGCGCCGAATGGACGGAGGATTTTTTGGAGAGCGTGAAAGAGAGTGCCGCGTGGCTTGCTACGGCAAGCGCGGAAACGCTCGTAGCGGCGGTGAGCGGGCATTTGGAGGACGAAAATTACGCGACTACGTTAAAGGCGTCTTTGCTTACGCAAACGGCGATCGTCGGTTGCGGCGTGAGGTATGCGGCGGCGGGCGATTGCAAGGAGCGCGTGGAGGGGTATTTGCGCGGCTTGCAGGCGGTGGAAGCGCAGTCGGTTACTATTCCCGAAGAGGGGTTTTATTGGGTGAGGTGATATAGCGTGCGGACGGTTTGGAAAAACTGCATAACGGGTTTGGCGGCGGTCGCCTTATTGGTGATCGCGTACCTTTTCGCGCACGCGGTCGTGGGGAACGAATTGCTCGTTCCCTCTTTTTCCGATTGTATGAAAGGCTTGGGCGGTTTGCTTATTAGCGGCGGCTTTTGGAGGGCGTTTTTCTCCACTTTTTTGCGCGTGCTTTGCGCGTTTACGATCTCGTTCGGTTTGGCGGTCGTTTTTGCGATCGTTGCGTACCTGCTACCCATCTTTGCGCGGTTTTTTGCGCCTATCGTAGCCGTGCTCCGCTCCGTGCCTACCCTGGCGGTGCTGTTGATCGTTCTCGTTTGGACGGGTTCGGGGGTCGCGCCCGTGGTCGTGGCGTTTTTGACCCTGTTTCCCACGCTATACGCAGGGCTGTACGCGGCGCTGTTGGGCGTGGATAGAGGGCTTGCGGAGATGAGCCGCGTATACCGCGTACCGTTGAAAAGACGGGTGTTTTCTTTGTATTTGCCGTCGATCGCGCCGCTGGCTTTGCGCGAGGGGGCGGCGGCGTTGGGGCTTGCCTTGAAGCTGGTTGCCTCCGCGGAGGTGCTTGCCGGAACGTACGCGAGCCTCGGCGGCTTGATGCAGGAGGCGAAGGCGTATTTGGATATGCCGCTTTTGTTTGCGCTCGTGTGCGTGACCTTTTTGCTTGGACTGGCGTTGGAGGCGCTCGGCAATCTCGCCGCGTTGGCGGTGGAAAGGAGGGCGTTATGAGCGATTTGCGATTGCACGTATCCAAACGGTACGGAGAAAAGACCGTATTCGACGGACTTGAAATGGAAATAACCGAGGGAGAGATCTCGTGCGTGCTCGGTCCGTCGGGCGTGGGCAAGACCACGCTTCTCAATATGCTTGCGGGGCTCACGGAGTACGAGGGAGAGATCGCAGGCGAATACGACGGCGTGGGGTATATTTTTCAAGAGCCGAGGCTGTTGCCCTATTTGAGCGTGGAGGAGAATTTGCTGTACGCGGGGGCGAAAAAGGAGGAGCTCGACGGGGTTTTGGAGATGATCGGGCTTGCGGCGTATAAAGACAAGCGGCCGAGGTCGCTTTCGGGGGGCGAAAAACAGCGCGTAAGCTTTGCTCGGGCGTTCTTGTCGGGCGCGGAGTTGATCCTTTTGGACGAGCCGTTTTCGTCACTCGATATTGCGTTGAAAATGAAATTATACGAGGTGTTTGCGAGCCTTTGGCAGGAGAAAAAACGGACGGCGGTGATGGTCACGCACGATATCGAGGAGGCGCTCGCGCTTGCCGATCGGGTGGTGGTGATAAAGGGCGGAGGGATCGTTTGCGATCTACGCCTTGAACGGGGAGAACGCCCCACCGCGTACGGGAGCTTTGCAAAGGAGAGAGAAACGCTTATCAAGGCGTTGACGGAGGATTAAAAAGCCGAGCGAAAGTAGAAAGTTGCAAAAAAAATCAAAAAAAATCAAAAAAACACAAAAAAAGTTGATACAGGGGGTATTGACAAATTGGAAAAGTATGGTAAAATATAGTTGACAAGAGATTACGAATGTGGTAAAATATAAACTCGGTTTGGATCGAAAAAGGATTGGATTACTTAAAAATGTGCAGAAGACCTACTGAAGAAGAAGTTAAAGCTACCGATAAAGAAATAGAAAGCTTTTTTGCAAAAAACAACAAGACTTTAGCGCCGCAGATCGATATCATAAAGACCTGCAAGGAGTTTGGCTTTAAGGTGCTGTCGTTGTCGTTGCCCAAAGGCGTGGACGGGGTTATTATCGCGGATAAGGACGATAAAATCATCGGGGTATCCAATACCGTTCCGCCCCAAGACGCACGCTTCGTTATTGCGCACGAATTGGCGCATTATATCCACGATTTGCGGGGAAAGAGCGAAGAAGAGGCTCTCGTCGCGATGAAGGATAGCGTTTTGCACGGTAAAGAAAAGAACGATTTGGAGCATTTAATGGATCTATTCGCCGCTTCGATATTGGTGCCCAAGGATGATTTCTTGGTTGATATGAAGAGCTTTGCAATCAAGAAAACGAGGGACGTTAAGGAGGCGGCAAGAGTCAGCTTTAACATCGTTAGAGAATTGGCGGAAAAATACGACGTGAACGAGGACTTGATCATCCGGAGAATTGCCGAGGTGTCTTGTTATGCCTGACGATAAAAAGACGGAGGATAACGCCGTAGAAGCGGAAGAAAAGCCCGTGAAAGCGCCGAAAGAGGAAACGAGCGATAAGCCGGCGGAAGAAAATACTGCAACCGATAACTCCAAAAATCAAAACAAAGAGGAAATACATTCTCAAAACCGTAAAAAGGTTTTGGGATTGATCGAAGATTCGGATAAAGAAAAACAAACGGCGGACTTGCAAGATCAAGCCGACTTTGCAGCGGAATACCATTATAGACAAACGATGCGTGCGGAGCAGGAAAAGCGCACGGAAGAGATAACGAAAATATTCGTTAATTATAGAGGGCAACAAGAGCAAAGGTACGAATATAAACACAATATCAAGCCTAAAATTATTGGTTTCTTGTTCCGTTTGATCATAGCGTTGGTCGTTTTGTTGGCGGCGTTCAGTATCATACTTATTTGCGTGCAAGAGATAGAAGGTCCGAGCGTCGTTGCGCTCGTTACGGGCTTCGTTACGTGCTTGGGATCGGTGTTATCCATATTGGTCATCATCGTAAAATACATATTCCCCGAGGACGAGGATAAGAATTTCAACGATTTGGTGACTTCGATCATTACGAACGATACCGTTCGGATCAAGGACGAGAACGATTACCGTCTTCATAAAGATAAATAATAAAAATCAAAAGCCGAGCTACCGCTCGGCTTTTTTCGTGCAAAAATTTATTTGTCAAAATTTTTGGGGTATTCGTCAAAAATAACCATTGCTTTTGCGCGAGGTTTGCGGTATAATGGTCGTACCTAACAACAAGAGGTTCGTTATGAAAAAAGAATTTTCCCTTGCGATGGAGAAGGGCGAGGTTTGGTGGGGCGGCGCCGTGCTGGACGGCGTGAATATGCCCTTGCACGAAAAGAGCGAGTATACGCTCAACTGCGTCGTGAACGAAACGTATAACCAAGTGAACGGTTTGTTTACGAGTAATTTGGGAAGATATATTTACGTGGGCGGGGAGTTCGTGTTGCGCGTAAAAGGGGGCGTGATGCAATTTAGCGAGCTGACGGGCGATGCGGATATGCAAAGCGGCTTCGAGGACCTGCGCGGCGCGTTCCGCGCGGCGTATAAAAAGCATTGCTCGCGCAAACGGGACGTGCGGCAGTCGCTTTTATTAAAGCCGCAATACTGTACTTGGATGCATTGCTTGAAGGAACCGTCGCAGGAAAAGGTGCTTGCGTACGCGCAAAGTATCGTCGACGGCGGTATGCCCGTAGGCGCGCTGATCATCGACGACTGTTGGCAGGCGGATTACGGGGATTGGGAGTTTAGCTCGTCGTTCACCGACCCCAAAAAGATGATAGAGCAGTTGCATCAGCTTGGGTTTGAGGTGATGCTTTGGATCTGTCCGTTCGTGAACGAGAGCGCTTCTACGTTTGCTACGCTCAAAGAACAAAACGCGCTCGTGCGCGACGGGAACGGAAACGTGGCTATGCGCGAGTGGTGGAACGGCGTGAGCGCGGTGCTCGATTTGACCGCGCCGTCCGCGCAGGCGTTTTTTCAAAAACGGTTGGACGACCTCACGGCTTTGGGCGCGGACGGGTTTAAGTTTGACGCCGGCGACGCGTTTTATTATAAGCACGACGATTTGACCTACGCGCCGACTACCCCTAACGGGCAAAGTCTTTTATATGCCGAGGTCGCCGCAAAATACGAGGCTTCCGAGCTTCGCGCTTGCGTGGGTATGGGCGGCGAGGCGGTGCTGCAGCGCTTGTGCGACAAGCGGAGCAGTTGGCATAACCGCGAGGGCATGGGCGCGTTGGTGCCCGATATGTTGCAGGCGGGTATGAGCGGCTATATCTACTGCTGTGCCGATATGATCGGCGGCGGACAGGGCGCGGAGGGAAACGCGATTGATTATCGGGCGAAGGAAGAATTGTTCTTGCGCGCTTGTCAATGCGCGGCGCTGATGCCCTGTATGCAGTTTTCCTTGGATATTTGGTCGGAGAAAGTGCCCGAACGGTTGCGGAAAGCGATAAAAAAATACGCAAGCTTGCGCGTGGAGCTCGGCGAATATTTCAAGGCTACGATCGAGTCCTGCGAAAAGGACGGCGAGCCGATCTTGCGGCCGCTCGAATACCAATTCCCCAACGAGGGCTTTGCGCTTGTGAACGATCAATTTATGCTCGGGGAGAAATATTTGGTCGCGCCTATCGTGGAGCAAGGCGTGGAGAAAAAGAAGGTCCGCTTGCCCAAAGGAAAATGGAAGTACGTTCCGAGCGGCGAGGCGTTCGAGGGGGGCGCGGAAGCGGAAGTGTCCGCTTCTACGTACGAGTTGCCCTATTTTGAAAGAATATAAAAGACGAGGTGCGTTATGGCGAAAAAATTTACCGTTTCTATTATCGGTTGCGGTTCGCGCGGGGCGTTTGCGTACGGGCGGACGATGAAGCGTTTGTCGGAACAATGGGAGATCGTTGCGCTTTGCGATACCGACGAGGAAAAGATCGAGATTTGGAGTGAGCAATTCGGAATAAAAGAGGAAAATTGCTTTACCGACGAGCGTACGTTTTTTGCGGAAAAGCGCAGCGACGTGCTCGTGTTGGCTACCCAAGACAGGGACCACGTGCGTATGTGTATCCGTGCGTTGGAGCTGGGGTATTCCGTATTGCTCGAAAAGCCCATTACGCCTTTGAAGGAGGAGCTGGAACGGCTTTTGGAGGCGCATAAAAAATACGGCGGCGAGGTGGTCGTGTGTCACGTGCTTCGGTACGCGCCTATGTTCGTTCGCGTGAAAAGGATTTTGGATAGCGGCGAGCTTGGAAAGCTCGTGCGGATAGAAAGTATCGAGCAGGTGGGATATTGGCATCAGGCGCACAGCTTCGTGCGCGGTAACTGGCGGAACGATAGCGAAACGTCGCCGATGATCATGGCCAAATGCTGTCACGATCTCGATCTTTTGCAATATTACGCTTCCTCCAAGGGCAAGAGAGTGTATTCCGTGGGGGAATTGAGCTATTTCAATGCGGAAAACAAGCCCGAGGGGGCGGCGGAGCGGTGCGCCGATTGCAAGTATATACATACCTGTCCGTACAGCGCGGAAAAATGCTACGTCGAAAATTGGAAGAAGGACGGCCGTCCCGAAAATACGTGGCCGTACAACGTGATATCCGTGCAAACGCCGCATACGGAGGAGCGGTTGCGTAAGGCGTATACGGAGAGCGCGTACGGGCGGTGCGTATTTGCCTGCGATAATAACGTCGTGGACAATCAATCGGTGTCTATCCTTTTTGAAAACGGCGTAAAAGCCGATCTGACTATGACGGCGTTTACGCAAAACATGGGGCGTAGAATGACCTTCCATTGCGTACACGGCGAGATCCGATTGAAGGAGGACGAGGAGCTCTTGGAGGTACAGCCTTTCGGTAAGCCGTTGCAGGTGTTCAAGAGCGCGGATATTATCGCGGAGGACGCCAAGGATTCGTTCGGGCACGGCGGCGGCGACAGCGGCGTCGTGACCGCGCTCTACCGTGCGCTTACGGGAGAGGCGGAAACCGGTACTTCCCTTGAAAATTCCGTCGAGAGCCATTTGCTTGCCTTAGCGGCGGAGGAATCGAGAAAGACGGGTCAGGTAGTCGTGTTACGATAATTGCGAGATAAAAAGAGAAGCCGTTCGCATAGGCTATGCGAACGGCTGATTTTTTACGATAGCGGCGCGTAGGGCTTGCGCCGTGAATGGAAAGCTGCGTTTTCGTGAATTGACGCCATAGGCGGCGTTATTCCGATATTTCCACAACGCAACGCAAAGCGTTGCAAGTCACGTACGATAACGGGTCTATTCTTCCGTTTCCGTTTGTTTTTCCGATTGCGTTTCCGCCGTTTCTTGGTTTAAGCGGATTTGATCGCGCGGCGAGATCCCGTTGTATTTTTTGAATACCTTGGAGAAGTAGTAAGGATCGGAAAAGCCGACGGCGGTGGCGATCTCGCCCACCACCTTATTGCCCTCGTCGATCAAGCTGACGGCGGCAAGGATACGCACCTTGGTCAAATAATCGACGAAATTGATATTGAGATCGGCGCGGAACAGCCGCGATAAATACGCTTCGTTGATGTTCAGCTGCGCCGCGACCAGCTTCAAATTCAAGTTGGGGTTGGGATAATTTTTTTGGATATAGTTCATCGCCTTTTTTGCATAGCCGTCCGTCTTTTTGTCCGGCTGCAAAACGGGCGTTTTTTTCTTGACCAGCTCGCAATAAATTTGAAGCAGGGTGGAAACGGCGTGGACGTCCGCGATCTTGGGATTGTTTTGACAGGTGGTTATGTTGGACAAAAAAAGCTTTTCCAACACCTTGTACGAATCCCCCGAATCCAAAATGGGGGAGTCGGGCGTAAAGCCGATCTGCGAAAGCAATTGCTCCGATTTCACGCCGATAAAGTCTATCCAGTAATATTTCCAAGGATACCGCTTATTGGGGAAATAAACGGAGGAGTCCTGCGGGAAAAGCGCGAACATATGTCCCTTTTTCAAATAGTAGGTTTTTCCCTTGATCGTGTATTCCCCCTGCCCCGAAACGACGAGGTGCAACGAGTACCGCCGATATGCGCCGTACTCGTTTTTTGCGAACGGATTTTTATTATCCTTGGCGTCCGCGCCCAAAAATTGATGATAGCCCGCGCCGCAAACGATAATGTCCGATATCATTGAATTCATAGGGAAATGTATCGTCGTAATGTTTTCCATAATTTGATTATAGAAGATAAAAACACAAAAGTCAAGCATTTTTTGAATGTCAAAATTTTACAGGTTTGTTGTCAAAAATCTCCATCATTAAGAAGTCAAAAGATTACAGGTTTTTCAAAAAAATGTCTATGGAAATGGGAAAAAATCTATGATATAATATTTTTGATGGTGGGCGAGTGTTCGTTTGCGCCCGAAAAAACATACGAGGTGAAGGGAATGGAAGTAGTGGAAAAAAGAAAGAAAAAGGATATAGGCAAGACGGTGTTTTTGTGTACCATTTTGTCCGTGCCTATCTCTAATTTCTTGGTTTTTTGGTTGTACGTAAACTTCGATTCTATATTGATGGCGTTTCAATATAATAAAGGCTTGGAGGTGCATTGGGGCTTTTATAATTTCACGCGGCTTTGGGCGGATATGACCTCGAGTAATTCCACCTTTTGGATGTCAATGAAGAATACGATGATATTCTTCTTGAGCAACCTGCTCATCACTTTGCCCGTGTCGTTGCTCCTTTGCTATTTCTTCTTCAAGAAGATCTGGGGGTATAAGGCGTATCGGTTTATCTTCTACATACCCTCGCTGGTTTCGGCGTCCATTTACGTCGTATTGTTTAGTTATCTCATTAGAACGAGCGGTCCTTTGGGTATGATCATCGAGGCGTTCGGCGGCACGCCCAAGGCGCTTTTGGCGTCCTCGGACACGGCGCTCAATACGATTTTGGTGTATACGATCTTGTCCTCGTTCGGCGGCAATATCATTTTGTTCGGCGGTGCGATGAATCATATCGACGGGAGTATCTTGGAGGCGGCGAAGATCGACGGCTGTAAGATGGGTACGGAGATCTTCAAGATCGTCATTCCCCTTATTTGGCCCACCCTTTCCACGCTCATCACCTTTGCGTTCGTGGGTATGTTCAGCTCGTCGGGCGCGATCATGCTTTTCCTCGAGAGCGGCGCGGAGGGCGTAAAGGCGAGTACGCTTTCCTATTGGATATACGCGCAGGTGTATTATTCGGGCGAGTATTACTATCCCGCGACCATCGGTTTGATCTTGACGGTGATCGGGCTCCCCATCGCGCTGGGCGTGAAGAAGCTCCTCGGCAACACGATGGAAGCGGTAGAGATGTAAGGAGGGCGAAAGATATGTTGAAGACGACGAAAGGTGAAAAAGCCGTATATATCGCGGTATTCGTAATATTCGTGCTTTATTCTATTTATATCATTTTACCTTTGGCTTTTTGCTTTAACGGCTCGCTCAAAGCAAGCGGCGCGGAATTTATGAAGAATATGGTAAGTATTCCCAAAAAGCCCAAATTCGAGAATTACGTCACGGCGCTCAACACCTTGGAGCTGAATAAAAATTCTTTCTTGGATATGACCGTCAACTCCCTGTTGTTCGCGGGCGGTACGACCTTCTTCGGGATCATGTCCTCGACCTTCTTGGCGTACGCGATCTCCAAATACGATTTCAAGCTCAAGGGCTTTCTCTATTCGTTGGCGTTGTTCGTAATGATCATTCCCATTTACGGCTCTATGCCGGCGAGCTATCGGTTGATGAAGCAGCTCAACTTCACCAACTCGTGGCTGTATTTATTATCGACCGCAGGGGGCTTCGGGTTTAACTTCATCGTTATCCACTCCTTTTTCGAGGGGGTGTCGAGGGAATATTCGGAGGCGGCGTTTATCGACGGCGCGGGACACTTTAGAGTGTTCTTCCAAATTATGTTGCCTATGGCGATGCCCTCCATCACGGCGATCGTTATCACCGCGTTCATCGGGTCTTGGAACGATTATATGACCCCTCTTTTATACTTGGGTAAGATGCCTACGCTCTCCTCGGGGCTTTGGGCGTACAACGAAAGAATGAAGTATACGGCAAACCAGCCCGTTTATTTCGCAGGCGTGCTGATTTCACTCGTTCCCATCGTCGTTTTGTTCTTGGCGTTCCAAAATACCATTATGCAAAAGGTATACGCAGGCGGCTTGAAGGGATAGAGAATAGATCAGAGCGAATAGGTGCGGCAGGGATTTACAGGAGCTCGCCGCGCTCGTAAGCTCGCTCGCAACGACGGGTTGGAAAATCAAAAAATAAAAAATAAAATCACGGAAGGTGGATTATGAAAAGTAAAAAGATTATGGCATTGGTTATGGCAGGTACTTTAGCAGGCTCGCTTTGCGCGGGGCTTGCAGGTTGCGGCGACGATTCGGATACGCTCCAAATTACGTCGCTGGAAGCTGGCTACGGCGTACAATGGTTGTACGATTTGGTGGAGGGCTATAACAGCCATCACCCCGAAGTGGAAATTTCCATTGAAACCGCGCCCGGGACTTCGGATAAGCAATTTACCGACCAACTCGAATCGGGCGAAACGGACGTGGACATCTATTTCGCGCGTGACGCTATGTACGATTATATGCAACGCGGGCAATCGGTGGGCGGTACGTGGTACGATTGCCTTTTGGAGGATCTCACCGATTTCTATAAATCCGAAAATCCCTACGATAACGGCAAAAAGGTCGTGGATAAAATCTACCCCGATATTTTAGAGGCGATCAGTATGGAGAAAGACGGCGCGGCGCATCAATATACCGTGCCTTGGGTGCAGGACGCGCTCGGTATCCTCTACAATAAGGATATCTTTACCGAAAATAATTTGGAGGTGCCTTTGACGACCGATCAGCTGCTCGAGGTGGCGGCTGCGGCGAAGGGTAAGGGGCTCGTTCCCTTTATCGATTCGTACGCCGATACCTATTTGACCGTGCTCGTAGAGGATTGGGTAACGCAATACGAGGGTCATGAAACGATGGAGGGCTTTTGGGCTGGCTATACCCCCTCGGGTACGAGATACGAGCCGGAGGTGTTGAGCTATCAGGGTATTTTGGAAACGTACGAGGTGCTTTATCAAATGCTTTGCACGGAGAACGGGTATATGCACACGGGCTGTAACGAGCTGACCTTCACCGAAACGCAAAACTATATCATCGACAAGAGCTATAAGGTTTGTATGCAGCCTAACGGCGCGTGGATCCAAAGGGAGATGGAGGCGAACTACGACGCGTCCGAGGTCAATCTCGGTATGATGAAAACGCCGATCATTTCTTCGATCGTGGAAAAGCTCGAATACAGAAACGGTACGGAATATATGACGGATAGTATGCTCCGTCAGGTGATCGCGGCGATCGATAGCGGCGCGACGAGCTACGACGGCGTTTCCGCAAACGATTTCGCCCGTTTGAGCGAGGCGAGAAACACCGTGTATTCTTGGACGTTCGGGCATATCGGCTATATTCCCGTATACAGCGATAAGAAAGACGTTGCAAAAGACTTCTTGCATTATATGGTGAGCGACGAGGGACAACGCATCTTCACGAAGGCGACCTACGGCTGTACGCAACCGTACGAGTTCGATTATTTGAACGACGCCGAAACCGCGCCTGTGATGAACGACTTTATGAAAGATATCTACAAGAGAGTTTCCACCTCCAAGCTGGAATCGATGGAGGGAGGTAAAGACCCCTTGTTCGCGGTCGGCGGCGTTACGCTTGCGTATAACTGGACGGGTACGACGATGATCCAAGCGTTCTCCGTGGCGCATAACGAAGCTACCTATATGGACGCGGAAACCTTCTATAACTATCGTATTCAGTTGTATAGAGAGCAATGGGATACCATTTGCACGACTGCGGGCGTAAAAAGAGGAGGCTAAAATGAAAGGAAGCAAAAGGATACTTGCTTTATCGACGGCGCTGCTTACCGCGGCGTCGGCGATAAGCTTTTCCGCCTGTAAGGAGGAGGCGAACGGGAGCGTGCAAATACGCTCGGCGTACGCGACCTTGAAGGTAATGCAAAGCGCGACCGATTTTACGGGCGGGGACGCGAAAATCGACGTACAGCTTGCCAAGGGAGAAACGGAGAGCGGTCAGCTCATTCTCACCGCGCAAGGGGACGTCGGTTCTTTCGAGCTTATAGAGAGCGATCTGCAAACGGCGGACGGTACGAAATTCGGTGTGGATAATATCGAGGTGAACGTACAAAAATATATGAACGTGCGCCAAAAGACTTCGGGTAATCGAAACGAGGCGTATCCCACGGGTTGGACCCCCGATATGCTGCTTCCGATGGCGACCTGTATCGAGTACGGCGAAAACGCCATAGCCGACGGGAATAACCAAGGCTTGACGGTGGAGTTTACGGCGACCTCGGAAACGAAAGCGGGCGTGTATACCGGCTCGTTTACCCTTAAAGCGGATAACGAAACGTATCAAATCCCCGTCAGCGTAGAGGTTTGGGATATCGATATTTCCCGGTGCTACGGTAGGACGTGGCTGGGTATCGAGCAGGGGCAGCTGCTTTGGGGCGAGCTGGACAACAGCGACGAGATGTACAAGACGTACTACGATACCCTGCTCAACGAGTATAAATCGTGCGGCGGTATGTTGCCCAACACCTACGATTTCGACAATTTCTTGGCGACCTTGGATTCCTATTGGGACAATCCCAACTTCACGACGTTCGAGCTGCCTACGCCGACGTCTTGGTATACGATGGATTCGGTGCTGTTCGATTATTTGTATTTGTTGGCTTCGAACAGCACGCCCGATAAATTGTATTTGGAAAAGGCGATCTTCTATCCGTTCGACGAGCCGCAGGTAGGCAAGGACGAGGTGGACGACAGAATGGGCGTTATCGCTTTGCAGATCCAAACGGCGAAGGACCAAGTTTGGGAACGCCTTTTGGCGGAGGATTTTTTTGCCGAGTACGAGGGCGGCGCAAACGGCGAGTTCGCCGCGGCGCTCAAAGAGAGCCTGAACGTGCCGAGCGTGGTCACGTCGCCCGATATCGATTATTGGGGGGATACGATCCATACCTATTGTCCGCCCGTGCAGTATTACGAAACGGCGATCAACCGTTTGAAATACAGCGAGCATAAGGCGGCGACGGCAGGCGGCGAAACTTGGTTTTATACCTGTATGCAGCCGCAATATCCCTATCCCTCCCACCATATCGACGATTATCTGATCGGCTCGCGCGTGATGCGTTGGACGCAAAAGGCGTACGATATCGACGGGTATTTGTATTGGGCGGTGAATTTGTATTCGGTGGCGACGGACGCAGGGTATTCCGCAGTAGACGTATACGGCGAGCCGTCGAGGTTTTACTTTGGCAGTCAGTCGTTCAACGGCGACGGCTTCCTGTTCTACCCGGGGAAAGGGTATAATTCGAAAACGCCGTTTGGGAGCTTGCGCTTGGACGCGCTCCGCGACGGGCAGGAGGATTATAACCTGCTTTGCACCTATCAAGAGCAGTTGGACCGTTTGGCGGTTAAATACGGTATGGAAAAAGCGCCCGACGTGGACGACGTGATGGCGCTTGCGTACGGTAATTTGTTTACGGGCGTGTATTATACGACGGACGACGCGGTGTTGTTCGAAGCGCGCGAAAACCTCGCGAAAAAGGCGGTTTTGGCAAATAAGGCGGATTTCTACTATGAAACGAGCGCGGGCGCAAACGGAACGACGGTTGCCGAGTTCTACGCAAAGACGGGCGCGGACGTGTATTTCAACGGTGAAAAGCTCACGGGCGTTGCCTGTGGCGACGGCTTGAAATTCACCAAGGAATTCAGCGTAGCGAATTTGGATAGCTTGGACGTTAAGGTCGTTTGCGACGGCGAGGAATATACCTTCTCCGATTCGCTGGGCGAGAGCGAGATGATTTCCGATTTGTCCACTAAGCTTTCGGCAATTTCGGCAAGCGAAGGCTCGGAGGTTACGGAAACGGCGGACGGTGTGTCCGTGAAGCTCGTATCCAAGGGCGGCAACGCGCAGGAAATGCAAAACTTCGTGCCGCGCGTAGACTTGGGTAAGGATATCTTCACGGTGGCGCTCAACGAGCTGCAAACGGTGAAGTTTACTATTCAAAACACCTCGTCGGACGACAGGGATTTCACGGTGCGTATCGCAGGCAATACGCCGCAAACCAAGCTTGGCGTGGCGGTGGATACCTTCCGCGTGAAAGCGGGCGAAACGCTGGAGGTGGTATGTACCAACGTTTATAAATCGGCAAGCTCGCTCAACGGTACGCCGACGATGCTCTCCATACAGTTCTCCAACGTTAAGTTTGACGAGACGACCAACACGTCCTCGTTGTATGCGGACGCGACGCTGTTGATTTCCGATATCGTGTATACGAAAAGGAGTGCGTGATGAAGAAGATATTAGCGACGATATTAGCGCTTGCGTGCTTGGCGCTTCCTGCTTGTAAGAAGGAGGAAGCCGCCGTCGCGCAGATCAACGGCTTTGAAACCTACGACGAGGTACGCTTGGTGAAGCCGGAGGGCGCGGTGTGCTCGTTGGAGGTGAATACGGACAAAGCGTATATCACCTCGGGCGAGGGCAGTATGAAATTCCGTTTGGAGCGCACCTCCGCGCTTGCGACGGAGGGCTGGGTGCTTTCCTCCGCGGCGACGGGCGAGGAATACGCGAAAAACGTGACCGCCGCGCTCACCTTTACCCCCAAGAGCGAGTATAATCAGCTCGCCAAGGTAAACGCGTTCAGCGTGGATATCTATAACGCGAACGAGTACGACGCGCAGGTGATCTTGTACGCGTGCGACGTGGACGGGAACGTTACCTTTGCGAGCGTGAGAACGCTTGTAAAGGGCGGTTGGAGCAACCTGAATTTTCCTTTGAACGGCTTGTTCTACGAAAACGCGACCAAGCTTGTCAGTCGGTATCGTTTGGCGTTCGTCGGAAATAATAAAAACGAAACGTATTATTTGGATAATTTCGTTGCGGAGCTTGGCACGGGCGGCGTGAAAGCCGCCGTGGAAAAGGAGGGGAGCGGTAAGATACTTTCCTTTAATAAGGAGAGCGATTTGCGTTATTGCAACCTCGTAAGCTATACGCAAACGCCGGCGGCGAACGCGTATTACAGCGCAAACCCCGATTTTTCGCAAACGGGCGGCGCGTTGTGTATCGAGACGATGCCCTACAGCGGTACGGAGGCGAATAGAAGCGCGGCGACCCACAAGGCTTCGGCGAACGGTAGCGGCGTACAGCTCTACGGGGAATTGCTTTCGGGTATTCCCACGGGCAGTAAAATTCTTGTGGACGCATACGTTGCAAACGCAAACGGCAAGAACGTAAATATTACGCTCTCCGACGGCACGAATACGCAAACGCAAAGCTTTGCCGTGGCGGGCGGCGCGTGGCAAACGCTTACCGTGGAGGCAGGTAAGGTGGACGTATCCAAGCTTACCCAACTCGTCGTTACAGTCGATACGACGGAAAGCACGGAAAGAGTAAAAGTTTATTTGGACGATTTGCGGTATGAATAAGAAGAAAATGATAAAAGGACTGCTTATTGCAGGTTGTATAACGGCGTTTGCAGGCGCGTTCGCGGCGTGTTCGGATAAAGCCACGGCGGAATATACCGCGGAATACGGCGAAAGCTTTTCGCTCCCTCGCGGAATCAGCGAATATACCGTAAAAAACAGCAAGGGCGAAGCGGTGGAAACTTCGCAGGGTAGCTTTTTCGTGGACGATATCGGCGGTTATACCGTAGACGTAGACGGAAACGAGGGCGCGATCATCATTAAGGTTACCGATACGAAAGCTCCCGTAATTTCGACGGAAAAGGAAGTATTTTTCGTGGAAAAAGGGGAAAAGGTGGCGTTTGGGACCGTGAGCGCGTACGACGCGTATTCGGGTTATATCGAGCCGACGGCGGAGCTTATCACGGGCGACACGGCTACGGAAATTTTGCTTGAGAATTACAAACCCTTGCAAGAGGGCGTGTATACCATTCGTCTTTCGGCAAAGGACGCTTTCCAAAACGAAGCGGTCAAGGAAATTTACGTGGACGCGTCGGCGGACGGAAAAAATTACGGAAGGCTTGCGAGCTTTTCCGCTTCGTACGGCTTGGCGCAGGTGGAAACCTGCTTTGGCTTGAACGCCGAGCTGACCACGGAGGAAAAGTACGGGAACGAGAGCGGTTCGCTGAAATTGACGGCGACGGGCGAGGTTACGACGAAATCGTGGAGTAATTATTTCCGCTTAAAGAACTTATACCAAAAGGATATCTCCAAAACGCTCGGTATGTATTTCTACGTAAAGAATACGAGCGCGATGGGCAAGACCTTGAAGATAGGCGAAGCGTACACGGTGAGCCTGCACCCCAACCGTTGGACGGAGGTGTGGCTGACCACGAAGGATTTCAGCAATATCGATTACGAATTGAGCTTGGATAATTCGATGTCCGATATCACCGATCTGAAATTCGAATTTTTGTCCACCAACGCAAGCCGTTCGGGTGCGGACGAATACTATTTCTCGGATATCTACTATATCCCCAAAACGGGTATCGGCGAATTCAGGACCAAGCTTTTGGCGTTGACCGATCTTTCGACGGCGGAAAAGCAAGCGGAATGGAAAAGGCTCGTGCGCGCTTGGGCGAGCTATACCCAAGATGAAAAATTCGCGTTGACGAATATGGGTATCGACGTAGAGGGTATCTTGGATAGCCTGTATTTGGCGCACGCGGCGGAAAGCGACTTCACGAGCACGGAAAACAAGCTCGTGTACGCGGATAGCGCGCTGGGCGCGAAGCAGTTCACGAGCAAGGACAGCAGCGGCTTACTCAGCTACGACGCGACGAAATCGTGCGATACCAACGGCAAAAACGAAACGGGCAGTATCAAGGTCAAGGCGGGAGATTCTTGGGGCGTTTCGCTCACCCTCGATTATCCCGTGGTGGGGGATAGCTTCTCCACCAACGATCTGGACGTGGACGGCGATTCGGTATATTCGGAAATTTCGTTCAGCGTCTACGTAGAGCCGATCGCAGGGCGCAACCTCGTTTGCAAGGCGTTCGACGAGCGCGTTTCCATTCCCTCGGGCGAGTGGGTAGAGCTTACCTTTAAGACGAACAATAAAACGGTGAACGGCGCGACCCTGTATTTCTACGGCGAAAGCAAGGAAACGTATATGAATTGGGCGTCGGGAGCGACTTTCTATATGACCTCCGTGTACGGCGTTAAGGGGCTTTCGGTCAGCGAGGTAAACGAAAAGCTCGCGGCGGTGATCGCGGCGGATATTCCTGCGGCGGAGTTTGAGGACGACGCGCTGTTTATCGAGGCGTACGAGGCTTTCCAAGGCTTGTCGGCGGCGAAGCGTTTCCGTTTGACCAACGCGACGGCGTTCGGGAACGAGATCAAGGAAAAATTATCCGAGAAATATTCCCTTAGCGCGGACGATAACAAGGCGCTTTGGTTGGATACGCCCCTTGGCGAATACCAGATCGGCTTGCGGAACGCGGCGGCGGAATATACCACCGAGCGTGCGTACGGAAGCGAGGCAGGCTCGTTGAAGCTCTCCGTCACCGCAGGCGCGTGGGATAGCGGCTTCTATCCGTTGTTGCCGTATGCGGAAGCGACGAGTAAATATACCTTCTATATTTATTTGGAATATACGGGCAAGGATAGGATCAACTTCGGCTCTTGGAGCGACGATAAGAAGGAATTCTATCTCGCCGCGAACGAATGGACGAGGATCGAGCTTCCCGTGAACGCGCAAGTGCCTATGGACGAGGATTATATCAGCGTCTATTGCAACGATTGGGCAAAGGCGCTTGGGCAAAATATTACGTTGTACGTATCGGCGGTTAGAGCGGAGTAAGGCAATATTAAATATGAGATTGCCTCGTAGCTAAAGCCGAACGCAATGACGATTAACAAAAAAATCAAATTGAAAAATCTATAAGGAGGATTTGGAAAAATGAAACAAAGTAACTCAAAGAACCGAGTAATTCGCAAGATTGCCGCTTGCGCGTTACTCACAGCCGCAACTTGTTGTACGGCGCTCGGCGTGCACTTTATGTCGGCGGTTACGGCGGAAAACGGGGTGACCCTCGTTTGCGATAGCGACGTGTTTACGACCACCGCAAACTATAAATACCTCGATTACGCCTACGTGAACGAAGCTACGCTGACGGATGCGGAAAAGGAGATGACGGGTACGCTCGTAAAAGCCAACGCGACGGGAACGGGAGTGGAAGGCGCGAGCTTTAGCGTACAGGAAACGCAAACGGACGATTTCTCGATGGATTTCCGCGTGTTCTCGCAAACGAGCTATAAGCATAACGGTATCGGTTGGGAAACGCATTGGGGAAATTGGGCTGCCGTCAATTCGGACGATTACAATCCGTTCTTGGATTTGAAGGAGGTGGATATCGTCTTTACCTCCGTAGCCGAGCCTTCGAAAACGTTCACGTTACATATGCGCGGCGGCGTGACTTTTAACGCGAATATGGCGGGCGCGTACGTGTCCGTAAACGGCGTAAGCACTATAGGCACGGATACCTATTCGGTAAAGCCCTTGTACGGTACGAGCTTTTCCAACTACGGCAGCGATAAAAACGGCGGTGAAGCGGCGACCCGTTACAATTCGATCGGTTTCGATCTTTCCACGGGCGCGATCACGGCAAAGAGTTATAATTCCTCTTTATCCGCTGAAACGGTGACGACGGTGTATACGCTCACCGCGGACGACGGGCTTGCCAGCTACGCAAGCGGCTACACCGTTTCGGTGC
>JAFURP010000016.1 GCA_017471785.1 Clostridia bacterium | reverse complement strand
GCGCCCCATTAACCGCCGTTTACAAGAAAAATTACGAAAACGCCCCTTGAAAGATTTGACTAACGCGGGGAAATAGCGTATAATAAACGGGTAAACGAAATTAAAACGAAAGGAATAAAATTATGGCAGACAAAAGAGCGGTAACTATGGAAAAACTCGTTTCCCTTTGCAAAACGAGAGGCTTTATCTTCCCCGGTAGCGAAATTTACGGCGGCTTGGCGAACACTTGGGATTACGGTCCTTTGGGCGTGGAGCTGAAAAACAACGTCAAAAAGGCGTGGTGGAAAAAGTTCGTACAGGAAAATCCGTACAACACGGGCGTAGACTGCGCGATCCTGATGAACACGCGCACTTGGAAAGCTTCGGGACACCTCGGCGGCTTCTCCGACCCCCTTATGGACTGTAAATCGTGTAAAGCGCGCCACCGCGCGGACAACCTCGTGGAAGCCTACGTCGAGAAAAAGAATTTGGACGTAAAGGTGGAAGCGATGGACAACGACGCGCTCGAAGCGTTCATCAACGAGCATAAGATCGTTTGCCCCGTGTGCGGCAATTCCGATTTCACCTCTATCCGTAAATTCAACTTGATGTTCAAGACGTTCCAAGGCGTTACGGAGGATTCGGCAAACACCGTATATCTTCGCCCCGAAACGGCACAAGGTATCTTCGTCAACTTCCAAAACGTACAACGCGCTACGCGTATGAAAGTACCCTTCGGTATCGCGCAGGTAGGTAAATCCTTCCGTAACGAGATCACCCCGGGGAACTTCACCTTCCGTACGCGCGAATTTGAGCAAATGGAGCTGGAATTTTTCTGCAAGCCGGGGACCGACCTCGAATGGTTTGCTTATTGGAAGGATTTTTGCCGCGATTGGCTGTTGTCGCTCGGCATCAAGGCGGAGAATTTGCACCTCCGCGATCATTCCCCCGAGGAGCTTTGCTTCTATTCCAAGGCGACGACCGACTTCGAATACAACTTCGCGTTCGGCTGGGGCGAGCTTTGGGGTATCGCGGATAGAACGGACTACGATTTGAGCCAACACGCGAAAGAATGCGGCAAGCCCATCGACTATCTCGACCCCGTCACCAACGAACGGTACATCCCCTACGTGGTAGAGCCGTCCTTGGGCGCGGATAGAGTGGTGCTCGCGTTCCTCACCGAAGCGTACGACGAGGAGCTCGTGGACGCGGAAAAGAACGATACGCGCGTGGTCATGCATTTCCACCCTGCGCTCGCGCCCTATAAATGCGCGGTGTTGCCCCTGCAAAAGAACCTTTCCGAAAAGGCGGACGAGGTTTACGCGAAGATGATGAAGAAATTCTCCACCACCTACGATATCACCGGCTCTATCGGCAAGCGCTATCGCCGCCAAGACGAGATCGGCACGCCCTATTGCGTGACCATCGACTTCCAAACCCTGGAGGACGAAACGGTAACGGTGCGCGATAGAGATACGATGGAGCAGATCCGCGTATCGGTAGACGAAGCGATCGCCTTTATCGAAAGCAAGCTCGATTTCTAAGCTTTATAAAAGCACCGCCTGCGTTCTCGCAGGCGGTTTTTTTCGTCGCTTCCAGCGACCTTCTTCCTATCGTTCTTGCTTTCAGCTTGCCGTTTGGCGCAGCCAAGCGTAGGCGTTAGCCTCTTCCTTAATCCGCCAACCCAAGCAAAAAATCGGCGCTCTCCCCGAAAAACTCGGCAAGCACGATCAACGCCGAAGCCGTCGGCTCCGTCTTTTCCAGCTCCCACTTGGCTATCGCCGATTGACTGATCCCCGTCGCCACCGCCAATTCCATTTGGCTCATATTCCGCTCTTTTCGTAGCTCTTTTAACCTTTCGGCAAATTTATTTTTCTTATTCATAATTAAATTATATCTCGATCAAGTCAAAAAATACTTGACAAGTCTTATAAGACTTGTTATAATATAATTACAATATCTTTTTTACAAGTTGCTACACCTATATTCGTTATAAAAACGGAAGAAAAGAATAGACTTGACGAACGAGTCTATTCTTTTCTTTTTTTCGTGTTTATCTTCTCGCTTTTACGCGGTAATAGGTTTGCTGACTTTTGAAGCCAGCCTCGTAGATAAGCTCGATCACGGTGCGCCGATCTCCCCGAGCCAAGTTCCGCTCGATATGCGCGAGGCGAAGCTCGTTCACGTATTGGGATATCCCCTTTTGTAAATAGCGGTGGAACACGCGCGAGATATGCGCTTCGGTGTACCCGAGCGCGCGCGCGATCGCGCCGCGCGAGGCGTCCCCCGTGTAATTCTCCTGTATAAAGGCGAGTATTTCGCGCACGAGCGCCCCCTCCTCGCGCGATTTTCCCTCTTTCCAAACGATCCTTTGCGAGAGTATCGAAAGGAGTAGATCGACGGCGCTTTTCCGTATCTCCTCGCTTGTTTGACCGAGCAGGTATTCGTCCACCACCTTCAAAAGCGCGTCGCAAAGTGCCTCGTCGCGAATGACGGGCTGGTCGATCGCCATCCTCCGCCGCCGCGCGGTGAAGCCCGTCAAATATTCGTAGGGTATCACTAAAACGCAATCGTCGACCTCCCCCTCCTTTTGCGCGTCGTAGCCGTGTATCTCGTAGCTGTCGATCACCGCCACCGTCCCGTCCGTCAGGGAAAACCGTTCTTCTCCGAGCGAGATATCGTACGCTCCCCTCCGCATAATGAAAATTTCCAAATTACGGTGGAAGTGCGAGGGAAAAATATGCCGCCCGTTGCGGCTGACCTCCAACGCCTTGGAATCCTCTCTGCTTTTTTCGTAAAAACTTTTCATGGCTTCATTATATCACAAAATGAGAGTAAATTAAACCGTTTTGTAGTATATTTTGGAAAAAATTTTTGCTATAATAAAGAAAATCCATTGGGAGGAAATTTTATGAAATACGATATCAAGAGCTTGACGTTAGAAGAAAAGATGAAGCTTTTGGCAGGCAGGAACACTTGGCAGCTGGAAACGGCGAACGGGAAATTGCCCGACGTCTTTCTTTCCGACGGTCCCCACGGACTCCGTATGCGCGACTTGGAAAAGAACGAAACGAAAAAGGCGACGGCGATGCCCAATATCGTCGTGATCGCCAATTCTTGGGATAGCGAGATCGCCTATCTCGACGGCGCGACGATCGCGGACGATTGTATCGAAAACCACGCGGACGTATTGCTCGCTCCCGGGGTAAACGTCAAGCGCACCCCTCTGTGCGGTAGAAATTTCGAATACTTCTCGGAGGACCCTTTCCTCGCGGGCACGCTTGCAAAGGCGTATATCGAGGGGGTACAAAGCAAGGGTATCGGCACCTCGCTCAAGCATTTTTGCGCGAACAATCGCGAATACGACCGTTTTTATCAATCGAGCGAAGTGGACGAACGCACCCTGCGCGAGATCTACCTCCCCGCGTTCGAGATCGCGTTGCAGGCGCAGCCTTGGACGGTCATGTGCTCGTACAACCCTATCAACGGCGTTTGGGCGTCGGAAAACAAGTGGTTGCTCAACGATATTTTGCGCGAGGAGTTCGGCTTTAACGGTCTGATCGTGTCCGACTGGGGAGCGGTGCATAACAGCTGGCGCACGGCGAAAGCCACGCTCGATTTGGAAATGCCCTACCGAGAAAAGGCGTACGAGGAAGTGAAGGAGGGTTACGAAAAGGGCTATTTGACGGAAGCGGAGATCGACGCGCGCGTGGAAAAGATCTTGGCGCTGATGGAAAAGACGGAAAACGATAAAAAGGTGATCACCACGACGAAGGAACAGCGCCACCAAAACGCGGTCAAGATCGCGCAGGCAGGTATCGTGCTTTTGAAAAACGAGGATAATATCCTGCCCTTAAAAGGCGGCGATATTTTAGTGACCGGCCCGTACTCCGCTATGGGCGGCGGCGGTAGCGCGTTCGCGGAAACGGATTATCAACCGCGCTCGCTCAAAGAGGAGCTTGCGGATAGGCTCGCCGGCAAGGCGGTGGTGAGCGACAGCCAAGCCGTTGTCGACTCCTATTATTACGTATGCGGCATACGGTTCGCGTATCAGGACGCGTACGGCAAGGACGCGGTCGTCGTTTGCGTAAGCAACGGCCCGTCTACGGAAACGGAAGCGCGCGACAGGACTTCCATTCGCTTGACCCGTACGCAGGAGGATCTGATCTTGAACACGGCGAAGGTGAACGAGAACGTGATCGTCGTGGTGCTCGCCGGCAGCGCGATCGATATGAGCGCTTGGGCGGATAAGGTAAAGGCGATCGTGTTCGCGGGCTTCACGGGCGAAGCTTCGCAGGAAGCGGTGGCGGATATCCTTTCGGGCAAGGTGTGTCCCTCGGGCAAGCTGTCCGAAACCTTCCCTCTTTGCCTTGCCGACACGCCGACGGGCGAGGCGTGCGGCGACGGCTTCACGGAAAGATACCGGGAGGGCGTGTTCGTCGGCTACCGTTGGTACGATAAAACGGAAAAAGAGGTGCTGTTCCCGTTCGGGCACGGACTTTCCTACGCCGATTTCGAATATTCCGATTTGACCGTCGATAAAAAGAGCGAAACGGACTACGAGGTTTCTTTCACCGTCAAGAATATTTCGAACGTGGACGGCAAGGAGATTTCGCAGGTATACGTACGCGACGTGTTCGCGATGGTCGCGCGCCCCGTCAAGGAGCTGAAAGGCTTTGCGAAAACGGCGCTCAAGGCAGGGGAAAGCAAGCGCGTGAGCGTGACCCTCAACGCCCGTTCGTTCGCGTATTACAGCGTATCCCTGAAAAAGTGGTACGTGGAAAACGGCGATTTCGAGATCCTCGTCGGCGCTTCTTCGCGGGATATCCGCTTGACGGGCAAGATACAAATCTCCCTCCCCGAAAACGAACAATGCTCCCACTAAAACAAACGAAACGAAAAGACCTTTCCAAATCGGAAAGGTCTTTTTTACGAGTCTTAACCTACAATTATACTTATAAAGGCATACGACGAACGTCATTGCAAGCGGAGGCGTTAGCCGAAGCGCGACGCATAGCGGCAAGTTGCCGCCGCCAAGCCCTTCTATCTTTCGCTTAAGCTTGGAATTTAGTGCTCGTTGCGGATTTTTCGCAGGGAGCGTACCATTCGTACGTGACCAAGAAAAAACGCAAGCCCGACGCCGTATTGCGTAGCTTATTCTTCGTTTTACCGTTTGCGACGGTTGCCGAATAATAAAAACACCCATAACGCAAACCGCAGGAAATAGACGAGGGAGGTCAAGAGGGAAGCCATATACGTCTTACCCGCCGCGGAAAGCATCTCCTCGGCAAACGGCAATTCGTCCTCCGTCAAGATCCCCTCCTCTAAAAGCATTTTCTTAGCCCGACGGCTCGCGTCCCACTCTACGGGCAGGGTAACGAGCGCAAACACCGTCGAAAGCCCGTATAACGCCACGCCGATAAGCGCCGTATAATATCCGATATTCGAATTTTGATTGAGTCCTACGAATAAGTCCAGGATCAAACCGAGCAAAACGAGCGGCAACGCCAAACGACTGCCGAGGTTGGTGATAGGCACGAGCAGCGAACGCAGCTTATACGGTAAATAGCCGCGCTGTTTTTGTACGACGTGCCCGATCTCGTGCGCGGCAACGGCCACCGCCGCAACCGAATCGCTGCCGTACACGCCCTCGGAAAGATTGACCACCTTTTTCGTCGGATGGTAATGGTCGGTCAGCTCGCCCTTTACTCGCCCCACGGAAATATCCTTTATCCCGTTCGCCCGTAAAAGCTTCACCGCCGTATCGTACCCCGTCGCGTGCGAGCGCGTGCCTATCTCCTTTTGCGCCTGATAGGTGGTATGCACCTTCCTGCTCGCGCTGCCGGCGATAATCGCACAAAGTAAAATAAGACCGAACGATATAAAATAATAATACATATTCATTTACTCCTATTTATATTGTAACCCAACGCGCCCCTTTTTAATCATAGATCGATACTAAAAGGATACAGCTCGGATTTGGACACCCCTCTATCCTTCGCCGCGCGTTTTAACGCCTCCTTTTTCTCCATACCCAACGCCATATAATGCTTGATATGCTCCACCTCGGACAGCGCGTTGAGCGCGCACTCCTTTTCCGCCGCGCCCTCGACGATCAGCACGTACTCGCCGCGCTTTTCTCCCTGCAAGCCGTCCTTCAATCGGAAGCATACCGTTTCCTCGTGTATCTTGGTGATCTCGCGCACCGCTGCGGCGCTCCTATCCCCGAACACCTCGTACATGGTAGCCACGTCCTTGTCGATATCCTGCGGCGCCGAGTGGAACGCAAGGGTCAGATCGCTGTCCTTATATCGCTCCAAAAAGGCGCGTTTTTCACCGATTTTATCGGGTAAAAAACCGAGGAACGCAAACCTGTCGGCAGGCAACGCGGACAACACCAGCGCCGCCACGAACGCGCACGCCCCCACGATAACGGTATACGGCTCGCCCGCCTCGCGCAGCGTCTTGCAAACGATATTCCCGGGGTCGGACACGACGGGCGTCCCCGCGTCGGACACGACCGCGACCTTTTCCCCGCGCCGCGCCGCCTCGAGTATCTTTTGCGCCGCCGCCGTTTCGTTGAATTTATGACACGCGTACAAAGGCTTTTTGATCTCGTACGCGTTCAAAAGCTTGAGCGTATGCCGCGTATCCTCGCAAAAAATAACGTCCGCCTCCTTAAGCGTTTCGAGCGCACGTAAGGTGATATCCTTTAAGTTGCCTATCGGCGTTGCTACGAAATATACCATATCCTCTCCTTAATTAACGATCGTCGGAAGTGTTTCACATGAAACTTTTCCGCCCTTCACGCCCTCGATCATCACGAGATAGGGCTTCGCGCCCTCCTTTCCCGACACGAATTGCATACGCTTGACCTCGATATTATGCGCCTTGAGGGTATAACACACCTCCGCGACCCTGTCCGCGCGGTGCAGCATAGCGATCCTACCGCCGAATTTGAGCGCGAACGCCGCCGCGCGCGCGATCTCCTCCAAATTGAGGGTCAATTCCTTCCTGCAAACCGCCTTTTCGTACGCCTCGTTGTCAAAGCCGCCGCGCTCGTAAGGAGGATTGCATAAAACGAGCGAGAATTTTTCCCGATACCGCTCGGGAATCTCTTGCAATTTTCCCAACACGAAAGAAAAATCCGTAAACTCGTTGACGAGCGCCGTCTTTTGCGATAAACGCAGTAAGGGCTCTTGCATTTCGAACAGCGTAAAGGTAAGGTTTTTCAGTCTATGCCGATGCAGCGCGTAGAAATGATAAGCGACGATACCGCTCCCCGAGCAAAAATCCGCCACCGTATCCCCGTTTTTACCGCGCGCAAACCGCGAAAGCAGTACGGAATCGGAGGTAAAGCGGTACAATCGCACGTCCTGCACGATCTTCAACCCGTCTATCAACATATCCTCGAGCACTTCATACTCGCCAAGCTCCCACGCTTCCATAGACCGTTCCTCCTTTTTTATAGTATACCAAGCTTTCACGAAAAAGTCAATAAAAAGCGGATAGTTCCTCTCGCGAAAACGCATACTTGCCTATGTGAATACGACGAATACGGCCGCCTTCGAGGCGGCGCTTGATAAAAACCTACAAACGCTCAAAAAGCTCCTCCCCTCCGAGGATATTTTGACCTATTCCTTTGCAACGGCGGACAAGATCGCCTGCGCGCTCGTCTACGCCGACGGCGTCGTGAACAAGGAGCTGCTCGCGCGCCTCGTCGCCGCGCCCCTCAGCGCCGCCGCGCTAAAAAGGCTTTTACCGCAAAAGGACGGGGGCAGGGACGCAACGAACGCAAAAAAACGGGAAACCGACCAAACGGAAAAGGTCGTGGAAAAAGCACAGCTTTTTCCCGAATTTAAGACGGCGGAAACGCTGCAAGACGGCGTGAACGAGATCCTCGACGGAAACACCCTGCTCCTCGTGGACGGTATCGCGACGGGCTTTATCGCGGGCGCGAAGCTGCTTCCCGTCCGCGCGATCATGGAGCCGCCCACCGACGTCGCCGTCAAGGGTCCTCGCGAGGGCTTTATCGAGGATATCAAAACGAATATGGCGCTGGTCAGAAAGCGCTTGAAATCCCCCAATTTACGCTTTGAAACGCTACGCGTGGGCAAACAGTCGTACACCGCCGTCACCCTTTGTTATTTAGCGGGTACCTCCGTCGAAAGCGTGAAAGAGGAGATCAAGAAAAAAATCGAAAGCATACGAATCGATAACCTGCCCGACTCCTCGTATATCGCGGCGTTTTTAGCGCCGCGCAAGCACTCGCTATTCCGCACCGTCGGCACGACGGAAAAGCCGGATATCTTTACGGCAAAGATCGCCGAGGGCAGGGTGGGGATCTTGGTGGACGGCTCCCCCATCGCCCTCACCGCGCCCTATATCACCACCGAGGACCTGCAAACGAGCGAGGACTATTTCATCTCCCCGTTCACCGCGACCGTCTTTCGCTTTTTGCGGCTCGTTTCCCTGTTCGTCGCCATACTGCTCCCCGCTTTCTACGTTTCCGCACAGCTATTCAAAATGCAGCTGCTGCCCCTCGGTCTTATGCTCACGATCGCCAGCAGCGTACGCGAATTACCCCTCTCGCCGAGTATGGAAATGTTCGTCGTGCTGCTGCTTTTGGAGATCTTAAAGGAAGCGAGTATCCGTATGCCCAAATACGTGGGTATGTCGCTATCCGTCGTGGGCGCGCTCGTACTCGGCGAAACGGCGGTTTCCGCAGGCTTTTTATCCACGCCCGCGATCATTATCGTCGCGTTTTCGGGTATATGCTTGTATACCGTCCCCAATTTCGTCGAAACGGGCAGTCTGCTCCGTTGGCTGTTCCTGCTCGTCGGCGGCGGCTTAGGCCCCTTCGGTATCGTGCTCTTGGCGGCGTTCACGCTTTGCTATTTGATCACCGCCGACTCGTTCGGCACGCCGCCCCTCGCCCCCTTTTCTCCGCTGCTAAAGAGCGATCTACGCGACGCCGTCGTAAAATACGACCTGCAAAGCCTTTCTTCGCGCCCCTCGTTCTTGCGCCCGAAAAACAAAACGCGCCTCGTCGTAGGCGCGGACAAAACCAAAAAAGGAGAGAACCGATAATATGCCCTATTCCAACGCAATCGCCGAAAACGACGGCGTACACGCCCGTCAAATCGCCTTTTTCGCGGCGTTCGTCCTGCCCGTTTATAAGCTGATGGAAACCCCCTCCCTCCTCGCCCGCTACGCCCAAGGCGACCTGCTTTGGCCCGCCCTCGCGCACTTTTTATTACAAACGGGCGTCCTTCTTCTCCTCCTCTACGCCGCTTCGCGCTCGGATAAGCCCCTCCTTTTGAAAATGGAGGAAACGCTGGGCAAATGGTCGACCTTGGTGTATATCGCCTACGCCCTGTTCTTCCTTTTTTACGCCGTTTTACCCCTTTTAGACCTCGAAAAATTCGTCTACGCGGCGTTCTACGACACCTCGCCCACCCTCTTTTCCTTCGCGTTCTTTTTCATACTTTGCGGCTTCGTTTGCACCAAGGGCTTGAAATGCGTCGGCAGGCTCGCCGATCTCTCCCTGTTCTTGTTCCTGCTCCCCTTTTTATTACTCCTTTTGATGTCCCTCGTCGAAGCGGACGCGAGCAACCTCTTACCCATCTTTCAACGCCCGTTATCCGACTCGGCAAAGGCGTTCACCTACACCACCCCCCATTTCTCCGATACCGTGCTTTTATTGCCCCTGATCGGCAATTTACGCTATAAAAAGGGGGACGGCAAAAAGATCTCGCTCGGCTACGCGCTCGGCGCAACGCTCGTGCTCCTCTTCCTCGGCGTGTTTTACGCGGTGTATTCCACCCTCGCCGCACGCGAGCATTACGCGTTTGCCAAGCTCGCGCAATACTTCCCCGCCCTCTCCGTCGTCGGGCGTATCGACCTGTTGCTCGTATATATCCTTTGCATCGTCCTCTTTTTTCTCGTTTGCACCCCTCTTTCCTACGGCGTGCATTGCTTAGCGCGCACCACGGGCACGAGCCGTAAAACCCTGCTCTCCGTCGCCGTCGCCCTCGTCGCGTTTTTATTCGTCCTCTTTTGTAATAAATATTACGACGGCGTTTACGCCTTGATATCGGGCAAGCTGTTCGTCCTGTTCTATCTCTTCGCCGACCTCATACCCCTACTCCTGCTCCTACCCGCGTTAACGGGCAAAAAAGCAAAACGAAAGGAGAAACGAAATGCATAGCGCCCACGTCAAAAACACCATACGTTATTATATCGTGATCGTGATCGCCCTGATCTTTTTATTCTTCTCGGGCAATTTCGGACTGATCGACGTCCAAAAGACCGCCCTCATTATGGCGGTAGGGCTAGACCGCGAGGAGGACACCTTTATCGTGACCTCGCAAATCGCCATACCCCAATCCTCCAAACAGGGCAAAGCCTCGCAAACGGTGCAGATCGTCAGCCGCGGCAAAACGGTAGCGGACGCGTTCGAGGAGATCAACGCCAAAACGGGCTGGTACCCCAAGCTCGTCTTTTGCAAGCTGCTCGTCGTCGGGGAAAAAACGGCGGAGCAGGACGTTTTCGACGCCCTCGGCTTCTTCCTGCTCGACGAGTATATGTCCGACAATTGCCTCGTCGCCACCTGCGACGGCACGGCAAAGGACATGCTCAACGTCACCGCCCTCGTCGACCCGTCGGGCAGCGTGGCTATGCAAAAGGTCCTCTCTCCCCACGCCGAACGCGTGGGCACCGTCCTCCCCGCAACCTTGCGCGAGTTCGCCATCGGCTACTTCTCCGACGGCAAAAGCGGCTATTTGCCCATTCTCAAGACCCAACCCCAACAAGAGCAAATCGGCGACGGGGGCGGCGGCGGTAGCGCCTCCGAGGGCGAGAGCGGCGGACAGAGCGGACAAAGCGGACAGGGCGGTCAATCGTCGGGTAGCCAATCCAACGGTCAATCGAGCGGCACGGGCAGCGAAAGCGGCTCGCAAGCAAGCGAAAGCGGCGGACAGGACGAGCAAGACAAGCCCGTTTTCAGCGCGGGAGAAACGGCGCTGTTTTACGCGGGCAAACGGGTGGGTAAATGGAGCGTAGAGGAAACCTTCGCCTTTAACGCCGTCGAGCACGAGCTGCGGCTCGCGGCGTACTCGGTGGAGGAGGAAAACGCCGTTTGCACGCTGACGATCAAACGCAACGGGCATAAAAACAAGCTGGTCTTGGGCGCGGACGGTAGACCGACGATAAAGCTCGAGATCACGATGGCGGCGGGTCTTTTGGATAACTCCAAAGCGTTGCCGCTCGAAAGCGTGCGCGACGTCGGGGACGTACCCGAGGGCGCGTTTGCGGCGGCGGAAAAACTGCTTACGGCGCAAATATCGAGCGCCTTTGAAAAATGCCGCGCGTGCGGCTGCGACCTGTTCGGCGTACGCGAAAAGCTGCAAAAATACGAAAGCAGGCGCTACGAAGCGTTAAAGGACGAGGCGCTCAAAAACGCCCTCGCGGATATAAAAGTCACCTTCCGCAACGTCCGCTAAACGCACGCCGCGCCCCCACGCTCAGCTTTAGCTATGTGGCGATCTCATATAAAATTCAGCCGCGTTTATTCACCACGGCGCCCGTTTTATGCGTTTATTTCCCCGTGCATAATGTGGAAAACTTTTGCCCGTTTGCAAAATAAACGTTTGTTTGTGGAAAAACCGCCCGTTTTTACGCAATTTTATCCACTTTTTGGCATGTTTACGAACGGAGGAAACCGCTTATCCACAAAAAATACCCCGAAAAAGCAACTTTTCGGGAAACGGTTTTGGGGTATTTATCCACAGAAAAACGACGGTGTTTCAAGGGTTGTAGCGATTTCCACCGCAAAACGGACGTAAAAAGAGCGGTTATCCACGGTGATTTATCCACAAATACACGAGGAAATGGGTGGACAACCCCCGTTTTTCCACAATTACGGTGGAAAAGGTGGATTTTTGCCCGTATGCATAATTTTATAAATTTATGTTTTCGACAAAACTCGTCCTCCTTTTTTCTTTTTCGACGAAAATCTTTCCACAGCCCTTTTTTGCCGTTTGAAAAAGTTTTCCACACTTTCCACCGCCTACACACACTATCCGTTGCAACAAAAAAAGGAGAGCCGAAGCTCTCCTCTTTTCTTGCGTTTTTAATTAGTACGGCTTGAAAACGTTAAATCTGCTGTTCGTATCCGTATATTCAATGCAATAGTTTACAACATACATCTTATTTGCTTCATACGTAAAGTCGGTAGCCGTGTCCGCTTGCGCAACGCCGTTTACGTAAATAACGAGTCCCTCGCTGAAGCCTTCTCTATCTTCGAACTCATATTTATTGTTCGCAACGTCCGTATTTACGGTAAAGCCTTGCACGTTCGAAAGATACGAGTTTCCGGAAACTTCGCCGAATACAATCTTATAAGCGTCGCTACGCTTATCCGCCCACGTAATTTCTTTCAAAACAACCGCTTTGCCTTCTTCGATCGTCATCTTACCGTAGAACGTTTTGTCGTTTAAGTAGTCTATCTTCTTATCCGTCCAATCTACCGCCGTCGTGCAAGCCGAATCGGTATACCAAGTAACGGTATAAGCGTTGCTATAACTAAAGTGAGAGCCTACGTAGTTATTAAACGCATCTTGCGCAGGATACGTCGACGAATTTCCGCCGTCAAACTCATGAGTCCAATCGCCGACAACCACGTTAAATTTAGCTTCTACGTATCCGCTACCGCTCGAGCTCGGCATATCGATCGCCGTATCCGTGCTCGCCGCCGTAACGGAATCGAATCCTGCTTGATCGAACGAATAGGTAATCTTAACGGACGAAGCCTCCGATTCGGACATCGTACAAGCAACGCCGTCCACGGTCGCGCTTGCGCTTACCGTGAAGCTCGTATACGCTTCGCTGAATTTACCGTCTTTTGCAACGATTTTCGATTCGCTGTCGCTCTTAATCAAACCGGAAACGCCGTCTTCGATTTCGTCCGTCGTTTCGGTGCTGGTTACGATCTTGGTTTCCAATACGCCTTCGGTGTTGGTCGCCGTAACAGCCGCCGTAGCCTTTGCGTTCGCGTCCTTAGTCTTTTGCGTTTGAAGCTGCGCGGAATATACCGTTTCATACGCGCCCGCAAGGGTAGTAAACTCACCATCGGGTAAATATTCTTTTACGTCCTCTACGTCCGCATACGTATCTTTCAGTTGTTCAATGGTTTGCTCCAAGAACGCTTCCGTGATCTTATAATGCTGCTCTTGCGTTTGCTCGTCCGCGTCGCCGACCTTGCTCGTCGACTTAACGTAGCCGTAATATTGTTCGCCGACTTTATAGTACTTGCCAACCTGCTTTCTCGTCGAAACCGTCGTCGTTGTGCCTTCCTTTTCCGTCGTCTTGGTTTCTTGATTCATATACAACGCTTTCGTCGTCGGATCCCAAGAAACCGTAGACTTGCTTTCGGTTTCATACGAGCCGCCGTCTTCGCCCATCGTTTCGGAAGAACCGCCCTTTCCCTCCATAACGACGGTCATTGCGCCCGTGTACTTACCGTACTCGTCTACGCCGTACTTAACCGCCGTATAGATGTCGTCCTCCGTCTTTGCCGTGGTGAAATCCGCGGGGTCAAACGGTGTTTCGGGGGGTGTTTCGGGGTCTTTGGAACAGCCTGCGCTGAATACAAAGCCGAAAGCCAAGCCAAGTGCTACTACTGCCGATAATTTCTTCTTCATAAAAGCCTCCTGTTTTTGTTTTATGAACGTATTTTATTTAACGAAATGAATTTATTCACTTCGTTTTCTCTATTATAGCACCCCCCCCCCGTCTTGTCAAACGTTTGACCGAAATTTCTTGATTTTTCGTTGATTTTTTTTATTTTTTGCGGCGAAGCCGCTTTTTTCGGGGCGATTTTTATGCACACGCACCATATATATTATGCAAGCGCGCAAAAAAACGCCTCCTCGGAAAAAATCCGAGGAGGCGTAGCTCTCTCGTATAAAAGCCTACCGCACTACACGATAAACCAACTGAAAACGATATGCAAGGGATTGTCGTTATACAACCACCTGACGAGCGTACACCCGTTAAAGAAATTCGCCATACCCTCGGAGGGGAACATAGCGAACACGGCGATCACGCCGCTGATCAACAGCAGTCCCTCCAACGCGCCCACGACAAACCCCAAAAGGGTGTTGAGCGCGCCCACGATAGGCAAATTCTCCACGACGGAGGAAAGCACGCGCTCCAAAAGCCGTAACGAGAGCTTGGCGAGAAAAAACAACAAGAAAAACGCGATCAAGGTAACGGTAAATTTGGCGATCGTACCGCCCACCGCGCTTGCGATGGTCGTACCGACGGGCACTTCGGAATTGCCCACGCTGTCCACGACGATATTGATGATAAAGCTGGGAAATTTACCTGCCAGCGATTCGCGCAAGCCCGCCGAGGAGATATCGACGGCAAAGCCCTTGATATTGGAAAGCCCGTTCGTCGCGCCCCGTTCGATCGCGCCCTGCAAGCCGAATAAGCCGTTCGTCCAAGAAACCACGCCTTTCATTAAAAGGAGCGCGACGAGAATGGCTACGATCGTCGAAACGAAGCCGAACAAGCATTGTACGAAGCCCTTTTTCGAAGCCACGATAGAAAACGCGAGCATCACGGCGATCGCCACGCCGTCCACGGCGTACGGCAACCAAGCCGCACAAAGATTTTCCATTCTTCGTCCCTCCTCCTTTTTTTTCGGTATGCAACCATTATAGCACAAGCCTTTGGTTTTTTCAAGAGAAAAAAGAAAATTCCCGAAAAATATTTTTTCCGTTTTTTTCCGTTTGTAAACCCCGCTTTCGGGCTATACTTAAACCGTTCTCCCCTTTTCCCACCCTTGTCGTTGCGCGCAGCTTGCCGTTTGGCAATCTCATATAAATCCTACCACATTACACTTTTCGGAGTTTTTCTATGGAATATTCTTTTCACGTTTACAACAAGCTTGCCGCGGACGGCGCGGCGATGGCGGCGGATAAATTGCTCCGAGCCGATTTGGAGCGCAAGCTCACGCCGCGCTCGCTCGCGCGAAAAACGGGCGAAAAGGAGGACGCAGGTACGGGATCACGCTCGAAAAACGCCGCGTTTCAACGGCATTTCGACGGCAACCTCGACAAGCCGCCCGTCGTGGTTTGTATCGGCAGCGATCTGGCGATCGGGGACAGCTTGGGACCCATCACGGGCTCTATGCTCAAATACAAAACGCAGGGTATCGCGACGTTCGTATACGGCACGCTCGCCGCGCCCGTGACCGCCAAGGAGATCAAATATTTGCGTACCTTTCTTCGCGAAACGCACGCGGGCAGTCAGATCGTCGCCGTGGACGCGGCGGTGGGTGCGGAGGGCGATATCGGGCTTATCAAGCTCACCGACTCCCCCTTATACCCGGGGGCGGGCGCCAATAAAAAGCTGGGCGCGATCGGGGATATTTCGGTAATGGGGATCGTCGCGGAGCGCTCGCTCGCCAACTACGGGCTTTTGAACACCACGCGCTTAAACCTCGTATATACGATGTCCGAGCTCATTTCCGACGCCCTCGCCTCTTTGCTTTGGAATCGGCGCGATTTAAGCGCAACCGCCCGAAAAAACGGTTGACAGCGCGTGCGCGGCGTGCTATAATAAGTAGCGTAACGGGAAGGTTTTCGGTAAACACTTCCAAATAAAAAAACCGAGGTATACGAATGAACGAGGTATTCACCACCAAGCGGCTTTGTCGCGCAGGCGTTATCGCCGCGTTGTACGTGGTACTCACGTACGCTTTTATGTCCTTTGCTTTCGGACCCTTCCAAGTCCGTCCGGCAGAGGCGCTTTGTATTTTACCCCTCTTTTTCCCCGAAGCGGTGCCGGCGCTTTTCGTCGGGTGTATGCTTTCGAATATCGTTTCGGCGTACAGCGTATACGATATCGTATTCGGCTCCCTCGCCACCCTGCTCGCCGCGCTCGGGACCTATTGTATCGGTCGGATAAGCAAGCGCGACGGCGTAAGGATCGTTTTGGGCGGCTTGTTCCCCGTCCTCGTCAACGCGTTCGCCATACCCCTTATCATCGTCTTTTTATTCGGCGATACGGGGACTTACGCCACCGTTTGGACGGCGTATTTCGCCAACGTGGGCATATTCCTACTCACGCAAACGGTATGGGTCTACGGTCTGGGCGCGCCGTTATATTTCGCGATCAAACGCCTTTGGAAAAAATAGCGCCGCTCTCTTTCTTTTCGTAGATAAACAGCCCCCGACGGTTATCCGTCGGGGGCTTCCTTTATATTCGTTATTATTCTTCTTCGCCGCTGTTACCGCTGTTACCGAGGAAGATACCGAAGAAATCGTGATCCTTTTTCAAGCTGGTACCGCCCGAGCTACCCGAGCTAGCGCCGTCGCGATTGAACTTTTTATAGCCGCCGCTGCGATTACCGAATCCACGCGAGCCGCCCCTGCCGCCGCGGTTGCCGTAGCCGCCGCGCGAGCTGCCTCTGCCGTGATCGTTTCTTCTTTCCGTACGCGCAGGGATCGCCTCCGCCGTCGGGTCCTCCAAATTATCGGGAATAACGACGATATAACGGTTTGGCTCCTTGCCCTCGCTCTCCGTCTTTACGCCCTCGCGCTCGGAAAGCGCCGAATGAATGATCCGTCTTTCGTACGGGTTCATCGGCTCGAGCTTTACCTTCTTACCCAAGCGGATCGCCTTTTGCGCGAGGTTTTCCGCAAGCTTGTTCAGGGTAGCTTCCCTGTTTTCGCGATAGTTTTCGCAATCGACGACCACGCGTTTATATTTATCCCTGCCCGTGTTCGCCACCGCGCCGGCAAGCGTTTGAATGGCGTCGAGCATAACGCCGCGCTTACCGATCACCGCGTTGGTGTTCGCCGCCGTCACGTTGATCTCCACCTTTTCGCCCTCGGAAACGAGCTCCGTGCAAGCGGTGATCTTCAGGATCTTGAACAGCCCTTCCAAGAATTCGACCGTTCTCTCTCCGTCCGTCTTTTCACCCGTTTTCACGGCTACGGGCGCTTCCTCGCTATCGTTCTCGCTTTCGCACGCGCAGTCACACGCCTCGCAGCCCTTCGCCGCGATCTCCACGCGCGCTTTCACCGAGCCGAACAGCTTTTTCTTGCCCTCCTCCAAAACGCGGATATCCGCTTGATCTTCCGTTAAGCCGAGCGTTTTCAGCCCCTCTTCGACGGCTTCCTCCACCGTCTTGCCTGTAAATTCCGTGTATTTCATTTTTCTATATCCCCTTTCGCCTGAATTATAGGCGGAAAATTTCTCTCACTTATTTCTTTTTGTTGGCGTTTTTGTCGTTTTTAGCGTTTTTACCACCCGTCCGCAAGCCGGCCGTTTTTGCCGCGCGCGACGAATACGCCCTGTCGTACTTTTCTCTAAACGCTTTCTCCTCTGCCTTTTCCGCTCGCTTATCCACGAATTTATTGATAATAAGCGTAGATAAGAGGGAGAGAATGTTGCTCATAATCATATAGATCGAGAACGCCGAGCTGTACATAAACGAGAATACCGCGAACATCACCGTCATAATGACGAGCATCATCTTTTGCTGGGAAGCGCCTTGACCGTCCACCGAGCCGTACTTTTGCTGTTCCTTGTTCGCGCGCATGGATATCCATTGTTGTAACAAAATGGTACCGATGGACAGCACGATCAAGATATAATACCCGTTCGCTTGGTCCTTTTGCTTGTCGAGCTTGGCGGTGATATGGTTATACGAATCGGAATCGTACACCGTCGTCGTCAGATCGCCGAAATCGACCTCCTCGCCGTTCACGTTAAATTCCTCGCGCGAAATTTCGCTTTGGAACGAGGTATAATCGAGCACGGGGTGCTTATAGCTCGCGTCCGTAGCCCAAATATTCTTGATCCAAAGGAAGCTCGTCCGCTCGTAAACCTCCGTTTCGTACGCTACGACGACCGCCTCTTGCGCCTTTTCGTAGAAATAGGAGGAAAGCGCGTCGCTCTCCTGCGTACCCGCGGCAACCTTGCCGTCCACGTACGCCTTGATATCGTTATCCGCAAGCGCGACGGCGGTATCTATCGCATAGCTCTTTTCCGCGTTTTTCACGTACGCGTAATTATCCGCCGCGTAATCCGCTTGATAAGCTACGGTATAGAAAACGGGCTTATCCGCGTCTTTTACGATAACAACGCTCCCGTCGTCCGTGACGGTGATACCGCTGTTATCCTGGGCGATCTCGTTTAAATCGGGCGCGTAGGACACGATCGCGGCGTTGTACGCCTTGACCATCGTGTTGTAATTTTGCACGTTGGCGTATTGCGCGTACGCGTTGAACGCGTTGATCGCGACGATAAAGATGACCATGGAAAGGATCATGGGCAAACAGGAGGAGAACATAGAAATACCGCTCTCCTTATACATTTCCATAACCTTTTGGTTATACATTTCCTTATTGTTTGCATACTGCTTTTGCAGCTTTTCCATTTTTTCTTGGTTTTCTTTCATTTTGAGGTTTTGCTTGCGCATCGATATCCGTTGATAGACGTCGAAAGGCAAAACGATAACCTTCAAGATCAAAGAGAATAAAATGATACCGACGCCCACCGAGCCGACGGCTGTGATGAGCAATCTGATCAAATTACCTATCCAGTTGAGGTCAATGTCGAACGTTTGCCCGTACAAAGATACGGGAACGCTGCTTAACAATTGCATAAATTCCATTGTGTTCCTTTTCGCCCCTTATTCAAAAGGCGTTATCTTCTTTTTTTATACCCAAAGAACGCTTATAACAGCCATCTTTTCTTAAAAAACGGTTCGGGCGCGGGATCGTACCCCCCTTTCGTAAAAGGATTGCAACGTAATATCCGCCACGCGCCGAGCAATATCCCGATCAAGACCCCTTGATTGTTGATGCACTCCAAGGTATATTCCGAACAGGAGGGCTTGTACGGACAGCGTTTTTTGGACAAATACTTTTGATAAAAGCGGATCAAACGCATACAAAGCATTTTTCCGTACGGCTTGAATACCTTTTTTCGAAGGTACCGTCCGTTTTCCTTGCACAGGCGGAAAAAGCTGAGTTTTACAGGTTGTCCTTTTTTATCATACATTGCAAGTGTTGCCGAAAGGTTTTCAAGCTGTATTCCTCTCTCACTTTGGGAATAAGCACGATCGCGTAGGTGCCCTGCATACGCTCCGCCTCCGCGCGGAACGCTTCCCTAAGCAACCGTTTTATGCGGTTTCTTTGCACGCTCTTGCCGTGCTTTTTTCCGACGGATATACCCATCGTCGTCTTTGACGCGGCGCGGTACAGCATAGTAAGCGAGGGGGAAAAGGCTCTTTTCCCTTTTTGAAACAGCTTTTGAAAATCCGATTGTTTTTTAAGCCTTATATATTTCATTTCTAAAATGGCAAATCCTCTCCTTTGATAAAAAGGAAAGGAATCGCTTTTTTTACCCTTGGGTCTTTACGCTTTTATTTAGTGCGTAAGTCTTTTTCTACCCTTATCGCGACGGCGCTTCAACACGCGTCTGCCCGCGCTCGTAGCCATTCTCTTACGGAAGCCGTGTACCTTGCTCTTTTGTCTTTTCTTGGGTTGATAGGTTCTTTTCATGATCTTTCTCCTGCTTTTATTTCAGTTTTCTTTTTTTTCGTTTTTTTTTCGATATCGCGATACTCCCCACGATAACTTTTCCTATTATATCGCAAATAACCGAAATCCGTCAAGCAATTTTACGCTCTTTTTTGCTTTTTGTCTTGATTTTATTGTGCGGACGAGCCGGTTCTCAACGGTAAAACGAGATATTGACTGCGCTTGTCCTCGCTGTTTTCCAAAGTAAACGGCGAAACGGGGGAGTTGAACGAAAGCACGATCTTCTCCTCGTCGAGCGCTTTGAGCGCGTCCAAAAGATACTTGCCGTTCATCGCCACCTTCAATTCCTCGCCCTCCAGCTCGGCGGCGATCGTCTCCTCCACCTTACCCATCTCCGAGTTGGCGTTGATATTGATCTTGTCGTTTTTGATCTCGAATAAAACGAGATTGTTTTTATCGCCGCGAATGAGTACGGAAGCGCGCTCCACGCTTTCTACGATCTCGCTTTTGTTTACCGTGACTTTCGTATTGAAATCGACGGGGAATATATTTTCCTTTCTGACGAACTCGCCGGCGTACAAGCGGGAGGTGATCACCGTATCGTTCACGCCCACCGCAAGACGGTTTTTATGCGCGTATATCTTCAAAGACTCCTCTCCCTCTATCATACGGGAAATTTCCGTAAGCGTTCTCGCCGGACATACGAGCTTCATCTCCCCGTCGCTCACCTTCGTTTCGCAATAGGAGGTAGCCATTCTGAACCCGTCGAGCGCGGTCGCCGTCAGCTTACCCTCCTTCGTTTCCAAAAGACACCCCTTCAAAATAGGACGGCTCTCGTCCGTCGCGCAGCAAAATACCACCTTTGCGATCAGGTTTTTCAGATCCTCCTGCTTGGTTTCGAAATACCCCTCGTTAAACGCGCCGTTCTCGATCACGGGGAAATCCTTGGCGGGCAGCGTTTGCATATTCGTTTCGCTGTCCCCGTAGCGAATGATCATACCTCCCTCGTCGGCGGCGATCACCATTTCCGAACGGGATATCTTACCCACGAAATCGGCAAACAGCTTCCCGTTCACGCAAATCTCGCCCTCCTCCAAAACCTCGGCTTTTACCTTTTTTTCAATGGATATCTCCCCGTCGTAAGCGGTGAGCGTGATCCCGTCGTTTTTCGCTTCTATCTTGATACATTCCAAAACGGGCGTGATGGTCTTGACCGCGCAAGCCTTGCACACGCTAAACGCCGCGTCCGATAATACCGTTCCCTCACATACGAATTTCATATATTTTCTCCTTTTGCACAACTTTTTTTCTTTGTTCTTATTGTACCATATACGCCTTTTTTTTGCAAGCAAAAACCCAGCGTATTAAATTCTTTTTTCTTTTTCAAAGAAAAACCGTTTTTTTGTAGGGATATTTTTTTTGAAAATACTTCACCGTGAACGCCGTTCCCCCCGTATCCTTTTTACAATAAGCGATCAGCATATCCGCCCTATCCGCCATATAGCGGTTTCTCTCGTGCATACAACCTCTGAAATACCGCTCGCTCAAGATCACCTGCTCGTCCGCTTTTTTCAAAATCTCCGCGTACCTTTTCTTATCCCCGTCGGAAAAGCTTTTTTCCTGCCCGTAATAGGGTATACAGGCGATCAGCTTTATTTGCGGATATTTTCTTTTTAACGCCAACGTCCTTTCCGCGGCGATAAGATCGAAGCCCGCCGCCATACCGTTAAAAAATACGGTCACGCCTAAAAGAATCGCGTTTTCTATCTCCCTTTCCAAAAGCTCGGACGAAAAAGCTTCGTCCAACGACCTGTGTCCCGTAAAGGCGCAGGCGTTTGCCTTTTCTATTTCTATCGCCGTTTGTATGCCGTTCATAAAATCACCTCGCTATCTATTATACCACATTTCCATTTTTTGTCAACGGAGCAGTTCCATCTTTTTTGAATTTTTTTTATCCGTCTTCCCTTTTAGGGAAGAAAGAGGAGCGTCAGGCTCTAATCCTCTCTTATTTTTATTATTAAAATTAGAAAAAGAAGTAGTATTAGTAGAGGGGTGTGGAAAGGTGGATAACCCGACGTAGACCTTCCCGTAGCCCTTATAAGACAAGCCTTTTTCGTTCTTAAAATGGGTGTGGACAACCCCGTTTTTTTCGGTGGAAAAGAAAGTGGAGAATTTGTGTAAAAGTGGAAAAATAAAAAAGAGAAAGTAAATGTAAAAACGTATATTTATAATAAAGTAAAGTATAAATATACGATAAGCTCGTTTTTCCACAGTATTTATCCACCGTGTGGAATACGCTTTACACAAGGGGTTGATAAAAAAATATTTGATTTGGTTTTCAAAGCAGTTGATATTTGCAAAATAAAGTGCTATAATAGAAACGCTATGGAAGGATACGAATTTTTACGAAAGCAGGAAAATTTGATCAAGGGCGAAAAGGCGGAAGTATTCGCAAAATTCCGCGCTTTGCTTTTGGAATATAACGAAAAATACAATCTTACCACCATTTTGGAGGAGCGGGAAATGCATTATAAGCATTTCTTGGACAGCGCCGCCGGCGTCGAGCTTTTCAAGAAGGGCGCGCGCGTTGCCGAGATCGGCTCGGGAGCGGGCTTCCCCTCTATCGTACTCAAGATATTGCGCCCCGATCTTTCCTTCGATCTGTTCGAGAGCGTGGGTAAAAAATGCGAATTTTTACAAGTGGTTGTGGATAATTTAGGTTTTTCGAATATGCATATTTATAATTTACGGGCGGAGGACTGCGCGCGGGATAGGAGGTTTCGGGAAAGCTACGATCACGCGACGGCAAGAGCGGTTGCGCGAATGAATACGCTCTCCGAATATTGTTTGCCGTTCGTAAAGGTTGGCGGCTCTTTTATCGCCTATAAAAGCGGTAATTTAGAGGAAATATACGAAGCGGAGAGCGCGTATAAGGCTTTGGGCGGAAAGTGCGTAAAAATCGAAAAATACGAGCTTTTGGAGGGCTTTGGCGAGCGCAGCTTAGCGGTGATTGAAAAGGTCAAGCCCACGCCGCCGCGGTATCCGAGGGGGCAGGGGAAGGAACGCAAAAACCCTTTATGATATAAAATCGCGTATATACTTTGTATT
This sequence comes from Clostridia bacterium, assembly GCA_017471785.1. GTDB lineage: Bacteria > Bacillota > Clostridia > Christensenellales > Borkfalkiaceae > Scatosoma. The sequence goes on along the minus strand of JAFURP010000016.1, from coordinate 24,031 downwards.
TCGTCGTCGTTCGGTTACGTACTTTATACGAGATTACCACGCCGTCTACGACGGCTCGTAATGACGATACGCTATATCTAAGCTTTAACGAAAGATAGAAAGGCTTGGCAGCGGCAGCTTGCCGTCGTAATTTGAAACAAAAAACCTCACCAAAGCGGTGAGGTTTTTTAGCGTTATTTTCGCTTATTTTTTCTTGCTCTTGGGAGCTTTCGCACCACGGCTTTTACGCGCCTTTTTCACCGCGTTACGAACGATAATGCTCACTACCGCAAGCAACAGCACCGCCGCGATCGCGATCGAGCTGACGAGCAGCCAAATATTCGTTTCGCTTTCCGGCTCCGTCGTATCGTCCGTCGTTTCGTCGTCCGTTTCCTCCTCGTCCACGTCCGCCGTAACCGTTACGTCTTCCAGCGAATAGTTCATATACATTTCGTATACGCCGTCCTTTGCATAACGGAGATACGCGATATCCGAGGTATACGCGGAGGAGAGATAGCTTTCGTACGAATCGCCCACCCCGTTCTCGTCCGCCGTAGCGTCGTAGCGCAGGAATTTACCGCTGTCGTAGAAGGAGAATACGCTTTCGAAATAGTCCGTTTCCTCCGTCAAGCTTTCCTTTCTTTCCTCGAGATTGCTCGTCCAAGTATCCGCCGTAAGCGTTTCCGCCGTGATCGTATCGAATACGACGACCGAACCCGCGGGGTTTTTCACCGAGCCGTCGCGCGAGCCGCTCCAAACCTCCAAACGGTAGTTCTTCGTCGCTTCGCCCGCGTGGATATAGAAGGTGACCGTTGCCCATTTGCCGTTCGTTTCGCCTACCTCGAACATAGCCGATTGTTGCGCCTTTGCTTCGTAACGCGCAAGCTCCGCCACGCTCGCAAGGTCGTTCACGACCACCGTCTTTTTGCTGTCCGCGTAGTATTTGCTATCCGCTTCATTATAATAGAACGCCACGCCGTCGTTGCCGTCGTTGAGCCAATTGCTCGTATAATCGTAGGAAACGCCGCCGTCCGTCACGAGCAGGTTGTTGTTGTCCTTATCCTTTTCGTAAACGGAAAGGTTTGCATAGTACGCGTTCGCGTCGATATTCGCGGCGCCGCTCCACGTGGGATTTACCTTATACAAGCCGTTGGCTTGCAGCTTGAACGCCGTATCCCGCTTCGTGCTGAAGCCGCTCTTGGTAGGATCGCTCACGCAAATATTGCCGTCGTCGTCATACCAATACGTTTGGTTTCTGCCGATAGAGAGGGTGTTTTGATAGGAATCGTCGTCCATATCGGTCAGGTATACGAACGCTTTCGCGCCTGCCGATACCTTAACGCGTACGGAGATAGGTTGATAATCGGTCACCGCCTTGCTCGTGCCGATAAAGCCGTAAGAGGTAGCCTCGTCGGGATTGTAGATAACGAGGGGTTGCTTCGCTTCGCCCAAGATCGCGTCGCCGCCGAACAGGCTCGCCCATCTCTCTTCGTTGGTCGTGCCCGTCGCGCCGAGCGCCGTCAAAATTTCCGTATACGCCGCGTTATCGATCTCGACGTCGTTATCGTCCAATTCGGTGATATGCTCCTTGCTCAAAAGACCGGCGGTAGCCAGCGTGTTGACGGCAAGGTTGCTGCCCGTCGCGTTCGCGCTTACGTAATCGCTGTCGCTCGTAACGCCCTTATAATTTTGCAAATTCGCATAGCCGTCTTCGATGGGACGGTCGGACACGCCCATCGCGCTGTCGAAGCCTGCGCTCGTGTTATCGTCGTCGTCCGTTTCTTCCAAATTCAAAATTTGCGCGTAGCTGCCGCTCGTTGCGTATTTGAAAACGGGCTTATCTATTTCATATTGTTCAAAACCGGTGAACGCCGCAAAGCCCGTTTGATAGGAGGTCTCCGTCGAATCGTAGATGGTTGTGGGACCGAACGTGAACGAAAGATTGATATATTGCGTTTCTTCCGTTTCGTTGGAAACGAAAAGATAGCACTTTTGCCAACCGTCGTAGTAATCCTCCGTTTCACCGATCGTAACGCCCTCTAAGGTCGCCGTCGTGATATTGGAAAGAGAAACGGCGTTGGAGACGTCGTTCGCGTTCTCCATTTTCACGCCCGCGCCCGTAAAGTTCGTCATATCCGACGTCTTTACAAAGAAAGAGATAGCGAGATAAGAGTCTTTCTCAAGCGGGATATCGTCCGTGAGCTTCGCCGTATACGACGCGCCGCTTGCGGAAAGGAGCATCAAAAGATTTTTATCCGCTTGGTTTTTAAGGAAATCGTTGTCGCCGTCGGTATCCTTCAAATAATCGTCGTATACCGTTTGCAAATACGCGTTGTCCGTACCGTTTAACGCGTCGACGCTTGCAAATTTAGTTATAACGTCAAGGGAGTTGTTCTCGCCGTCCGTCTTGGAAAGCCCCGTGCCCAGCGTAGGCGCTACCACCGTGCCGCTCGGCGCAAGGTTGGTCGTCGAAACGTACGTCTTGTTGCCGTTTTCCTCCGTCGTTGCTTGGAATGTCCAAGTAAAATCGTTAAAGATGCTGGAATTGACGTTTTCCGGCTTCGCTGCTTCGTAGTAATCGACCGCGAAATATTTTACTCCGCTTACGTTCTTCGCTTCCACCACGCGATCGTCCTTCTTGGTGTCTACTTTGATTAGAGCCACGCCCTCGTCGAGATTGCTATCCTCGTCCGCGTCCACGAGCTTGTCGTATTCGGTATTCGTCAAGGTCTTGACCTGAATATCGTCGAAGAACGCGTAGCCGTTCACGTATTCGTATCTGTCCGTGCCGCCCGATTGACCCAAGCCCAAAACGAGGGTAAAGGTGGTGTCGGTGAACGAAGCGCCCTTCAAAAGGAGGGTGTATTGTACCCAGCCGTTGTTTTCCGTCACGCCGTCGGTATTGATGTTCTTGATCTCGAGGGGATCGAGCGAAGTACCGCCGAGGTTGTTGGTAACGCGGATATACGCGCCCTTATCCACCGCCTCTTGCGAAACGCCGCCGCTCGTCGTCGATTGCAGATCGCTCGTCTTTACCCAAAGGGAGAGCTGCGCGCTCGTGCCCGCCTGTACCGTTACGGTAGAGGAGGAGGTGAATTTTTGCGCCGTACCGATCGTTTCGTACGAGCTGTTGTAGTAGTCGTTATGGATCATGAGCACCTTGGTATTTTCGGTGCCGTTATCGTGCGTTTTGGGGTTGGCGCAGGTGGGGATATCCTCGTCGTCGATATTGAACGCCTGATAAAATTCGAGATCGGAGATATCCCTATCGTCGTTCTCCTCGTTATCCTTCCACGCCGCGATATAATCGAGCTTGTCCTTTGCGGACATAGCCTCCCATTTTTCCGCCGCTTGCTCCTCCGTCAGCTCCGAAGCCTTGAGTTCGCCCAGCTTGGACAGGGTGAGATCGTCCCACGCCGCCGCGCTCGTATCGACGATACCGCTCGCCGCCTTGGAGGAAAGCGCCGAGCCGCTCGTAGCCGTGTTGGTGGAGCGCGTCCAGCCGTTGACGGACGTGCCGATGAGGTTGAGCCCGTCGTTGGTGTTAAAGGTTTCGAACCCGCCGTTGGTGATCAAAAGACCGTCGTCCTCGACCTCCGTCGTATCCTCCGTCGTCGTATCGTCCCCGTCCGTCGTTGCTTCGTCCTCCGAGCACGCGGCAAAAGCCGCCGCCGAGGAGAGCATCATCGTCGACAGGAACAACGCGAGTAATTTGTTTTTGTTTTTTGCTTTGATCTTTCTCATTACAAACCACCTTTTTTGGTCTTGTTTTTACTTTATCCTTTTTGCGTGGGAATTACGCTTGAAAAAATCGAATTTTTCACACATTATAAAATACCACGCTATATTATTTTAATACAAAATTCATTTAATAGCAAGCGTTTACGGCGGCAAAAAAAAGAAAAAGTTTGATAAAAAGCAAAAAATTACGCAAAATATCCGTGTAAAATATTTCACAAATTCCAACTTTTGGGAGGCGCGTATGGAAGAAGGTAAGATCTTGACGGGAAAAAGACTCGTTTGCGGCGTTGCCGTGGGCGCGGCGAACGGCTTGTTCGGCGGCGGCGGGGGTATGCTCGCCGTACCCCTTTTGCAAAAGACGGGATACGAGGAAAAGGCGGCGCACGCCACCGCTATTTTGGTCATTTTGCCCGTATCTTTATTCTCCTTTTTGCTCTATTTTATCCGCGGCTTTTACGATTTTTCCGTACTCATTCCCACCGCTTTGGGCGTTACCGTCGGCGGTATTCTCGGCGCGCGGCTGTTGCAGGTCTTGCCCGAAAAGATCGTGCGGTTGATTTTTGCGGCGTTGCAGCTGGCTGCCGGCGTCTTTCTATTCGTTTTTAAGTAAATTTTTCCGTTGAGGCTGGTTTTTTATGAGTTTTTATTTGTATATTTTGTTGGGAATTTTAGGGGGTATCCCCGCCGGTATGGGTATGGGCGGGGGTACGGTCACTATACCCCTTTTGGTGCTCGTGGGGGGCGTGGAGCAAAAGCTCGCGCAATGCGCCAACCTCTTTTCCTTTTTGCCTATGAGCGTAGGCGCGCTGAAGCTGCACGCGGAAAACGGGCTCGTTAAAACGCGCGGCGTTTTATGGATCGTACTGCCTGCGCTCCTGCTTTCTATCGCGGGCGCGTACCTTGCCACCGCCCTGCCCTCCCAAACGCTCAAACGCCTGTTCGGCGCCTTTTTGATCGGGCTTTCGTTCGTTACCTTTTTGAGCGTGAAACGGGGATAAAAAACGGACGGTCGGCGTTTTTGAAAAACGGGAACGGATCTTTTGCGGATCCGTTCCTTTTTTACTTGTCAAAATGCACAAAAAAAAGAGCTAAAAACATCAAAAATGAAAAAAATTTGCAAAATTACAAAAAATTTTCAAAAAGGGTATTTACAAAACGGATTTTATGTGGTAAACTATGGGAAAAAATTAAAAGGGGTATAACGGGAAAAACGCGTTTTTCGGACGGCGGGAAAGCCCGAAAAGTCCCCGATTTTCAAGGAATTTACGGAGCTGAACGAAAACGGCTTTGAAGAAAGGACAGAGGTAAAAAGTGGAAAAGATCGGCATTATTGATTTAGGATCGAATACGGCAAGACTCGTGATCGTGGAGATGTTCGCGGACGGGCATTATATGGTGGTGGACGAGCTGAAGGAGAGCGTGCGGCTCGGACAAGATATGGACCGCGACGGGTTTTTGAAGCCCCAGCGGATCGCGGAGACGGTAAAGACGCTCAAAATGTTCAAAAAGCTTTGCGACGCCAGCGGCGTAGACCGCATTATCGCGGTGGGTACGGCGGCGGTCAGACGGGCGAAAAACCAACGCTCGTTCTTGGACGAGATCCAGGTTTCCTGCAACGTTACCATTCGCGTTTTGTCGGAGGAGGAGGAAGCGGTGCTCGTGTACCGCGGCGTGATCAACTCTATGGATATCCCCAAGGGGCTTATCCTCGAAATCGGCGGCGGCAGCACGAAGATCGTGTATTACAACCGTAGAAACCTGCTCAATTTCGCCTCGTTGCCTTTCGGCGCGGTGACTCTTACCGACCTGTTTGCAAGCGATTCCACGCCCGAGGAAGCGGCGGCGCACATCGAGGAGTTTTTCACCGAGCAATTAAAGAAATTGCCTTGGCTGTCCGAGGTGGATCCCGAAGCGCAAATGATCGGCGTGGGCGGCTCGTTCAGGAACCTGTTCAAGATCGCGCGGCTGGTGCGTAAGTATCCCCTCGATACGCCCCATAACTACCGTATTACGACGGAGGAATTCGACAACATCTACGGTATGCTCAAGGGCTTGGACGTGGACAAGCGCAAGAAGATCAAGGGGCTTTCACCCAAGCGCGCGGATATTATGCCGGCGGCAATGGCGATCGTGAAGGCGTTCGTTTCGTACATGAATATCGAGGGCTTCGCGATCGGCGGCTACGGGCTTAGAGAGGGTATTATGGTCAACCAAGCCCTCCCCATTACGACGGAAAAGCCCATTTCCGACGTGCTTTCGTATAGCTTGGAGCGTATCGTGCGCTATTCGGGCTGCGATATGACCCACGTGGAACACGTGATGCAGCTTTCCATTCAGCTTTTCAAGCAGCTTCGCGTGCTGCATAAATTCTCCCGTCAGTATTTGAAGGTACTCAAAATTGCGGCGAGCTTGCACGATTGCGGGCAAAGAATGCGGTATTACAATCACGCCAAGCATAGCTGGTACACCATTTTGAATTCGCAAATTTCGGGCGCGACGCACAGGGAGATCGTGCTCGCCGCGTTCGTCGCCGGCTGTCATAACCGCGAGGATATCCCCCTTGCCGAGTGGCAAAAATATAAGGAGCTCGTTTTGGAGGAGGACCTCGACGCGGTGAAGAAGTTGGGCGTATTGCTCCGTATCGCGGAGAGCCTCGACCGCACGCATTGCGGCGTGGTGACGGGCATCAACTGCGACGTCTTGGGCGATTCCGTCATTATGAAAACGGAAATTTCGGGCGACGCGGCGCTGGAGATCCGCGACGCCTCGGCGGCAAACCCCGAATTTAAGAGAGCGTTTAGAAAAAATCTCGAAATTTTGTAAAGCACGAATGATAAAGCCGCTTTTCCTTACGCGCGTAAGTGGGCGGCTTTCCTTTTTGAAAGACTATGGAATGGATCTTAGCGAGCGCTTCCCCTCGGCGCAAGGAGCTTTTGGGGACGCTGATCGAACAATTTGAGATTATCCCCGCCAAGGGCGAGGAAAAGACGGACGAGGGGCTTACGCCTCAAGCGCTCGTGCAAACGCTCGCCGCGCAAAAGGCGGAGGAGATCGCACGCCTGCCGCAAGCCGAGGGCAAGTGGGTGCTCGGCGCGGATACCGTCGTGGCTTTGGACGGCGAGGTTCTCGGAAAGCCCAAGGACGAGGCGGACGCAAAGCGTATGCTTTTCGCGCTCTCGGACAAAACGCACGAGGTCTATACGGGCGTGTGCATGATCGGAGCGGTGAACGGCGAACGGGTCAAGCTGCTTTCTTCGGCGCGTACGGAGGTGGTATTCGAACGGCTGACCGCGGAGAAGATAGACGACTACGTGAAAAGCGGCTCGCCTATGGATAAAGCGGGCGCGTACGGAATACAGGACGGCGGCTTGGTAAAGGAGATCAGGGGCAGTTATTCGAACGTGGTCGGGCTTCCCCTGGAGCTTTGTAGGGAATTGATGGAACGGATAAAGAGTATGGAATAAACGCGTACCTGTCCCGTAGGTTTTATAAAACGGGATAGGCAGGTACGAGACGAACGGAGGGAGATATGTGGAAGTTGGCGATCGATATAGGCTCGTCTACGACTAAAATATACCGCGCGGATACCTCGAGCGGTATCGTGCTCGTCGAGCCGTCCTGCGTGGCGGTAGCCGGCGAGGATAGGGAGATCAAGGCGATCGGTAAGGAAGCCAAAAGTCTGATCGGAAAAACGGCGGAATGTACGAGCATCGTCTATCCCGTATACGAGGGAGAGATCGTCGATATGCGGCTTGCGGCGGCTATGCTCAAGGAGTTTTTCTCGCGCGTGGGCGTGAAGCCCTCCGCGCTTAAAAGGGCGCAAATTTTGATTTCCGTGCCCTGCGGCGCGAGCGAGCGGACGATGGAAAATTACGCAAATCTTGCCGAGGAATGTGGTCTTAAGAGGGTGCATTTCGTCGAACAGCCCTACCTTGCGGCGATTTCCGCGGGCGCGGCGTTCAGCGAATCCGATCCCGTTTTTTGCGTGGATATCGGCGGCGGCGTAACGAATATCGCGGTGGCGTCCGCGGACGGGATCATCGCCGGCGTGTCTATGAATATCGGCGGCAATAATATGGACGCTACCATTCAAAACAAGGTTTCGCGCGTGAGCGGACTGCGTATCGGCACTCTGACGGCGGAGCGGCTTAAAAACGAGATAGGCTCCCTCTCCCCTGCGGCGCGCGGCGCGATGGTGGCGGAGGGCAGCTCGGTGGAATCCTGCCGCCCTGCGGCGGCTTCCGTGCAGGCTTCCGATTTGACCGACTGTATTCGCGTGTACGTCGACAGGATACTCGAATATGCGAGTATGGTGCTTAAAAAGCTGCCTGCGGAGGTGGCGGCGACGGTGAACAGGAACGGCGCGTATTTATCGGGCGGCGTGATGAAGATACCCTATCTCGCGCAATATATCGGCGCTAAGCTGGAGATGCGCTATCAAGTGAGCGACGAACCGCAATACGCCACCGTTTTGGGCGGCGGCGCCGTGGTACGGGATAAGGATTCTTTGTTGCATTTTGCTAAGAGCGTAGAGTAAAAAACGAAGAATAAGCTACGCATTTCAGCGTTAAACTTGCGTTTTCTCTCGCTCGTTTACTAAAGTAAATCTCCCTTCGAGAAATCCGCGTTCGCCTTGAATTGCTTGCTTCTTGCTTCGTTTTTCTCGCTCGGCTCGGTGTAGAACGAAGAATAAGCTACGCAATACGGCGTTGAACTTGCGTTTTCTCTCGCTCGTTTACTAAAGTAAATCTCCCTTCGAGAAATCCGCGTTCGCCTCGTCTTGCTTGCTTCTTGCTTCGTTTTTATTGCTCGGCTCCGAGTATACAACTATAGTTGTAAAGCCTTGGTGGCGACGGATTTTCGTCGCCGCCTATTCTTTGCGGAAACGATATGCTAAAACCTCCAACGTCAGTTTTATGCCCGTCGTAAAGGCGAATTTGTACGTTGCGTCCTCGTTAGCGGCTTCTTCTTCGTAAAGATGATCTAAATATTGCTCGAAAAGTTCCTTTTGTTCTTTCGATAAAACCGCGCAAAACTTTTCGTATGCGGCGAACGCCCTGTCGGAAATCGCTTGATCCCTCGGCAACGGATACCTTTCGCAAAAATAATTTTGAAATTCGTCTATAATACTTTCCATATCCTCTACTCCTTTTTGTGTAGATATATTGTATCACACGAAAAAGTGTAAGTCAACTATTTTAACACAAAAAAGTGTATAATATTTTTTAAGGAGAGGAAAGATATGAAAAACTACGGGAAGGATTTGAAATATCATAGAGAGGCAAGCGGTTTGTCACAATCGGAGCTTGCCAAAAGGACGGGCATAAAACAGCAAAACATAAGTCGTTGGGAAGCGGGCGTTGCGCTTCCGAATATAGATTTTTGCGTACAGCTTGCGGATTTTTACGGTATCTCCTTGGACGAGCTGATCGGTAGAGTGGAGAAATAAAATCCAGCCGCAACGAATTGCAAAGCAATTCAATTCACGGCGGCAATTCACGCGTACGCAGTACGCAATTCATTTTAAGAAATACAAAACCCCTGCCAAAAACAGGGGTTTTTCGTTTGCTTATTGAGTTGTTAGGAACGTGGTGCTCTTTTTTATACCCGTGTCTTTTTGAAAAATTTCACCGTGCGGTCGTGCCGCGCTTTCTTACGGGTATTTTCTTATTTGCGTTCCTCGCTGAAACCGTTCATTGGACTATTCTCCTTTTACCTCTTGTTTGTTAAAGTACCTACGCGTCGAATTGTAAGGAATCATCCCTTTTCGTACCTCCTTTAACGTTATTTTTTCGCCGTATCCCTACGGCACTTCGCCGACTCCCGTCGGCCCTCCCTTATTTGTGCATCGGGGTTTCTCCAAATTTTTTATTTGAAAGATTGAAACATTTTTTGTTTCGTTCTTTCTTTTTGTACCTCTATTATAGCACAAATTTTTCATTTGTCAAGTACTTTTTCAAAATTTTTTTGAATTTTTTTGAAATTTTTTTTGCAAATCGGCTGAAAGCCTTATAACAAAAGGCTTTCAGCCGTAAAAATTTTTTATTTATGGGCGTTGGGTTTGACTAAGATCGTCTTATAATCGGTGTAGATCACGAACCCCGCCTTACTTTTGGAGGGCTTTTTGACGAATTTGCGTTTGCAATAGTCCACGGGAATCTTGTCCCCGTCGCGGCCGTCCGAATAGTAGGCGCAAACTTCCGCGGCGAATAAGACCGTTTCGTCTTGCACCTGCTTTCCGTCCGTAACGACGATCGCGTGCGCGGAGTGGTATTTTTGCGTGTGCAGCCAAATATCCTCGCCCGAGGCGTATTTGAGAAGCCTGTCGTTTTGCATATTGTTGCGCCCGACGAGGATCTTCATTCCTCCGTGCTCGTATTCGCGGAAGGGGATCTCCGCTTCCTTTTTCTTACCGCCCACGCGCTTGACGGGCGCGCGAAGTAAGCCCGCCTCCACGAGCTCCGTTTCGATCTCCTTTAAGTCCCGTTCGTCCTCTGCGGCGCGAAGCGCGGACAGCACGCTTTCGGCGTAGGCGAGCTCCGCTTCCTCCTTCGCTTGCATGGGCGTTAAGATTTCCCGCGTCCGCTTTTGTTTGTTGTAGGTCTTGAAATACCGCTGTGCGTTTTGCGTGGGGGAGAGAGTGGGGTCGAGCGCGATCTTGATCGCGCCCCCGTTTTCGTCGTACCAATTTTCCAGCTCGGCGCATCGCGCGCCCTTTTCCAAGCGGTATAGATTTGCCGTCAAAAGCTCTCCCTTGATACGGTTTTCCTCCGCCTTTTGCGCTTCTTTCAGCCGTTCCAAGGTATCCTGTAAGCGCTTTGCCGTTTTCTTTCTAAGGCTTGCCGCCGCGCCTTCCAGCTTTCGCCGTTTATCCTCGAAGCCTTTTTTGTTTTCTCGGTAGGTGTAATATTCGTCCTCCGCCTTGCAAAGGGAGGGCGCGGCGATTCCGTTTTCCACGGGAAAAGCGAAATATTCCGTCGGCGCGCCGCCGCTCGTTTGTAAATGCGGGCGGTTGGGCTCGCTTTGACAAAATTCGCCCACGAACGCCCAAAGCGGCTCTTTTTTGCGCTTGACCATCTCCCGTGCCGTGGGCAGGGCGATGCCCGAAACGTGCTCGAATAAGAAGCGTGCAAGCTCCTCCCGATCCCCCTCTTTTCCGTGCGAAATTTCATAGCTTTCCATAAGTGAACGCATACCTGCCCCGTCGAAAGGGCTGATCTTGTCCTGCGGCGCGGGGTAGTCGTACCGTGCGCCCGAAAGCAAAACGCGGTGCGTTTCGTCGGTGAGCGCCGTCGTTTTGAGCGCGCCGAGAACGATCCCCCTTTCGGTGAGCACGATATTGGAATATTTGCCCATCAGCTCGCAATGGAGGATCCTGTCGCACTCGGAAAAGTCGGAGGTGCAATGCAGGGTGATCTCGACGATACGCTCGAACGCGTATTGCTCGATCTTGACGATCTCGGCGTTTTGCAGGTGCTTTCTAAGCAGCATACAAAAATTGGGCGCGACGGCGAGCGGTTCTTTTTCCGTTTGGGACAAGCAAACGCGCGCGCCCGTGGCGTTCGTGCTCAAAACGAGTTTAACCGTCGTTTTTCCGGTGTATATAATAAAGGTCAGCTCGTCCTTGCTTACCTGCGAGATGCGGTTGATCTTACCGCCTTTGAGAAAAAGGTCGAGCTCTTCGGCGAGCCGTTTGATGTGAAACGCGTCCTGTGGCATAGTCTTGTCCTCGTCCGCGCGAAAAGGAAAAAAGGCGCTCGCGCGGGAAAATAAAAAATCTTTTCTTAAATTATAGCGTAAATTTGAGAAATTGTAAATAAAAACGCTTTATTTTCTTTGATAAATGTGGTAAAATATACGAGCGAACGGAAAAAAGCGCGGGATTTTGCGCGTCCGCTCGGCAAAAATACAAAAAATAAACAGCAAATAAAGGCAGGAGAAAGGTAATTATGAAACACACTACCAAAGCGGCGGAAAAAAGCACCGTCAAGATCACCCTCAAGTTCGACGGTCAGGAATGGAAGGACGCGCTCACGAAGGCGTACGTGAAAACGAGAAATAAATTCTCGGTGAACGGCTTCCGTAAGGGCAAGGCGCCCAAGAACGTTATCGAGAACGTTTACGGCAAGGGCGTATTTTACGAGGACGGCTTGAATATCCTTTTTGCCGAGGGCTACGATAAGGCGATCGAAAAGGAATCCAAAAAGTATACCTTCGTCGGCGAGCCCGAGGTTTCCGTGGATAAGCTCGAGGACGAGGAGGTCGTGCTTACGGCGATCGTTCCCGTATATCCGGAGGTAAAAATTTCCTCGTATAAGGGTATGAAAATCCAGCAATACGCGTATACTGTTAAGGACGAGGAGATCCAAGCGGAGCTCGATAGATTGCTCGATAGAAACGCACGCAAGGTGGCGGTTACGGACAGAGCGGCGCAAAACGGCGATATCGCGAATATCGATTTCGTGGGCACGGTGGACGGCGTGAAGTTCGACGGCGGCGAAGCGCAAGGCTTCGATCTTACGCTCGGCAGCGGTCAATTCATTCCCGGGTTTGAAGATCAAGTCGTGGGTATGGCGATCGGCGAGGAAAAGGACGTCAACGTTACCTTCCCCGAAAATTATCAAGCGGAAAACCTTAAGGGTAAGCCCGCGGTGTTCAACGTGAAGCTCAATTCCTTGCAGGGCAAGGAGCTTCCCGAGCTTACCGACGAGTTCATCAAGGACGCGACGGGCAGCGAAACGGTAGAAGCGTACAAGGCAAAGACCAAGGAAAGATTGCAACAAAGCGCGGATAAGCGTTCGACGGACGCTACCGAAAACAGCATTTTGGAGGCGATCGCGCAAAATACCGAGGTGGAGATCCCTCAAGCGATGATCGAAAGAGAGATCGATTCGCTCGTGCAAAAATTCGAGTATCAATTGATGTATCAAGGCTTGAAGCTGCAGGATTATCTCGACTTCCTCAAGGTTACGAACGCCGATTTCAGAAAGAACTACGAGGAAGCGGCGATCAAGAACGTAAAGAACCAGCTCATCATTTCGCAGCTCATTAAGGAAGAAAAGCTCGAAGCGACGGAGGAAGAGGTAGACGCGAAGGTAGCCGAACAAGCGGCTTCCGTGGAAAAATCGGCGGAAGAATACAAGAAAAATATGGATCCCCGTCAATTCGATTATATCCGCAGCGATATCGTGATCACCAAGCTTTTCGATATGCTCAAAGCGAACAACGAAATGTTCGTAGAGGAAGAAAAGGCGGCGAAGAAAGCGCCCGCGAAAAAGCCCGCGGCGAAAAAGACCACGGCTAAGAAAGCGCCTGCGAAAAAGCCCGTCGAGAAGATGAAAGAGATCAACGACAAGCTCGCGGCGGAAGCGGCGGAAGAAAAGACGGAAGCTTAAATAAGGAAAGGAATTTATGGAAAAGAACGTTTTAGTCCCCTACGTCGTGGAGCGTACCTCCTCGGGCGAGCGCACCTACGATCTGTATTCGAGATTGCTCGACGATCGGATCATCTTTTTGAGCGGCGAGATCAACGACGCGGTGGCGAACACCGTAGTTGCGCAGCTTATCTATTTGGAGGGCAAGGACCCGACGAAGGATATCAGCTTGTATATCAATTCCCCCGGGGGAAGCGTATCCGCGGGTATGGCGATCTACGACACGATGAACTATATCAAGTGCGACGTATCCACCATTTGTATCGGTTTAGCGGCGTCGATGGGCGCGTTCTTACTTTCGAGCGGCGCGCGCGGTAAGCGGTTTGCGTTGCCCAATTCGGAAATTATGATCCATCAGCCCCTTGGCGGCGCGCAAGGGCAGGCGAGCGACATCAAAATTCAAGCGGAGCATATCCTCCGTACGAAAGCGAAGCTCAACCGCATCTTGTCCGAAAACACGGGCAAGGATATCTCGACGATCGAGCGGGATACGGACAGGGATAATTATATGTCCGCGGAGGACGCGAGAGCGTACGGCTTGATCGACAGGGTGTTCGTAAGAAGATAATTCCAAACAACCAAACGCGCAAAGCTTCTTTTTTACGAGGTTTTGCGCGCTGTTTTTCAAGGCGCGCGCCTTTAGGAAATAATTTCCGCGCCCAAACCGTTTGAAACGGGACGGGAATGGGTAAAAATAATCAAGCGGAACAAAAGCCGCCCCGTGCGGCATACCGTATATAAATATAAGATAAATAACGGAGCAGTTATATGGCAAATAAAAATCAGCATTGTTCTTTTTGCGGAAAACCCAAGGAGGAAACGCGGCGGCTCATCACCGGTCCCGACGGCGCTTGCATTTGCGACGAGTGCGTGGAAATTTGCAAGTCTATGGTGGACGAGTGGCAGGACGATAAGGAGCCGCAAACGGAAGTACCTTTGAAAAAGCCCGCCGAGATCAAGGCGGAGCTCGATCAGTATATCGTTGGGCAGGATAAAGCCAAACGCGTGCTTTCCGTCGCCGTTTATAATCATTATAAGCGCATAAACGCTGCCGTGAAAGGCAAAAAGGAGGACGACGGCGTGGAGATTGAAAAGAGCAACGTGCTTCTTCTCGGTCCTACGGGTAGCGGTAAAACGCTGCTTGCTCGTACCCTGGCGAAGATCCTCAACGTGCCCTTTGCCACCTCTGACGCCACCACGCTGACGGAAGCCGGCTACGTGGGCGAGGACGTGGAAAATATCCTCTTGAAGCTCATTCAAAACGCCGATTACGATATTGAACGGGCGCAAAGAGGCATCATCTATATCGACGAGATCGACAAGATCGCGAGAAAGGGCGAAAACGTGTCCATCACGCGCGACGTTTCGGGCGAGGGCGTGCAGCAAGCGCTTTTGAAGATCATCGAAAGCACGACGGCAAACGTACCTCCGCAGGGCGGTAGAAAGCATCCCAATCAGGAGTGCTTGCGTATCGATACGACGAATATCCTCTTTATTTGCGGCGGCGCGTTCGTGGGCTTGGATAAGATCGTATCCTCGCGTAAGGACGACACCACGCTCGGCTTCGGCGGCAAGGTACGCCTCGGCGCGAACGAGGTGGATTACACCGTGCTTGACGACGTGAAGCCGCAGGATCTCACCAAATTCGGGCTTATCCCCGAATTCGTAGGTAGGCTTCCCATCGTGGTCAATCTCGACCCTCTCGGCGAGGAAGCGCTCGTGAAGATACTCACCGAGCCGAAGAACGCGATCATCAAGCAATACCAAAAGCTCGTCGGCTTCGACGGCGTGAAGCTTACGGTGGAGGACGAGGCGGTCAAGGAGATCGCGCAAACGGCGATCCGCTTAAAAACGGGTGCGCGCGGCTTGCGTACCATTATCGAAAGCGTAATGACGGAGGTTATGTATAAGATCCCGTCGGAAACGGACGTTGAGGAAGTGGTCATTACCAAGGAGTGCTTGACGGACGGCGCGCTTCCCAAGCTCGTTTACAAGCAAACGGCGTAAACGATAAAAACTACGGTATGCGCCGTAGTTTTTCTTTTTGATAAAGCCTTATGAAAATAAGGGGCAGGTACGCGTTGAACGCGTACCTGCCCCATTCGTTTTTAAGAAGGTGCCGTTAGAAAGGTATCTTTGCCAGCAGTCCTTGCAGTACGCCCGAAAAGCGTTCGAGATACCCTTTCAGGTAGAGGTCGAACACGCCGTAAAGACCGCGCGAGAGGGTGGTTTCGCCCGTGAGCAAGCCGCCTGCGTAGAACAAGCCGTAGTGCGCGAGCGCGTAGGTGATCGCCAAAACGAGCGCTACGACCGCCACGCCGAGCACGAGGAAGATCAAGCAGGAAAGGGTGCAATCGAGCGCGCGGAACACGCCTACGCTCTTGATGCCCTGAGAAAGCTTTTTCATAGCGAAATTCAACAGCCAGATCGCGAGCGCGACGACTATGCACATAAGCACGCCCGCGACGATCTTACCTGCGATCGTAGCGACCTTGGCGCCGGCGCCCACCGAGGCGAGCGCGCCTACGCAACGGGTGACGAGGCTGTTGAGTAGGGTGACGCTGCCCAAGTATTTGGAGAAGGGCAAGTAGAAGCAGGCTGCGATCGCGACCGCGCCGCCTACCTTGACGACGATCGGGCGCAGGATATTGAAGAAGCCCACCCTTCTACCCATACGGGCAAAGCCGAAAATAACGCCGACGATCGCCAAATCCACGGCGTACAAAAGGGCGTATTTGAGCACGAATTGTACGTAGGGAACGGTAAAGATAGGCGCGAGCACGCCGTTTTTGAGCTTGGTGGAATAGACGATAAAAAGCAGGAAGATCACGATCGTCGCAAGGACCATTGCCGTATTGATCGTGCAGGCGAGCGCGCCTAAAACGCGACCGAAGAACGAGGGCTTGCCTTTCTTGCGATTGGTCTTTTTCTCCGTTTTATCAAACACCTGGTATTCGAAATTTTCGTCGTAGCCGACGCCAACCGTATCCAAGCTCTCTTTTTTGCGTTTTTTCTCTTTGCCCGGACGGCAAAAGAGCGCGAATACGCCGCAAAGGAGGAGTACGATCAAAATACACGCAAGCGCGATGGAGAACGAGGAGGCGAAAGATACGATCTCCGCGGAAAACCGACCTTGCAGCATACCGTTCAACGGGTTTTTATCGCGTAAGAATTTATCGGCGAAGATATAGCCCACGCCTGCCGCCAGCCACGCCACGCCGCCCCAGCGTACCTTTTTCGCGCCCTTGGCGAAGCCGATGCAAAAAGCGATCAGCAAGATAACGCCGCAAACGATCGCCACGGCGAGAGGCAGGTAGTTCATATATCCTTTCAGGCTTTCCAACGCCAAAACCGAATGGGTAGTCATCATAAGCCATGCTCCTTTTTTTCAGTAGGTTGATCGCGCGTTTCGCGCGATTGCTTATTTATTGAAGTTATCCTTGAGGGAAACGATCTCGGACAGCACCAAGCCGCCCTTTTCGTCCGTTTGCTTTTTATAATAGCCCACGCGCATAAGCTGGAATTGCTTGCCCGTTTGGCTTTCCGCCAAGTACGGCTCCGCCTTGCCGCGGAAGATATGCTCGCTGTCCAAATTCATACGCTCGCCGAAGTCCTGACCTGCGTATTCGGCGTCCTTGAGCAAATACCCGTAGCGGCGGATCTCCGCGTCTACGCCCGTTTTACCGTCCACCCATTGTATCGTGCCCTTTACCTTGATACCGCTCGTATCGTTTGCCGAACGGCTGGTGGGAACGTACGAGCATTTTAGCTCGACGACCTCGCCGTTCTCGTCCGTAACGACCTCGTCGCAATGAATGATATAGGCGTTTTTCAAGCGCACGTAGCCGTCCGCCTTCAAGCGCTGGTATTTGGGGGGCGGATCGAGGGAGAAGTCCGACCTGTCTATATAGACCACGTTGGAAAACGCCACCCTTCTCGTGCCCAATTCGGGCTTTAAGGGATGGATCGCCGTTTCCAATTCCTCCTCGCCCTCGTAGTTGGTCAACGTGACCTTGAGGGGGTCTAAAACCGCCATAGCGCGCTCGGCGTTCTCGTTGAGATTATCGCGGATACACGCTTCGAGGTAGGAGAGCTGGCACTCCGAATTTGCCTTTACGATACCGATCTTCGTACAAAAATCCAAAAGCGCTTCGGGGGGTACGCCGCGGTTACGCAAGCCTGCGACCGTGGGCATACGGGGATCGTCCCAGCCGTGTACGTGTCCCTCCTCCACGAGCTTTTTAAGATACCGCTTGCTCATCACCGTATTGGTTACGGCAAGGCGCGCGAACTCGATCTGGCGGGGCTTGGGGTCGAAGCCGAGGTTGACGCCCACCCAATCGTATAAGGGGCGGTGATCCTCGAATTCCAAGGTGCAAAGGGAGTGGGTCACGCCCTGTAAATAATCGCAAACGGGGTGTGCGTAGTCGTACATAGGATAGATACACCACTTATCCCCCGTGCGGTGATGGGTGGCGCGTAAGATACGGTAGATAACGGGGTCGCGCATATTCATATTGGGCGACGACATATCGATCTTCGCGCGCAAGCATTTGCTGCCGTCGGGATATTTGCCCGCTTTCATTTCTCTAAAGAGCCGTAAATTTTCCTCTACGCTGCGGTTTCTGTACGGGCTTTCCTTGCCCGCTTCGGTGAGCGTGCCGCGCGTTGCGGAGATCTCCTCGGGGGAGAGGTCGCAAACGAACGCTTTGCCGTCCGTGATCAGCTTTTCCGCGTAATTATAGATGACGTCGAAAAAGTCGGAGGCGTACACCTCTTTCGCCCAATCGTACCCCACCCATTCGATATCCTTACGGATAGCGTCGACGAATTCCGTCTTTTCCTTGGAGGGGTTGGTGTCGTCGAAAAAGAGGTTGCACTTGCCCTCGTATTTTTTCGCCGTGCCGAAATTGACGAGCATACTCTTGATATGCCCGATATGCAAATACCCGTTGGGCTCGGGCGGAAAACGGGTTTGTACCGCTTGTATCTTCCCGTTTTCGACGTCGTCGTTGATGATTTGTTCGATAAAGTTGGTTGCTTCGATGGTTTTCATTGATCGTTCCTTATTTTTCTATATCCTACGTACCGTTAAAACGCACGATTTGCGCAAGCTTGCTTGCAATTTACTTTTTGTTACGACAAGCCTACGATGGTGCCGTCGGACAAAAGATCGATCTTCTCCGCGGCGGGGTGCGCGCCCAGCCCGGGCATAAGCATAATTTTGCCTGCGATCGCTACGATAAAGCCCGCGCCGCCCTTTAAGACGATATCGCGCACGGAAATTCTAAAGCCCGTGGGACGACCGAGCAGCTCGGCGTTGTCCGAGAGGGAATATTGCGTTTTCGCGATGATG
Organism: Clostridia bacterium; assembly: GCA_017471785.1. Lineage (GTDB taxonomy): Bacteria > Bacillota > Clostridia > Christensenellales > Borkfalkiaceae > Scatosoma. Next base: position 5,521 of record JAFURP010000016.1, on the reverse strand, counting down.
ACGGGTAGATCGCCGCTGCCCTTTTCCTCGATCGTCTTGATCTTCGCAAGCGCTTCCTCCGAGAAATCCACGCCGTCCGCGCCGTAGATCCTTTGCGCGACCTTTTCGAGCTTCTCGCATACGCCGTCCGTCAGCTCGTACGGGTGGCAAAGCTTGGAGGGAATATCGCAAGCCGCAACGACCGCTTCCGCAAGCTCCTTGCCGCCCTCGCCGCCCTTCAAGAATACGTCGGTAAAGATCGCCGTCGCGCCCGCCTCTTTCACCCTTTCGATCACCAAGTCCGTTTCCGCTTGCGTGTCCGTGAAGAAGCGGTTCATCGCCACCACGACCGGCTTTTTATACACCGTTTGAATGTTTTCGATATGCTTCAAAAGGTTGGGCATACCCTTTTCGAGCGTGTCCAAGTCCTCCGTCGAAAGGTTTTCTTTCGCCGCGCCGCCGTGCAGCTTGAGCGCCTTCACCGTTGCGACGATCACCACGCAGTCCGGCTCGATGCCCGCCGCGCGGCATTTCGCGTCGAGGAATTTCTCCGCGCCGAGGTCGGCGCCGAAGCCGGCTTCCGTGACTGCGTAATCGGCAAGGCTCATTGCCGCGTAGGTCGCCTGCACGCTGTTACAGCCGTGCGCGATATTGGCGAACGGACCGCCGTGAATGATGGCGGGGGTGTGCTCGAGCGTTTGTACGAGGTTGGGCTTCATCGCCTCTTTCAAAAGCACCGCCATAGAGCCGACCGCCCCGGGAATATCCCTTGCGCGGACGAAATCGCCGTCCGTGTTCAAGCCCACGATAATATTACCCAGCCGCTTTTTCAGATCGTCGATATCCGTAGCAAGACACAATACCGCCATTACCTCGCTCGCCGCCGTGATGTCGAAATGATCCTCTCTTTCCACGCCGCGACCCTTGCCGCCCGTCGTGACGTTGATGAGCTGGCGCTCGTTCATATCCATACAACGGTGGAAGTAGATGTTATTTACGTCGAGCTTGAGCGCGTTGCCGCGGAAAATATGGTTATCCATCAACGCGCAAAGCAGGTTGTTCGCCGCGGTGATCGCGTGCAGATCGCCCGTGAAATGCAGGTTGATCTCGCTCATAGGCACGACCTGCGCGTAGCCGCCGCCTGCCGCGCCGCCCTTGATGCCGAATACGGGTCCGAGCGACGGCTCGCGAAGTGCCAAGCACGCCTTTTTACCGAGCTTGGAAAGTCCGTCGGCAAGACCGATGGAAACGGTGGTCTTACCCTCGCCGCTGGAGGTGGGGTTGATCGCCGTTACCAAGACGAGCTTGGCTTTTCTTTTCGCGCCCTTGGGCAAGGAGATCTTCGCCTTGTATTTCCCGTAAAGCTCCAATTCGTTTTCCGTGAGGTCGAGTTTTTTCGCTACCTCGCGAATGTCTTTCAGCTCCGCGCTTTCCGCGATTTCGATATCCGAAAGCATATATTTATCCTCCGTAGGTGTAAACTTTTACGATTTTTGCGCGCGAAAAAACGAGCCGCGTCTTTTCGCTCATTCTATTATACCACATATTTCTTCAAAATGGAATAGGATAGGGGGAAATTTTTTCAAATTTTTTTGGATTTTTTAAGCTTTTTTTCGCGGAATATGCTATAATAGAGCTATGGAAATTTCGATTTTACAATTTTTTGAAAATTTACGCTGCGGTTTCGGCACCGTCCTCGCTTTTATTTTTTCCCTGTTCGGCGAAACGCTATTCCTCGTCCTGCTCATTTGTTTGATCTATTGGATCGCGGACAAGAGCTTGGGCGAAAAGCTCGTGATCGTGTCCTTTTCGTCGATGAGCGTGAACGCGTTTTTGAAAACGACCGTCGCGCGGCCCCGTCCCTTTACGACGGGCAGGGTGTCGCGGTTGGATATCGATACGCCCGTGCTGTCTACCACCGATCTCCACGCGTACGAATCCTTTCCGAGCGGGCACTCGCAAATGAGCGCCGGTATGTTCTTTACGGGCGCCTTCCATTTCCGTAAAAAATGGGCGTGGATACTCTTTCCCTTGCTCACCTTGGGCGTGATGCTCTCGCGCTTGTATTTCGGCGTGCATTATCCCACCGACGTTATCGTCGGCGCGACCCTGGGTATCGCGTTCGCTTGGTTTTGGGAGTATATCTTCCGCAAAAAAGAGGGTTGGAAATACTATATTTTGGCGGGCTTTGCCCTGCTTTCCGTGATACTTAGCGTGATCGCGCCGAGCAAGAGTATGCTGGAGCTTTGCGGCTGTTTATGCGCCACGGCGATCTGCCTGCCTATCGAAAATAAGTACATCCGTTTCGAGAACGCCGAATCGGGCAAAAAGAGGATATACCGCGCGCTCGTCGGCATTGCGTGCGTCGGCGTGGTATACGGCGCCTTCTCCCTGTTGCCCTTCGCCTTTTTGGAGCTTTGGGGCTGGAAGCTCGTCAAGTATTTCCTGACCGTCGTAACGGGGGTATTGCTCGTGCCCTATTTGTTCAAGAAGCTGAAAATTTGAGGATAACCGAAAAAACAAAAACGTCCCCGACGGGGCGTTTTTTCTTACGAGCGTTTTTTTCGTTCGGTTCGTTTTTACGGCGCGCGCCGTAGAGCCATTGACTATTTTTGTAGGAATTAAGAACGATTAAAAATCGTCCTCGTTTTCTTCGTCGTCCTCATCGTCATCAGCACAATAATCATCGGCGGAAACGTATTCAAAATCATCTACCTCGACTTCAGTTTCTTCTATTTCTTCGGGCTCATCGTCGTCAAATTCTTCGTCTATTTCAAAATCCGACGTTTCCATATCGTCGTCTATATCCACAAAACCGCGCCAAGTCGCATTATCAGCGTCTGTATCTTCGTCGTCATCGTGCATTTCTTCTTCGTATTGTTCGTTTCTATCTATTATTTTCGTTATAAAGGGGGATTGTAATTCTTCGTCATCAAGCTCCATATTTAATGATAAATCATCATCAACGGTACGTTGCCCAAGTATCGTTTTTTTGCAAATATCGCACGCCTCTTGCGTATCTAGATCGATATAGTTCAAACAGCATTTAGGGCATATTCCATATCGAGCCATTTTAGCACCTTCCCTTTATTTTTCCGCTAAATTATAGCCGATTTTTTATTTTTTTGCAATCTTTTTTTTGACTTTATAACAAAAATATTTAGCAAAAAATCCTTATTACGTTCGTCATTTTACATTGACAAAAAAAGAATTTTTTGCTACAATATTACGGTCGAACAGCCAAAGGAGCGTAGAATCACGACAGGGTTCTACGCTCCTTTTATGTTCTTCGCAGTTTTCAGTTAGCTTTTTCTCTAATAAAGACTACAAATACTATCAAAAGGAGCTTTATATGGAACAAAGCGAACACTCTAAATTTCTCGGTACGGAAAAAATTTCAAAGCTTATATTGAAATTTTCTATTCCGTGCATACTCTCCCTTTTAGTCAGCGCATTATATAATATCGTTGACCAAATTTTTATCGGAAACAGCGAATTGTCCGCGCTCGGTAACGCCGCAACGGGCGTAGTTTTCCCGATATTCATTATATCGCAAGCGTTTGCGTGGTGCTTTGGCGATGGTTGCGCCGCTTATTTGAATATTTGTCAAGGGAAAAAGAACGCACAAAACGCGCATAAATCCATCGGCACGGGGCTTACGATAACTTTGATCGCAAGTCTTGTACTAATGGCAATATTTTTTCCTTTGAAAAGACAACTTCTTACGCTTTTCGGAGCCTCGGAAAACAGCATCGGCTATGCAATAGAATACTTTAATTGGATTCTCGCGTTTTTTCCGATTTATATGTTGTCGAATATGTTTAATGCCGTTATTCGTGCAGACGGTAGCCCTACGTGGTCTATGGTTTCTATGCTTGCGGGTGCTATTACGAATATTATTCTCGATCCCGTATTTATTTTCGGTTGTAAATGGGGAATGACGGGTGCGGCGGCTGCGACCGTTATCGGGCAAGTGGTATCGTTCGTTATTAGTTTTATCTATATTTTCCGCACGAAAACCTTTAGGCTGTCTTGGAAAAGCCTTATTCCCGATTTCAAAGAATTTAAGGGAGCTTTACAGCTTGGCGCGTCCTCGTTTATTACGCAAATGACTATCGTTATTATTTCGCTGGTATGTAATATAATGCTTGCAAGGTACGGCGCGACGTCAAAATACGGCGCGGATATTCCTATCGCAATTATCGGTATTGAAAGTAAGGTATTTACCGTTGTTATCAATCTGGTTGTAGGCATCGTGCTTGGTTGTCAGCCCATTATAAGCTATAATATGGGTGCAAAAAAATACGCTAGAGTTAAGGAGCTGTATAGAAAAATACTACTTTGTACCGTTGTAATCGGGCTTGCCTCTACGTTATTATTTGAACTTGCGCCACAAGCCGTTGTCGGTATGTTCGGTAGTCCCACAAATATTCCTAATCCTGATGATTATTGGGAATTTGGCGAAAAAACGTTCCGCATTTTCTTAATGCTCGTTACCTTTACTTGTATTATAAAAATGACTTCGATTTTCTTCCAAGCGATTGGTAAACCTATTCGCGCGGTTATCGCCTCTATGATAAGAGATATAGTTTGCTTTATTCCCTTGATTATTGTTCTTCCGATTTTCTTTGATATAGAGGGCGTTTTGTTTGCGGCTCCGATTGCCGATCTCCTTGCTATGATTGTAGCGGTTGCTTTGACCGTTACATTTATGAAAACCTTGACGAACGCTTCAACGGAAAGCGTTGGTAATACGGTTATTAAGCCCTCAAAGAAAGGCGTTATTATCACGATTGCCCGTCAACACGGCTCGTCGGGTAAGCAAATCGGTAAAATCGTAGCCGAAAAATTGGGGATCCCTTTCTATTATAAAGAAATGACGGCGCTTGCCGCGCAGGAAAGCGGACTTGATAAAGAATTTATTTCGGATATAAATAAAAACGCACCCGAAACGTTGCATAGTTTATATTTAAGCACGAACGTAATACAGCAAGCGATCGTCGCGCAAGATAAAATTATCCGTAAAATAGCCGATAACGGCAGTTGCGTTATCGTTGGTAGAGCCGCCGACTTCGTTCTTCGAGATTATGAAAACGTAGTGAGAATATTTATTTCCGCGCCCGAAGAATATCGCATTAAGCGAGTTATGGAAGTGTACGGCGACAGCGAAGAAAAAGCAAAGAGAAATATACGTCGTTCCGATAATGCAAGAGCTTCGTATTATACAAATATATCGGGGCAAGAATGGGGCGACGGTAAAAATTATAATCTTTGCATCGACAGCTCTATCGGCGTTGAAAACTGTGTGGAAATCATTTCGGCGTATATCAAAGTAAGACGATAATCTTATTAAAAAAGGAAAACGATTGTTGATCGCTTTCCTTTTACTTTTTGAAATAGTTTTTTACGTCCGTTATATAATCTTGCCGTTTTCGTAATTTAATTACTATAGAGCCGTCATCTTGTATTTTTTCATCAGTCGTTTGGCAGCGCACGTGTAAATTCTCTAACCCTTTTAGGTATTGACAAACTTCTGCTTTAT
>JAFURP010000061.1 GCA_017471785.1 Clostridia bacterium | reverse complement strand
TCAAAGCGGATACGACGGCTACCAAGGTAGATCAAACGTTTGATTTGGCGACGTCTACGACGTACGGCGGAAAAGTCAATGCGATCAATGCGACTGCGCCGTTGGATTCCGCGTTTGCGCTCACGGGCGAAGCGACGGAAGTAGCGAGCGTTGTGGACGGTGTGATCACCGCAGGAGCGAAATCGGGTACGGCAAGCTTTACCGTCAACGGAACGAACGACGATTCGATTGCGTACGGTGGGGTTACGGTAAACGTTTCCACGGCGATCAGCTCCAAGTTCGACCTCGACATGCTCGCGCTTGCGTATGCTCGCGGCACGTATACGACGGACTGGGCGGCAACGGCGAAATACGTTCTTACGAACGATATCGACTATAACGGCGATCTCTTTATTCCTATCGCGGCGAATACGCGCGGTATCGACGGATCAACCTATTATACCGTTATCGGTAAACAATGGGAAACGATCCTTGCGGAAGGGAACGAATACGGATTATCCTATGCGGATTTTAAAACCAAAGGCTTGAACGGTTATGCGTGGACGAGAACGGAAACATACGCCGCGGCGGATCAAACCATGTTCTTCAACGCGACGTTTGACGGAAGCGGCTACGCGATCAAAAATCCCAAGCTGATGTTCGACGCAGTTGTAACGCGAGGGAGCAGTGGCAGTAATTTCTCGATGACCTCGCACGTTTTCGGACTTCTCGGATCGACCAGCGTGCTCAAAAACCTTTCCATTGAAAACGTAACCTTGCAAACGTACACGGAAGCAGGGTACGTGTCCGACGACGGTTGGCACGGCTTGTACGCTATCGAAAAGGGAAGTACAATCGCCGCTGCGGTAACGAATAATTATTCGTTTACGGGCTTCGGCGTGTTCGGGCACGGCGCCGGCGCGATGGAAAACGTTTACGCGGAATGGAATGCGTGCTTCGATAAGAACTACGGTATGGCATGGCTTGATATGGCGAAATTCGGACGCTGGGAAGCGACGACGAAGTTGACCGACTGTATCTTTGTGGACAACCAAACGGCTTTGGAAGGCGTAACGACGAACGGCGTGCAGTTGATGACGGTCGCGAGCGGAGCGACGTTGACGGCGGATAACGTGATCGTGATCTCTTCGCAAGCGAAGCACGGTAGCGGCACGATCAGCGGTACGTTTACGATCTATGCGGACGTAGCGGCTTTGGAAGCGGCTTACGAAGCGGACAATACCTTGTTCAACGGGTATGAAAATTGGAATATCACGGTTGCGGACGGCGTTTTGACGGCGACGCTCAAATAAGGACGGGATTTTTTGACGTAAGGAAGAAGGGTGGTTTTGCACTCAAAGCCACCCTTTGAAGCCTTTTTTAGATTATTAAAAATATGTGTTAGAACTCGTAGAATTTTAAATATGAATTTTAAATTGGAAAATTATCCGCTTTTCACGGCGGTAAAAATAGAAAAATAAACGTTAAGGAGATAAGAACTATGAAAAAGAAGTTTTTGAGCGCGTTATTGGCAGGGGCGGTGATCGCCTCGGGGACGTTGACGGCGTTTTCATCGTGCGGACCGAAATCGAGTAACAATTTTGAACCCGAAGACAAGACGAAAACACAGCTTTACGTCGGACAAGAGGCGAACGGCTACGGCGAGGTATGGTTGGAAAAGATCGTCGAGGCGTTCGAAGATTGGGCGGCGGATAAGCATTTCGAGGAGGATAAAACGGGGGTGCAGGTGCATATTTCCACCCGTGGGTTTGCAGGGAATACGGTTATGGATACCTTGCCGACGTCGAGAGTAAACGTTGTGTTTGGTGAAGAAATTTATTTCTACGATTTCGTTTCCAAAGGCGTTTTGATGGACGTTACCGAAGCGACCACCACGCCGCTTACGGAATTTGGAGAAACGGAAAGTATCGAAGATAAGATGATGATCAGCGCGCCCGACCTCAAAAAGGGCTTGACGGGGTATGACGGAAACTATTACGCCGTGCCTTGGTGGACGGGCTTGCAGGGCTTGAATTACGATATCGATCTTTTTAACGACAAAAAGCTCTTTATCAAAAAAGGCGGTTCGCCGAGCGAATATCTCCGTTCGGGTGAAAACGTTGACGAAGCCGTAGCGGGAGAGTTTGTGGCGTACAAATGGGGTACGCAAGACGACGAGCTTGCGGCAGGCCCTGACGGGAAATACGATACGTACGACGACGGTTTGCCTGCGACGTACGAAGAGTTCTACGCGCTTTGCGATAAAATGAAAACGCAAAATATTATGCCGATCACGTGGACGGGTATGTATCAATACGGAAACTTTATCGTTGGGGAAATGGCGCGTGATTTCGACGGCTACGAATCGTCGAGACGGGACGTGGAGCTTTCGGGCACGGCATATAATCTTATAGAAAGCTATCAAACGAACCCCGACGGGACGATCGATTGGGATTCCGTTACGTACATGGGTGGCGCAAACGGCGTAGAGATCACGGAAAAGAACGGGTATTTGCTTGCAAAGACGGAAGGAAAGCTTCGCGCTTTGGAATTTGCGAATACGATCCTTGACAAGGGGTATATTTCCGAAAACGCATTTACGGGCGAATTTTCGCATACGGCAATGCAGGAATATTTCTTGAAAGCGAAATACGACACGGCGTTTGAAACGGCGGCGATGATCGCAGAAGGAACGTGGTGGTACGGTCAAGCGGCGAACGTGTTTGATTCCATGGAAGCGGCTGGCTACGAAAACGCGGGTAAGACGGATAGAAAGCTCGGCTTCTTGCCCTATCCGAAGGCGGACGTCGAGCATATCGGCGACGCGCCCACCTTCCGTTCGAGAAAGAGCGCGTTCTGTTTCGTGAATGCGAATATTAAGGACGAGGGCTTGAAGGACGCGGCGTTAGCCTTCTACCGTTTCTGCCACACGGACGAAGCGTTGAAGATTTTCAACTCGACGACGGGCGGTATCAGACCTTTCGACTTCGATTATACGGAAGAGGAAGAGGCCGCGCTCGGTTCGTATCCTTTGACGACGCACGCGCTCAACAAGGTTGCGACGATCGATCATCCTTACGTCGCTTCCGAATTGTTCATGAACAATCAATCGTATTTTGCGAACGCAAGCTATATGCTCACGACGACGATCAGCGACGTAGGCACGGCGCTTACGAATAGCTTTAAGACGTTTAAGGATTATTCGAAAGCTACGCCGAGTACCTTCTTCGACGGGATCAGCGCGTATTATACGAAAACGTCTTGGGATTCGAAATTCTCAAAGTGGTATAAATAATTTATAATTCCCGATAAGGTGTTTCTTATGAAAAAATCCAAAACAAAAAATCTCATTACGGGCTCGTGGAAAGCCAAGCTGTTTTACGTTTGCGTGGTTGCGTTACCGATCATGCAATACGTGATATTCGGATTCGGGGCGCAATTCAATTCGCTGTTGCTTTCCTTTCAAGAATACGATATGTCGACAGGGGATTACGTTTTTTCCTTTGAGGCGATGAAGTATAACTATAAGCAGTTTTTCTTTGAGTTGGGATCGTCCTCGTCAAATCTCGGCGCGTGGTTTTTAAACTCGTTCTACGCGTGGCTTTTTACGGCGATCGTCGCTTCCGCATTCGCTTTGTTTTTCGCGTATTACATAGCGAAAAAAGCGAAAGGCAGCGCGGTATTCAGGCTGTTGCTGTTCATGCCCTCGATCATTCCACCGATTGCGCTCGGACTTATTTTCCGCCGTTTTACGGATAAATTTCTGTGCGATTTCTTTGGACTGTTCGGCTGGAGCTTCGGGAAGCCTTTTTCGGGGTATCCGAGCGAGAATTTTGCGGCGGCGATATGGTACAATATCCTCTTCGGCTTCGGCGTGAACGTTTTGATGTATTCGGGGGCGATGAGCCGTGTGCCGTCGTCCTTGACGGAATACGCCTCTTTAGACGGGATCAAGCCGATGCAAGAATTTTTGTATATCATGATGCCGTTGATCTTTCCGACTTTTTCGACGTTTTTCGTAATGGGAATCGGTGGATTTTTCACCAATCAGCTCAATCTTTACAGCTTTTACGGCGCGAAAGCGGATCAAAGCATTTGGACGTTGGGTTATTTTATGCACGTGAAAGTCGTCGGCGACGGCAGTGGCGGCGCGCTTGCGGATTTTCCGTACATTTCCGCATACGGCATGATCTTTACGCTCGTTGCCGTACCCGTAACCTTGCTCGTGAAATGGGCAATGGATAAGGTTACGCCCGACGTGGAATATTAAGGAGGTTATACGATGAAGAAAACGAAAAAAGCATTGAATACGTATAATCTCGTCGTCGGGATCATTTTGGCGGTGTACAGTATCTTTTTAGTAGGCTTGCTCGTTTGGACGTTTATGGTCAGTATGAAAACGCAGGACGAGTTTTGGATCAACAGTTGGCCGTGGGTAGAAGGAACGTTTGAGTTCAAATATATCGAGGCTATGTTGGAATTCCGCGTAGACGCGTCGATCGACGGATTCAGTAATACGTACTACGATCTTTCGGGATTGTTTATGAATTCCATCCTTTATTCGCTTGGTAGCGCGATCGTTTCGACGGTTTCGCCCCTTGTCGTGGCGTACGTCGCTTCGAAGTATAAGTATAAATTCAGTAAATTTTTACCAAAGTTCGTATTGACCGTTCTTATGATTCCCGTAATCGGTTCGACGGCTTCGACAATTCAAATGCTGCGCTCGATGCAAATTTTCGATACCTATTTCGGCGCATTGGCGCTCAAAGCGGGTTTTACGAGTATGTATTTCCTCGTGTTTTACGGGGCGTTTCAGTCCCTTTCCTGGGAATATGCAGAGGCGGCGTTCGTGGACGGGGCGTCGCACGCGAGGGTCATGTTCGGGATCATGATCCCGCTTATAAAACCTATGATTTTTTCGGTATTTATTATTTTCTTCGTGAGCTATTGGAACGATTATACGACGGCGCTTACGTATTATCCGTCTCGCCCGACGGCTGCGCTGGGACTCTATTATTTCAATCGGAACACGACGACGAGCGCGCATGAAACGATGCTCTTGACGGGGTGTATGCTGGTTTCTATTCCCGTCATCGTGATTTTCTTGATTTTCAGTGAAAAACTGATGGGCAATATCAGTATGGGAGGTATAAAGGGATAATGAAGAAAAAGAAGTTAGCGACTCTTTTGGCTTGTGGCGCGATCACCCTTGCGGTTGTCGGTGGATTCAATCTTACAGGTTACCGAACGAACGCGTACGACCTTACGCTAAATTTATTTGATTCGCGTAATATGCTGTTCGAGGAAAAGGCTGTTCTTGCAGAGAGTTCCGTTTATTCAAATGAAAGAGAGGGTTTGCGCGTAAGTGGAAAGCAGGGCTCGTATTTGGAAATTGACGGTATGTCGGGTAATTTCGATATGCAATTCGTTCCCGAAGGAGAGCTGAAAGGAGTAACGTTTACGTTTACGGACGAAACAACGGGCAATGCGTTTGACTTTGTTGTGAATTACGTGGATAAAAATTTGTCTGCTTACGTAGCTTGCAACGGCGAGCAGGTCGGTTTGTATTATGCGAATCTTTTCGGGCTTGCCAACGTAACTGCAATCTATAACGACAAAGGCGCGTATACGACGGTGGCGAACGACTATCGGGAAACCGACGTTTCGTTTGATCCGAATACAATGTCGGTTGCCGTTGAGGGCGTAACCGTTTGGTCTTTGAAAAGTAACTTTTCCGACGGCAAATCGGTAGGCTTTGCCTTCGACGGCTTCGAAACGTATACAACCCGTATGACGTTTTCTAATTTGAAAGGTCAAAGCTCGGCTATGGTGTATTCCGTAAACGGCTACGAGTTTACGAAAGAGGTATTATTGCCAAGCGTCGCGCCCAGAATTTATGCGAATTTTACCCATGAAGGGGTGGTCGGACAGCCTTATACGTTGCCTACGCCTTACGCGTACGACGTCGCGGACGGGCAGATTCCTGCGGAGAAAGTAGACGCGACCGTATTGTTCGGCTCGGAGCAGGTAACCGTAACGGACGGCGCGTTTACGCCTCAAAAAGCAGGGGAATATACGGTGATGTATTCGGTAGAAAACAGCGTTGGGGCGTTAGGTAAAAAAAGCTATACGCTTATGGTCAACGAAACGTTCGGCGGCTCGTTCGCTTTTGCCGACGCTTTGCCTGAACAAGAGGCGGGCGTTCATACGTTGGCGTATTTTCCGAGCGTTACGTATGAAAACGCGGCTCTTTTGACGGTGGAAAAACCCGTTGTTTCCGCGACGGTGCTTAAAGCAGGAGAGCAGGTATTTAAACAGGAAAACGCGAGCAACGGATTTTCCTATGCGTTTTCGGAACAGGGAGAGTACGAAATCGTATTTGCGCCCGTACATAATTATTTCGGAGAGGATACTTATCGCTATCACGTTAACGTGAACGGTAGCGTCGGTTACGTATTGGACGGCGCGATCCAAAACTGTTATTCTTCCGGCGATACGCTGCAAGTACCCTCGCTTACGTTCCAAACGGCGGAGGGCGCGTTGAAGGCAGAATCCAAGATTTGTTTCCCTGACGGAGGATACTATACGGCGAACAGCGTAAGGCTTACGCAAGAGGGCGAATACGCGCTGATTTACACGGCGACGGGCGAACAGGGCGTTTACGAGAAGACGTTTACGTTTTCTGTAAAAGTAGCATTGTCCTCCTTGTTTGAATCGACGGGCAAGGTATCCATGAAAAACGGCGCGTATTCTTGGAATGAGAATTATAGCGGTTTGGTTGTGGAAATGTCGGCAGGCGCAACTTTGACGTATAAGAACGTGATCGATTTGAGCAAATATGCGTTTACCCCCGGGGCGAAAAATCAACCGTTGTTTGAAGTTCTGGTCGATCCTTATACTGCGTATAATGCGGACGCCGTTTTGTTCGAATTTGTTTTGACGGATCTTTACGATCCAAATAATCAAGTTACCATTGAACTTACAACGTCGAATGAGAGATTGGATAGCGCTTGGGGGATTTTGCGTGCAGGACATTCGGGCTACGGCACGGTCGGCTTGGAAGGGGACGTGGATGAGAAAAATAATCCCACAGGACATCTCTGGAGAAACGTATCGAGCGGATTCATGTTTAACGGCTCTATTACGGCATCGCCCAACTCCAGCTTTAAAGATCAAATCATTCCGGCGAGCGTATATTTTGATTACGAGGGAAGAAGCGTTCACGCGAATAATCACGTAGGACAAGAAAACGGAGGACAAAGACATCTTATTGCCGATCTCGACCACGAAAGTTATTTCAACGTGCCTTGGGACGGATTTACGACGGGAGAATGTACGCTCGAGTTGCGAGTGAAACAATTCGCGAATACAAAAGCGAGATTGGTATTCCTCGGCGTTGACGGGAATGATTTTTCGAACCACGATTTCAAGGATGAGCAAGCGCCCGTGCTTACGGTGGACGTTGGAGAGGGCGAAATTCCTTTCGGGGTTGTAGGCAAAAAATATCCTTTGTTTAACGGGACGGCTGTCGATAACGTGAACGGCGTCGTAAACGTTTCGACGGAGGTGTTTTATAAATACGGCGACGCGCAATTCCATATCGACGTTAAAGACGGCGCGTTTATCCCGGAGGAAGAGGGCGAATATCTCGTTGTATATTCGGCGAAAGACTATACGGGGAACGTTGGTACTTTTGCGTTTACGGTTTTCGTAAAAGAGGAAGACTATTATGCTGTTTCGCCTTTGACGGTAACGCTTGAGGAAAATTACGAAACGCAAACGGCGGCCGGAAGGTTAGTGCGCGTCGCGGCGATCGAAGCGCTTTCGGGCGGAGCGGGCAGAGCTACGTATTCCGTTACGGTTACGGACGGGAACGGAGAAACACTCGATTTGGAAAAAGGATATTTCCGTCCGCTCGAGGCAGGGGAATATACGGTGGGTTATTCGATGACCGATTATCTCGGCGAGCGCGCGGAATATACGTACGAAGTGAACGTAACGGCGCATAACGGCGTAATTTTCGAAACGGAAAATTTAGTATTGCCTAAAGCCGTTTTGACGGGTGTGGAATACGAGCTTCCGACAGTCGTTGCTCGCGATTACCAAACGGGTTCGGCGGTCGAAAAGACGGCAACCGTCAGCGTTTTTGACGAGGACGGGAACGCTATAGAGCTCAAAAACGGAAAATTGGTTGTAAGTGATTGGAATACGGAGTCGGTTACGGTCGTTTATGCTTGTGAAGGTAGGACGGAAACGTATTCAAAAACGATTCCCGTGTGCGTATCCGTGGACGAATACGGTCGCTATCAGTTCGCGTCCTATTTCTACGGTGAAAACGTTGCGGTTATGCAAGACGAACAAGACGTTTTGTTGACGACGGACGCACAAGGGGCAAGAGTAGAATTTTTGAAAGAGGTCGTCGGCTCGAATTTCAATCTCGCCTTGACGGCAGACGATAGCCGATCGGGCTTGCAAAAGTTTAGCGTATATCTTACAAACGGGAAAAACGAAGAAAATTATCTGAAATTCACGTTTATCAAAAACGGCGACGGAGCGTTGGTTAGCTTTAACGACGGGGAAGCAACGGAGATTGTCGGCTCGTTCACGGGCGCAAGTAATTATAATTTAATGCTCCGTTATAAATCTTATCAAAAAGCCTTCTTTGACGGTAGAGGCGCGATGATATCCATTGCGAAAACGTATGCGAACGGCGAGCCGTTCGACGGGTTTGCGTTATCGACCGTCAAGGTTTCCGTAACCTTTGACGAATTCGTCGGAGAAGCGGGGATCAGATTCGTTTCACTCAACGGTCAAACCTTTTTGAAAAACGGTTTGGACGCTATTGCGCCCGAAGTGTCGTACGCACAGACGGTCGGAGGCTTGTATAAGCTCGGCGAAACAATTGAAATTTGCGATTACTACGCTTTAGACGTACTCGGAAACGCAAGGTGTTTCGTAACCGTCAGGTTGGGAAATACGTACGCCAAAGATACGCAAGGAAATACGTTGAACGAATATCCTTATTACGAGGGTCTTTCGGTGCAGTTGGACGCTGTCGGCGATTATTTCATCTATCTTGTTTCGAAGGATTATCTTTGGTTGGAGAATAAGGTCGAATACGGGGAACGCAGTAGCGTAAAGCTTCCGACTGTTTCCGTGAATGCGGAACAAGCGCCGACGCTTAGCTTACAGGGGAGCGTTCCGAAATCGGGTAAAGTCGGCAAGAAAATTTCTTTGCCTACGCCGAAGACGGACGTTGAAGACGCGAAGCTGTCCGTTTTAGTGATCGATCCGCACGGTACGAATTGGTACGTGCAGGCGGACGAGAACGGGAAGTACGCTTACGTGCCGAAAATGAAAGGCGAACATACGGTAAAATATATTGTGATGGACGGAACGTTTAATTATTTGGAAATAGTGAAAACGGTGCGCGTTTCATAAAGAGGTGAAAAGATGAAAATTTTAAAAAGATTAGTAGCATTCACTTTGTGCGCTGTGAGCTGTATGTCGGTTTACGGCTGTTCGGAACAAAAAGGAGCCCAAAAAGGAGAACAATCGGAGCAAGAAGAGCTGGCGCTTCTTCGCAACGATTACAGTCGCTACGTTTTATTGCTTCCCGATGAAGCGAGCGAGAAAGAGACGTTTGCCGCGCAGGAATTTGTTTATTTCATGGAGCTTGCAACCGATTACACCTTTGAAACGGTTGCGGAATCCGAATTGCGCGACGGGCAAAAGTATCTTTCGATCGGACATACGGAAAAGCTTTCGGAAAGCGGTATCGTTTACGATAACGACAAATTGGGCAGATCGGGGTATAAAATCGTTACCCAAGACGAAAACGTGTATTTGTTCGGTTCTTCCGTCAGCGACGATTGCGGTACGGTTTACGCCGTCTATAAGCTGTTAGAAGACACGATCAACTACAAATATTTTGGGGAGCTTGCGATCCGCTACGATCACACCGATCAAATTTATATGAAAAAGTACGATTTGACGGATATTCCGTCGTTCGATACGCGTTATATGCCGTCTTACACGGCAGGGGCGGATAAGACGCATGCGTTGCGTATGCGTATGACGCCGAGGGATCAAAAATCCGTCAAGGTTGGCGGACATACTGCGAATATTATCGTACCGCTTGAAAAGTATTACGACGAGCATCCCGATTGGTGGTCGGAAAACAAAGAACAGCCTTGTATGTCGAACGAAGGGTATATCGCGCAGTTTATCGAGAATTTGATCGCGATCGTGGAAAGTGAACCGATGGCGTCCGAGTACGATTTGACTCTTCCCGATAATTATTCGCAATGCGAATGTGAAACGTGCGCCGCGATCACAAAAAAATACGGCGCGTACACCGCTGTGTACAATATGTTCCTCAACAGAGTTACGGCTGCCGTGGACGAATGGGTGGAGAAAAATCAACCGGGTCGGAGAAGAATTACGTATTATGCGTTTTCCTATTTGCAAACGGAAGTTCCTCCCGTGCAAAAGGCGGAGAACGGCGAATACAAGCTCATTGACGACAAAGTGATTTTGCGCGATAATATTTGTATGAAACTCGCCTACATTTTCATGGTGAGAAACAAGGCTGTGGATGACGAAGTGAATCAAAACGTGTATGAATACATGAAAGGTTGGTCGCTTTTGACGGATAATTTGATGTGGTATAATTACTCCGTAAATTGGCACGAGAACGGGTACATGTACGCGATCAACGATTTCGACGTAACGGAGCGGACCTTCCGTATCGCAAAAAAATACGGCGTTGTAGACGCGTATTGGACGTTTGGCTACGAGGTAACGAATCAAAGCTGTCTTTTCAATCTTAAAGAATATTGTTCCATGCAGCTCGTTTGGAATATCGATTTGCATTATGAAGACCTTGCTATGGAATACTTCGATTTCGTGTTCGGAAAAGCTGCGCCCATGATGAAGGAATACTATAACGTATACCGCACGCAGATGACGTGGTATGAAAATACCGTCCGTACCGACGCGGGTGCAGGGGAATCGGTGTATTCAGCGGAAACGTTCCCGAAAAAATTTGTCGATAAGTTGTATGATTTGATACAGCAAGCATA
>JAFURP010000060.1 GCA_017471785.1 Clostridia bacterium | reverse complement strand
CATAGAGTTTGCCGTATACATACCCGAACAAGAGCCGCAGGTGGGACAAACCTTGCGTTCGAACTCGGTCAAGCCCCCTTCGTCCAATTTGCCCGCCGTGTACGCGCCGACCGCCTCGAACATACTCGAAAGGGAGCGCTTTTGCCCGTTGACCCTACCTGCGAGCATCGGACCGCCGCTGACGAATACGGTGGGGATATTGAGCCGCGCCGCCGCCATCAAAAGCCCGGGAACGTTCTTATCGCAGTTGGGGATCATAACGAGCCCGTCAAAGCCGTGCGCGCGCACCATTGCCTCGGTGGAGTCCGCGATCAGATCGCGGGTCACGAGGGAATATTTCATACCCGTATGCCCCATCGCGATCCCGTCGCAAACGGTGATGGCAGGGAACATAATAGGAGTACCGCCCGCCATCGCCACGCCGAGCTTGACCGCTTGCGCGATCTTATCGAGGTTGACGTGCCCGGGGACGATCTCGTTGTACGAGCAAACGACGCCGATCAAGGGGCGTGCCATTTCCTCCTCGGTCATACCGAGCGCGTGATACAGCGACCTGTGCGGTGCGTTTTGAAATCCGTCTACTATCGTTTCTTTAATCATATTTCTACCTTTCCGTCATTCTAACCGTAAAAAGCGGAATGACGCGCCGTATAAAAACAAAGCAAGACGCAAGCAAGGCGCGCGCGGCTTCCCGAAAGGAAACGCAAGCGCAACGCCGCTTTACGTAGTGTTTTCTTCGTTTTCGCTTAGTTGTTGATGAACTTCTCCTCGTCCGCCCAGCTATACAGCTTACGGATATCCTTACCGACCACTTCGGAGGGGTGCTCCGCCGCGATCTTTCTCATCGCGTTGAAGTGTACCTGGCTGCCTGCGTCGGACATATCCAAAAGGAAATCCTTCGCAAACGTACCGTCTTGAATGTCCTTCAAGACCTTCTTCATCGCCTTCTTCGTATCCTCGGTGATGATCTTGGGTCCGGTGATATAGTCGCCGTATTCCGCCGTGTTGGAGATGGAATAGCGCATACCCTCGAAGCCGCTTTGATAGATCAGATCGACGATAAGCTTCATTTCGTGGATACATTCGAAGTACGCGTTACGGGGATCGTAGCCTGCTTCCACGAGCGTTTCGAAGCCCGCCTGCATCAACGCGCAAACGCCGCCGCAAAGAACTGCCTGCTCGCCGAAAAGATCGGTTTCCGTTTCCGTACGGAAGTTGGTTTCCAAAACGCCCGCTCTCGCGCCGCCGATACCGAGCGCGTACGCAAGACCGATCTCCAACGCGTCGCCCGTAGCGTCCTGCTCTACCGCGATAAGGCAGGGCACGCCCTTACCTACTTGGTATTCGCTGCGTACCGTATGACCGGGGCCTTTGGGCGCGACCATAATTACGTTGACGTTCTTCGGGGGCTTGATGCAACCGAAGTGGATATTGAAGCCGTGCGCGAACGCAAGCGTCTTACCCTCGGTGAGGTTGGGTTCGATGCTTTCCTTATAAAGCTTCGCTTGCTTCTCGTCGTTGATGAGGATCATAATGAGGTCGGCAGCCTTTGCCGCTTCCGCCGCCGTCATAACCTGCAAGCCTTGCTTTTCCGCTTTTTCCCAGCTCTTGCTGCCCTTATACAAGCCTACGACCACCTTCACGCCCGAATCCTTGAGGTTGAGCGCGTGCGCGTGGCCTTGCGAGCCGTAGCCGATGATCGCCACCGTCTTACCGCTGAGCTTGTTCAAATCGCAATCCTGTTGATAGAAAATTCTGTTTGCCATAATAGTTTTCCTGTCCTTTATATGATTTATTTTTAATTTTTAACGTTTTTATTGGCTACGTCACAATAAGCGGTTGATTAGCGCCTTGCACGATTTGACGAGAAAAATCAACCGAAGGTTGGGATATAGTCTATCTATTTAGAGAAAAGAGTGGTTGCGCCTCTATCCAAGGCAACGATACCCGTACGGCACATTTCCAAAATACCGAACGGCTCCATAAGCTTTACGAACGCGTCTATCTTGGAGGGGCTACCCGTGACCTCGATACACATTTCGTCCACGAAATAATCGATAACGCTCGCGCGGAACACGTCCACCGCCGTCATGATCTCGCTCCTGTTTTCGGGCGAATTTTTGACCTTGATCAACATAAGCTCGCGCTTGATGGGCTCGTCCTCGAGCACCTCTACCTTTTTTACGACGAGGAGCTTACGAAGCTGATTGACCATTTGCTGCTTCACGTTCTCGTCGCCGCTCATACAAATAGTGATACGGGAATATTCGCTTCTTTCCGTCTCTCCCACGGTGAGCGTGTCGATATTAAAGCCGCGACGGGTGAACATACCCGTTACGCGCGTAAGTACGCCCGATTTGTTTTCCACGTACACCGCGATCACGAATTTATTTTTTTCCATACTGTTTTCCTTTCCTTACTGTTTTTCTTTACGGCTTGCGCTGATCAAAAGCACGGTACGCTGCAAGCCGTTCAAGGCGCCGCGACGGCGCGTACCGAAAGCACGTAACCGAGTGGCAACGCCGAAACGCGACGCATATTCCTTGTCGTTACTTTACGCGGGTAATGATGTCGTCTATCGCTCCTCCCGGGGGCAACATAGGCAGCACGAATTCGTCCTTGTCGATACGCGCGTCGATAACGACGGGCTTGCCCGCTTTGAGCGCTTTATTGAACGCCTGTCTGAATTCCACGGGCGTTTCGACGAGATACCCGTCCGCGCCGAACGCCTTGGCAAGCGCGACGAAGTCCGTCTTTCTCTCGAGCACCGTGTTGGAATACCGCTTCCCGAAGAACAGCGTTTGCCATTGTCTTACCATACCCAAAACGCCGTTGTTCATCAATACGATCACGACGGGGATCTTGTATGTCACCGCCGTTGCCAGCTCGTTGAGGTTCATACCGAAGCTGCCGTCGCCCGTGATCAGGATCGTAGGGTCTTTGGTCGCCGTGTACGCGCCCATCGCCGCGCCCAAGCCGAAGCCCATCGTACCCAAGCCGCCGCTCGATACCCATCTTCTGGGTCTATCGAACTGCGCGTATTGCGCCGCCCACATTTGGTGTTGACCTACGTCCGTCGTGATGATCGCGCCCTCGGGCTTGTCGGCGTTGACGATATCGAACACCTGCTTGGGGGTAAGCGAAGCGGTGCTCGCCGCCGCGATCTCCTCTTCGAAAGCGATCTCTTCTTTTTTCAATTGACGCACGCGCAGGATCCACGAGGGATTGTCCTTCTTTTCGCACTTTTGCGCGATCCGCTTGAACGCGTCCTCCACGTCGCCCACAAGCCCCAAATCTACGCGCACGTTCTTGTTGACCTCGGCGCAATCGGGGTCGAGCTGAACGATCTTGCTCTTTTTCGCAAATTTAGCCACGTTCCCCGTCGCTCTGTCGGAGAAGCGCACGCCCACGGCAAGGATCAAGTCCGCCTCGTTTTGAGACATAGACGAAGCGTAATGTCCGTGCATACCCTGCATACCCAAAAATCTTTCGCTCTCTTGGGGTACGGCGGAAAGTCCCATAAACGAACAGCCGATCACCGCGTCGATCTTGTCGGCAAGCTCGACGATATCCTTGCCCATGCCGAGCCCTGCCGCGCCGCCGCCGATATAGATATACGGGCGCTTAGCCTCGGCGATCATCGCCGCCGCCTTTTCGATCAGCTCTTCTTTTACCTTGGGCAAAGGGATTTTTTCCACGACGGGCTGTTCCTCGTATTCGTATTTACCCACCTGCACGTCCTTGGGAATGTCGATGAGCACGGGGCCGGGACGACCCGATTTCGCGATTTGGAACGCCTCGCGCACGGTGTCCGCCAGCTCCTCGATCTTATTGACGAAATAGTTGTGCTTGGTGATGGGCAACGTCACGCCCGTAATATCGATCTCTTGGAAGCTGTCCTTACCGATGAGCGAACAAGGCACGTTACCCGTGATCGCCACCATAGGGATAGAGTCGAGCATAGCCGTCGCGATACCCGTAACGAGGTTGGTCGCTCCGGGACCGCTCGTAGCGATACAAACGCCCACCTTACCCGTCGCACGGGAATACCCGTCCGCGGCGTGCGAAGCGCCCTGCTCGTGCGCGGTCAATACGTGATTGATCTGATCCTTGTATTCGTACAGCGCGTCGTAAATATTGATGACCTGCCCCCCGGGATAGCCGAACACGTCGGTCACACCCTGTTCGATGAGGGTCTTTATTAAAATTTGAGCACCGTTGAGTTGCATATGTGTTTTCTCCTTGGATTGTGATTTGATTGATTATTTGCTCGTTACCGATCATCTCCGAGCCGAGCGAAGTAAAAATGCGATACGGCTGGTAAAACGACGGAGATACGAGCAAGACAAGGCGCCTTGAAGGCGCGTGCAATAGCACGTAACTGAAAGGCAACGCCGTATTGCGCCGTATATACGTCGTTTTTATAATAAGCGGTTGACGGCGGATACCAACGCCCTCACCGACGAGGTCATAATGTCGGTGTGGATACCCACGCCCCAATAGCCGACGTCCTCCGATACGATACAAATATAGGAGGCGGCTTTGGAGGAGGATTTTTCCTCCAACGCGTGCTCGACGTAGTTTTCAAGCAGGAAGCTCTTGCCCGTGGCTTGCTTGATCGCGCTCGCCACGCAATCGAGCCGTCCGTTGCCCTCTACCTCTACCGTCGTAGCCACGCCGTTATATTCGATAACGACCTTGCCCTTGATATGGTCGGCAACCTCCTCGTAGCCCGCCTCCAAAACGTTGAGCTTATCGCGGAGATTGACGAAATCCCTTTGGAATATGTCGTGCACCTCGTTTGCCGAAAGCTCCCTGTGCTCGCGGTCGGAAATACTCTTGATATGATAGCCGAATTGCTCGCGCAGCTTGGGAGGCAAAACGAGCTTGAATTGCGTTTCCAAAATATAGCCGATACCGCCTTTGCCCGATTGCGAATTGATGCGGATAACGTCCGCCTCGTACACTCTGCCCACGTCGGCAGGGTCGAGCGGCAAATAGGGTACCGTCCAAGTATCCACGCCCTTTTCCACGCGATATTTCATTCCCTTTGCGATCGCGTCTTGGTGCGAGCCGGAGAACGCCGCAAAGACGAGCTGTCCGCTGTACGGCTGTCTTTCGCTCACCTTCATTCTCGTAACGCGCTCGTACACCGAGGTAATGCTCGGCAGGTCGGAAAAATCGAGCCGAGGCTCGACGCCCTGCGAATACATATTCAAAGCCAAGGTGACGATATCGACGTTACCCGTACGCTCGCCGTTGCCAAAGAGCGTACCCTCTATCCTGTCGCCGCCTGCCAGCAAGCCCATCTCGCTGTCCGCCACCGCGCAACCCCTGTCGTTGTGGGGGTGCAGGGATACGACGACGTTTTCCCTGTATTTCAAGTTTTTGCACATATACTCCACTTGATTTGCGTACACGTGCGGCATGGAATGGGAAACGGTCACGGGCAGGTTGATAATGGCTTTATCGTCCGCCGTCGGCTGCCAAATATCGAGGACGGCGTTGCAAATTTCCGCCGCAAATTCCGGCTCGGTGCCCGTAAAGCTTTCGGGGGAATATTCAAAGGTGATCTTCCCGTTCGCCTTTTCACGGTATTCCTTACACAGCTTCGCGCCAAAGACCGCGATATCGACGATCTCCTTTTTCTCGCGCTTGAACACCTGCGTCCTTTGCGCTACGGAGGTGGAATTATACAAATGGACGATCGCCCTTTTTACCCCTTTGAGCGCCTCGAAGGTCTTGGCGATAATATGCTCGCGCGATTGGGTCAAGACCTGAATGGTCACGTCGTCGGGAATAAGCTCCTGCTCGATAAGCGTACGGCAAAATTCGTATTCCGTCTCGCTCGCGGCGGGAAAGCCCACCTCGATCTCCTTGAAGCCGATCTTACAAAGCAGCTTGAAAAACTCCAGCTTCTCCTCCAAGCTCATAGGGATAATGAGCGCCTGATTGCCGTCGCGAAGATCGACGCTGCACCACACGGGCGGTTTTTCGATATAGGACTTCTTCGCCCAATCCATCGTAACCCCCTGCGGTTCGAAATATTGTTTTACGTATTTTTGACTGTTTTTCATTCTTTTCCTCTTGATAAACAAAATCTCTTTCATGCGAAAAACGCACAAAAGAGACGAAGTATTTACGCTCCGCGGTACCACTCTGTTTGACGGTCAAGCCGCCCACTCGTGTCTTTGCAAGACTTCCCTTTAACGGAGGATCCCGTCCGAATCTAATAAGCGCTACGCGCCGTTCTCTCGGCGGCTCGGGGAGGAGCTATATTCCGCAGTCCGTATCGACTCGCACCAACCGTCGACTCTCTGAAACTCGGTTCTTACGGATTTATTTCCCGTCGTTGCCTTTCGCAATATATTCAAAAAAATAAAGATCGTATCTATTATATAACAAACTCTTGACTTTGTCAAGAAAGAAGTTCCACCTTTTTCTGGTTTTTTAGGAAAATTTTATAAATTTTTTCCCTTTTTTTTACAAAACCACGGCAGGGCGTGCGCAGTACGATGAAAGCTTCGTTTTCGTGTATTGCCTCCTGCGGCGTTGCGGTAATATTTATACGAGCTCGCTATTCCGTCACTACGCTCCTTACGGTTTTGCTCCCGATGGGAGATTTACGTTAGTAAACGAGCGCGGAGCGTTCCGATTTTGTGGATAAGACGCCGTGCTATACGCGATTTTATATCTTATAGACCCAGCCGAAGGTATCCTCGAGCTTACCCCATTGAATACCCGTCAAGGTGTCGTAGAGCTTTTGCGTGACCTCGCCGATCTTGCCGCCCGAAACGACGTATTCCTTGTCGCCGTAGGCAAGCTTGCCTATCGGCGATACGACCGCCGCCGTACCGCAGCCCCAAGCCTCCTCCAGCTTACCGCTTTCCAAAGCCTCCACGAGCTCGTCTACGGACAAGAGCCGTTCGCTCACCTGATAGCCCATCTTGGTCAAGACCTCGATACAGCTCTTGCGCGTGATCCCGGGAAGAATGGAGCCCGTGAGCATAGGCGTCACGATCTCGCCGTCTATCTTGAACATAACGTTCATAGCGCCCACTTCTTCGATATACTTTCTCTCCACGCCGTCCAACCACAGCACCTGCGAATAGCCCTTTTTCGCCGCGCGTTCGCCGGCACGGGTACTCGCCGCGTAGTTGCCGCCGCATTTTGCATACCCCGTACCGCCGCGCACCGTTCTTACGTCCTCGTTCTCGATCATGATCTTCACGGGATTGATGCCCTCGGCGTAATAACTGCCGCTCGGGGAGGCGATCAACATAAACGTAGCGCGCTTTACCGCGTGTACGCCCAGCGATTCGTCGTTGCCGAACATAAAGGGACGAAGATACAAGGACGTTCCGAACGATTTGGGTACGAAACGCTCCTCGAGCCGTACGAACGTCGTCAAGATCTCCAAAGCGTCCCGCTCGTCCAAAAGGGGCAAGCTCATACGCTCGGCGGAGTTGTTCATACGACGGATATTTTCCATAGGACGGAACATTTGCACGCCGCCGTCCGCACGTCTGTACGCTTTCAACCCCTCGAAAATTTCCGCGCCGTAATGCAACACCGTCGAAGCAGGGTGGAGCGAAACGTACCCAAAGGGCACGATCCTCGCGTCGTGCCAACCCCTACCCTCCTCGTAGTCCATTACGAACATATGGTCGGTGAACACTTTCCCGAATCCTAATTTATCTTCCGGCGGCATCGTTTTGGGAGTCGTCGTTTTCGTGATCTTGATTTCCATATCAACCTCCCGTTTTTGCAATTCGTTTTTCGAATTGAAAATTCTTCTATAATTTATTTATACAATCATAGCACACCGAGCGGTTTAAGTCAACGATTTTTCATAGATTATTTGATTTTTTTGCAAAAATTTTAAGCGTTTTCTTCCGATACGGGGGCGTTTTCCGCCGTTTGTTCCGCCGTTTGCGCGGGCGCGACTTCCGTTTCCACGCACTCCGCGTCCGTTGCGTCCGTCGCCGCTTCGTACAAGGGTTTTCCCGTCTTAAAGCTGTTTTCCTTTACCTCTTTCGTCACCAGCTTGGTCAACGCAAACAGCGCTATCACGTTGGGCAAAACCATCAAATAATTGAAGAAGTCGGTGAGCTCCCAAACCAAATCGTTTTTGAAGAACGAACCGAGCATAATAAATACGAGCGCCAGCACGGAATACACGACCACGCCCTTTTTGCCGAACAGGTATTGGAAATTGATCTTTCCGAACAAGTTCCAGCTTATGATCGTTGAAAAAGCGAAGAACGTCAAGCAAACGGCTACGAAAATGCTGCCTATCTTAAGCGCGACGCTGCCGCCGCCGAACGCAACGGCAAAACCGTTTGCCACCAGCTCGCTCTTATTGAGCGTTTGCCACGCGCCTGCGTTATCGCTCGTATACAGCGTAGAGATCACGATAAGCGCGGTGAAGGTAAGCACGATAAAGGTATCGATAAATACGCTTGCGATCGCCACCGTACCCTGCGTATGCGCGTTTTTAACGTTCGCTTGCGCGTGTGCGTGCGGCGTAGAGCCCATACCCGCTTCGTTGGAGAACAAGCCGCGCTTCGCGCCTTGGCTGATCGCCGTCTTGATCGCCATACCTACCGAACCGCCGATAAGCGCCTGCGGCGTGAACGCGTATTTGAAGATCATACCGAGCGCTTCGGGGATAAAGGTGATACGCGCGAAAATGACGATCAGTCCGCCCAAGATATAAAGCACCGCCATTACGGGCACGATCTTTTCGGACACGGACGCGATACGCGAAACGCCGCCGATAAAAATGAACGCGCAAATAACGACGAGCACGATACCTACGACCCACGGCTTCACGAAGCCGCCCGTCGCGTTACTGATCGCCTCTCCGATGGAGTTGGATTGCACCATCGCCCCTATAAAGCCGAGCGCCAGCACGCAGGCCACGGCGAAAAATCCCGCCAAGAACGTGCCGAATTTATTGGGGAACGCCTTTTTGATGTATTGCACGGGACTGCCCGAAACGCTACCGTCCTCGTTGACCACCCTCGTTCTTTGCGCCAACACCGCTTCGGCGTAAATGGTAGCCATACCCAAAAACGCAATGATCCACATCCAAAAAATAGCCCCGGGTCCGCCCACTAGGATCGCGCCCGACGCGCCGATGATGTTACCCGTACCGACCTGCCCCGCAACCGCCGTTGCAAACGCTTGGAAGGAGCTCATACCCGATTTTTCCTTCTTGCCGTTGAGGTTCATCTTGCCGAATACGTTCTTCATACCTTGTCCGAAGCAACGTACCTGCACGAACCTCGTCTTAACGGTATACCAAATACCGACGCCTACCAAGAGCACGATCAACAAATAATCCGCCAAAAAGGCGTTGACCGTACTCACCACTTTGAGCAACCACTCTTCCATATTGCATTACTCCTTAAAAAAAATTTGACGAAGCCGTAAAAACACTCCGTCAAAGAAAATACGAGATCGCAAATCCCCCCCTTAACACGAGGGGTGAAAAAACGAAAGCAATTCTCTGTCCTTTTGCCTGAGAGATTACGACCGTTTAGGGTCGCTTGCCCCTTCGGCACTCGCGCAAGGCGAGCTTCTCCGGAGTGCTATCCGATTGCAGTTCCCGAGCTTTCGCTCACCTGAGAGGTTCACTCCTTCGGTTTGACTTTCGTCAATCTTCTGCAATCTTCGCATAGCGTATGCTTGTGGTATATAATAACACAATTTACGACAAGCTGTCAACGATTTTCACGCAATTTTTTTCTTTTTTTTCGCTCAATCGTTGGCTTTTTTCTTTTTTATGTGCTATAATACGAATATACTATATTTTATAAGAGGAACGGCTATGATCGAAAAAACCTATTCGTTCGTGAAAAACGGCAATCAAAACGACGTATACACCCTCAGCAATCAAAAGGGTGTGGAGGTAGATATCTTAACGTACGGCGCGCATCTTTTGCGTATTTCCGTCCCCGATAAACAGGGGAATTTCGACGATATCCTCGTCGGCTGCAAAAAGCCCGAGGATTATTACGAAGAAAACCCCTATTTCGGCGCAACGATCGGTAGATACGGCAACCGTATCGAAAAGGGTAGATTTACGATCAACGGCGTGGACTATCAGTTGGAGATCAACGATAGGAGCAACTGCCTGCACGGCGGTATCACCGCTTCGTTCGATAGGGCGCTTTGGGACGCGGAGATCGACGGTAATTCCCTCGCGATGCGCCACACCTCCCCCGATATGGCGGGCGGCTTCCCCGGGGAGCTGAAAGTGACGGTGACCTTCACCCTCACGGACGAAAACGAGCTTGTTATCGACTATAAGGCGACCACGGACAAGGATACCCCTTGCAACCTCACCAACCACGCCTATTTCAATATCGGCGGTCAGGAAACGGTGTTGGGACACGAATTGTATATCAAAGCCAAGCAGATGACCCCCGTGGACGAGGAGCTCATTCCCCACGGCGAGCTTATGGATATCGACGGTACGCCGTACAGCTTCGATCCTCCCAAGCTCTTGGGCAAGGATATGTTCTCCGACGCGCCGCTTATCAAAACGTGCAACGGCTTCGATTTCAACTACTGCTTGGATAGAACGGGCGAGGGGTTGGAGCATTGCGCGTACGTATACGATAAAGAAACGGGTAGAAGAATGGATTGCTACACCACCTTGGAGGGCTTACAGCTCTACACGGCTTGCGGTACGGGCGGCTTTAAGGGCAAAAAGGACTACGTCGATCATTGCGCCCTTTGCTTGGAAACGCAGGGCTATCCCAACTCCCCCAACTGCCCCGAATATCCCTCGACGGTACTCAAAGCCGGGGATACCTATCACGAAGTTACCGTATATAAATTCTCCGTAGTAAAATAAGGAAACGATATGTTCAAAGCGCTACTTTCAAAACTTAAAGAGGCGGCGGTGTCCGTTTTTCCCGTCGCCCTTATCGTGCTATTGCTCGCCTGCACGCCGTTGCTCGACCTCAGCCTGACGGAAGCGGTCGTTTTCGCGTGCTGTGCGATCGCGCTCGTCGTCGGCATGGCGCTTTTTAATCTCGGCGCGGATATCGCTATGACGCCTATGGGCGAACAGATCGGCTCGGGGCTGCCCAAATCGGGACGATTTAAGACCCTGCTTCTCGTTTGCTTTTTAATGGGCGTGTTCGTGACCGTAGCCGAGCCGGATCTCACCGTGCTCGCCTCGCAGGTAAAGGACGTTATCGATTCCACGGCACTCACTCTTGCGATCGGCTTGGGCGTGGGCTTGTTCTTGGTCCTCTCCGTACTGCGCGTGCTCTTCCGTTTGAGCTTGGCGCAGCTGATGACCATTTTCTATTTACTGCTCTTTGCGCTCGCCGCGCTCATTTTGGAAAGGGGCAACGGGAGTTTTCTTGCCTTAGCGTTCGATTCGGGCGGCGTTACCACCGGTCCCATCACCGTACCCTTTATCATGGCGCTCGGCTCGGGCGTGGCGGCTTCGCTCGGAGATAAGCACGACAGGGAAAGCAGCTTCGGCTTTATCGCCCTTTGCTCCATCGGTCCCATCTTAGCCGTTATGATCTTAGGGCTTTTCTCCACGGGCGAGATCGTCTATAAATTACCCGACTATTCCATGCAAACGGGCGTGGAGATCTTCCAAACGCTTGGGCATACTATCAAAGAGGTGTTCATCGCCCTGCTGCCCATCGTCGCGTTCTTCTTTTTGTTGCAGTTTTTGCTTTTGAAATTACCCAAAAAACGGCTCTTGCCTATTATCGTGGGTATCTTCTATACCCTGTTCGGCTTGGTGATCTTCCTCACCGCCGTTTCGGTGGGCTTCGTGCCCGTGGGCTATAAAATGGGCGTACAGCTCGCCGAGCAAAGCCCCGCGCTCCTCGTCGGCTTCGCGTTCGTACTCGGTCTTACCGTCGTACTCGCCGAGCCAGCCATTCACGTATTGAACAGGCAGGTGGAAGCGGTAACGGGCGGCGCGGTGAAAAAGAGCTCTATGCTGATCGCGCTCTCGATCGGCGTGGGCGTGGCGATCTCCCTCTCCGCCCTGCGCGCAGTATTCGATTTCAGTATTTTGTATTATTTGATCCCCGGGTATTTCCTCTCGCTCGGACTGTCCTTCTTCGTGCCCAAGCTGTATACGGCGATCGCATTCGACTCGGGCGGCGTAGCGAGCGGTCCGCTCACTTCCAGCTTTATCCTCCCCTTCATTATCGGCGCGTGCGCCGTGTTGCAGGGGGAGAGCAAGATCCTTATGGACGCGTTCGGGCTCGTGGCGATGGTGGCTATGACGCCGCTGATCACCATTCAAGCGCTCGGCTTTAAGGCGGTCGTGACCAAGCATTTCCGCGAACGGATCGCTATGAAGCGTATCCTCGGCGCGGACGATCAACAGATCATCAAATTTCTTTAAGGGGGGCAGGTATGGGATTAACCAAAACGACGAAAACGAAAAAAGCCCCTGCGGCAAACGCGGATATCAAGAAGCTCAAGCTCCTCGTAACCGTCGTTCCGCGCGGCAAAACGGAATTTTTTATAGACCTTTTAAGCGGCTTTGAGATCAACCTCCAAACGAGCGTAACGGCGCAGGGCACGGCACGCTCGGAAACGCTGCGTATGCTCGGCTTGGACGATTCGGACAAGAGCGTGATCTTCAGCGTGGTCCGCGAGGACAAGGCAAGCGAGGTTTTACGCGTACTCGGCGAAAAATTCGAATCGGTGCGCGGCGGCAAGGGCATTGCGTTCACGACGCCCCTATCGAGCGTTATCGGCGTAGCCATTTATCGGTTTTTGAGTAATCACAAAACGGGGGTATAAGACAATGAAATTCGAACACGAAGCGATTTTTTGTATCGTAAACAGCGGTTACAGCGAAGCGGTCATGGACGCGGCAAAAAAATTGGGCGCGCGCGGCGGCACGGTCATCAACGCCCGCGGCACGGCGAGCAAGGAAGCGGAGGCGTTCTTCGGCGTGACCGTCGAGCCTGAAAAGGAGATCGTGATGATCCTGATCCCGACGAAGCGCAAGGACGCTATTTTGAACGCGTTGTACGAGGAAGTGGGACTCTCCACGGCAGGACAGGGCATCGCGTTTTCCCTGCCCGTCGACGGCGTAGTGGGTATCGCGGAAGAAAAGCCCGAAAACGCTTGAGCCTTTTATAAAAACGAAGCAAGCCGCGGCGCACCGTATCGATGCGTCGCGCGTAAGGAGCGTAGCGACGGAATAGCGAGCTAGCCGAGCCTCAGTCACGGTAACGCGTAGCTTCCTCCTACCCGACACAACCAAAAACGCAGAACACCGTTTGGTGTTCTGCGTTTTTG
>JAFURP010000059.1 GCA_017471785.1 Clostridia bacterium | reverse complement strand
ATACACCGATCAGTACGAGCACGAGTAGACACACGATCACTTTCCCTTTTCTTCTTGCCATTCTTCCCTACCTCCTTATTTCGTCCATTCGACCGTAAGCTCGCTTGCGTATTCGGATATCTCCGATCGCGAGACTTCGGGATCGTTCATCGGCGTAATCATAAAACGCGCGTATTCCGCAAGCTCGGGTAATTGACTTACGTCATAGTCCACCACAAGCTCCTCCGTTGCCGAGATAAACACTTGATTTTCATCGTAAAAGAATATCCGATACGTAATCCCCGCGTTGTCGCGCAAATCGACCTTTAAGCCGTTGATCGGCACGAAGTTTTTCGATCTAATCGAGATCGTGCCGCGCACCTCGCCCCCGTCCGCTGCAAGCAAGCCCTTTTCCCAACCGTTCCGCGCCGACAGCTCGTCCGTCTTATCGAGCTTGTTGATCCGCGCTCCGAATATGCAAAGCGTGACCGTCATCGCGATCATTGCTACAGCCGATAGGAAGATTAAAAGCTTCGTCGTCCATTTCATTTTTCCTGCTTTCCCTGCGTTTCCGCTGTTCTTGTTGCCATACATTTTTATTCGCTCCTTGTTGTTTTATCAAATCGTGTGATCGGACGGTAGAGATCATTATAATTATGGGGGTAAAAGCTTTTCCCTACCGCCCTTTACACACAAAATACACTAACGAACGGTCACCCGTTCGGTACTGCCGTCTTTGCCCTCCTCCGCCTCCTCCGAGGGGAATTTGACTACGCATTTGAAGTGCCTGCGCTTGATCCGTCCGTACGCTAAATGCCATATAACGTAAAGACCGAATAGTGCCCACACGCTTAACGATACGATCCCGACGATCTCAAGAAAGTTCATTGCCTATCCCTCCAAATCCTCCTGCGTGATCGGCTTTTTGATCCGATTGTTCGCCATACCGCAACCGTCGCATATATTGTCGTTGTTCATATCCACGTGTAAGCAGACACCTTTTCTCGTATACACGTAGCCGCAATCCGCGCAGGTGTACGTGTAAAGCGTGTATGCCGCGCCCTCCTCCGTCGTCACTTCCGTTTGCTTGATCTCGTACGCGTGTCCTAACTTATTTAACGTTTCCGTATAGCTATCTCCGCATTCGCAGATATACGTTACGCTACCCGTCCCCGTGCAGCTCGCCTCTATCCGCTCGCTTTCCTCGTGGCTGTGCTCGAGCATAGCGTACGTCCGCACCACTATATCCCTGCAGTTGATGCATTCGAATTTTTCATACCCCTCCAGCGTGCAGCTTGACGCGCCGCTTTCGATAAGCAAATATTCGTGTAGGCACGCATTGCTCGTAATCGTATTGTTTTCCGTTATAAACGTAAATTCGCTCGTATACATATCCGTTTCGTAAAGCCCGTCTACGCCCTCTATCGAGCCGTCGCTATCCCACGGCTGACAGTTGTTGAACGCGCTGTTTTTGATAGATACCGTCGACGGATCCACGCCAAGCAAGCCGATCACCACGCCGACCTTTTCCGTAAGATCTTGGAAGGTGCAACCGTCCACAGTCACCTCCACTACGTCCACGCTCGTACTCGCCTCGTGGATCTTCAAGCCCCGATAACCCGTGAACGTGCAATTCGTAAAATACGCGCTTCCGCTTGTTACCCAAACGGAATAGCAACGGGATATCGAGGAGATAAATCGGCAATCGACGAAGCTTGCGTTCGTGTTCGTCTTTAAGGAGATCGAATCCTCGAATACGCAGTTTTCAAAGCGAAGCACGCCGTCGAACGCGAGATAGTTCGGCTCTAACACCCCTTTGGGCGTTTCGTCCTTAAAGGTTATGTTTTTGAAGGTAAGCGAGCCTTCCGCTTGGATCGCCCCTGCGCCGTCGCCCGTCGCTCTTACGGTCGCACCGTCCGCGCCTCCGTCCACGACGATCTCCGCGCCGTCCACGCCAAGCTGCGTGGCTCCGTCATCGGAGACGATCAACTCGTTTGCACCGCTCACCGTAAGCGTGTACGCGCCCGTTACCGTTTCCAACCGTTCGTTAAGCGGTCGATCGTCGACCACGGGCGTTTCCGGCGTGGAAGGCTCGCCGTACGTTTCTTTCCAAAGCGTTACCGCATAACTGCCCAAAAATGCGATCGCCAACGTCAAAAGCAAGCATATCACGATATACCCGATTCTATTGCTTTTTTTCGTCATTTTTCATTTCTCCTCGCTTTTTGCTTGACTTCTCCGATTTCTTCGTTTATACTATATACACAATCAGGTATGGGTATAGCCCATACACCCGCCGTTGAATATTCCGGCATTGAGGTAGGTGGTTTAATCCTACCTTTTATTTTTTGTCCTTTTTATGTAAGTTTTCTATCTTCTTTCGATTTTCGCTTGATTGCTTGGTATGATTAAGTACTTTGTCCTTGACCTTTGCAAGCTCCTCATACTTATCGAGCAACATATAATCGGGGATACTCATCGTCGTTCGTTTGTATCCGTTCCCGTATCCCTTTTTGCTATACGTGCCGTGCCTATACAACGGCGCGGAAAACAGTTCTTGAAACATCTCGCAATACCTATCGACTTCTTCCTGCGTTGTGCCCTCAATCACAATTCTTATGCTCGCCATTACGCCCCCTCGAACACCGGAAACCAGCCGAAGCAATTGGGATTGGTATAGGCGAATAGAGTAGGCGTAGGGGATAAAACGATATAAAGCAAAACGGTTTCTCCGTCGCGGCAAGCGGTAGAAATATCCACGCGTGCATATGTTCGCGCACCCGTTTCATCTTGCCGGAATACCGTCAAAACGATATTTGCCGCGTTTTTGACGGGGATACCGTCCGTTGCCTTTTCCTTTTGAAAGGTCAACGCGCGTTTTTTGGAGATCGTCGTTAATTGGAAATCCAAAAGCCGATCGTAATAATATCCCTCAAAGCCGTAAATCATTTTCGCCTCCTGTACGGGCTTGGTAACGGCTCACACACATTCACCGTCTCAAGGATCACGTCCTTGTATTCTACCTCAACGTATATGCGGAAGGTCGTGTCACTGCCCCTGTTTGCGTAAGGCTTGGATACTTCCACGCGCTGTACGTTTGGATCCTTTTCCAGCCCTTGATAATAAGCGGTTGCGACCAAGCATTCGTCCTTCGTGCCCATTATCCGGATCTTCATTCGTCCGCCCCCTTCACAGGCTCACCGTATAAATACGGGTGCTTGCCGTTCAAAAGCTCAAAGAAAAATTCAACTTTAATTGCTTTCATTTGCTCCAACGATTTATGCTTTTTATCCCAGTCATCATACCACTTCAAAAGCTCGTCCCCACGCATACCATTTCGCGCTTCTTCGTTATCAAGGATATCATTATGCTTTTCGATATTCGTTTCCGCTTCCGCAATGCCTGCAAGCATTTTTTCATACCGCGCGTCGTCTAAGTGTAATAATATGTAAATCGCCTTTTGCCGTTCGGTCGCTTTGGTAAGCCCGTCCACTGCGTACGCGCCCGTGTAGTTTTTCAAAAACACGCAGGGCGTACCGCAAATGTCCTGTACCTTACTACGCACCGTAAACAACTGTCCTTGATACCCTTCGGGCACTTTGTATTTATCGTTCATAAATACGATATCGCCCACTTTGAGCGTTTGCTCGATTTCCTTTTTTCCGTAAACAAATTCCATCACGCCACCTCACAGCTCGTCCCGTTTGGACATAAGATAGTTTTCCAACTGCCTTTTCCCAACCATTATTGACGGTTGATCCACGTGCTTTGCACGGAACAGGAAGTATAATGGCATTGCTCCCTCAAGACCTTCCGCGTCGGATAAAAGGTTTTCGTTCGATATACTATCTACCTCCAATACGTTGATGATATCACGCGTCTTTAACGTAAAGAAATAACCAACTTTCGTAAACGGTGTTCGGATATCTTCGCGATAATTCCAATTTTTGTAATCTTCGAGAAACGCGCGGATATTATCTCGCGTGGATAAAACGTATTTGGGTGCGTTGCCGGTCTTTTGCAAAGCTTCGTTCTCGATCGCCTGCATTTCCCGTTCGGCTGCTTCCTCGATCGTTTCCATTTCCGCCTGCATATCTTCCTGCGCTTCGCCTTGCTCGTCGTATTCGTCCGAGGTTTCCTCGCGATCAATGCCTCCGCCTTGCCAAATCTCCCCCTCGTCCGGCTCGTATTCGTCCCCGTCCACGCTCCGATCGTCGCTCATCGGCTCGATCTCGTCGCTCTGATCGCCCGTTTTTGTCCATTCGCCTCCCTGTGCGAAATCAGACAACTGATTTTTTTCTTCCTCCTCGAATACCTCCTCAAGCGCAACTTGCCCCTCCAACTGTTCCGTTTTGGGCGTTACGCTCGTTTTTCCGCGCTCCTTCCATTTCTGCGCCTTCTCTAAAAGGTCAAACCCTTCTTTCTTCTTTTCGTCCAAAAACTCCGCGCTGTGCTTTACGTAGTCTTTTGCGACCTTCATTTCCGCTACGGACATATCCGCGTTAAAGTATACGCGGTGCGTAGGCGGTACGCTTGCGAGCTCTACGAGCTGACTGTATCCGTAGCCTTTATACGCAGGCTCGATCTCTCCGCGCTCCTCACCGTGCAAATTTACAAATTGTGAGATCCGCAAGAGATCCGACGTTTTCGTTTTGGAAAAACCGAACGCATATTCGCAAAATTCGTCGAACGTATTATTCCAAAAAACAAGTCCCGATTTTGGATTGATCACATTCCACCAAATCTCTTTTTCCTTGATCTCGTACAGTTGCACTGCCAACAGGCACATTTCCTTTACCGAAGCCTTCGCGTGCGTCACTACCTGCCTACAGTCTTTTTCCAGCTCGTCCTTTTCCTCGCGCTTCGCATACGTTGACATTTTGAAGTCAAACTCAGCCTGCACCTTAAGCTCTAATACTTCATTGCTCATAACCTAACCTCTCTTGTTTTATTTTTTTATCCGTTCGCCGAGCTTTGCCAAATCCGACGTGGATTTTTTACTTTGTCATACCTACCCTTTCACCGTACCCCGTGGCGCGGGGTACGGCTTGAGGTTAAGTTGCCCGATCACGGCTCGCGCGCCGATCTCGAGCATATGTCAATCTACGTTATTTGCGTAGATCTCCGCCCATCTTTTACGCTCCAGCTCCGCTTGCTTTCTCGCCTCCTTCTCGGCGCGCT
>JAFURP010000058.1 GCA_017471785.1 Clostridia bacterium | reverse complement strand
TTCTAAAGAAATTCTTTAGATATGCGAAGAACCTACTTGATTAAATTTTTTATTTATGCTATAATGATAAAAATACCGTTCAAGGGGAATTTTTATGGCAGTAAGTTACGACAAATTGTGGAAAAAACTTATAGATAAAAAAATGACTAAAAACGCACTACGCGTGCAGGCTGAAATGTCTTCTTCCACTATGGCAAAAATGAGTAAAAACGAAACCGTGTCAATGGACGTAATCCTACGTATATGTAAAGTATTAAATTGCAGCATTGAAGAGATATTAGAAATTGTTAATGAGGATTAATATGTATAAAGAAAAAACGAGCTTTACATTTAAAAGTTTCTTGAAGAAGAACTGGTTAGTATGCGCCATTTTAGGGGTCATTCCCATCATTGCAGTCATTGTTTTTGTTTTTTTGATGGTAAAAGGAATATGTAATATTTCTGATTTGGGATCGATGCTTGGCGGCACGCTTTCTTATTTAGGTACAGTCATGTTAGGTATCACATCAGTTTGGCAGGTTGAACGGCAACGTCAAGAAAATATTGAAACTCTTGCTGAACAACAATTTCAAATAAATAAGGGCATAATCCAAATATCGGCAGAGGTTATTTTTCATGATGTAGTTCTAGTTGTAAAAAATATTGGCAATTCACCGATATGTAATGGACAGATCAGTTTTGATGCAAAATGGTTAGATGGTTTTGACAACTTCGGTGATAACCCTAAAAAAATAAAAGACATTATAATAAAAAGTTTATCACAAGGTGTGTATTTAGCTCCCCAACAGGAAATTCGCTTTTTCTTGCATCGCATAGGCGAAAATCACAACTGGTATACGTACCTTTCTGAAAATGAATGTGAATGTGAAATATCATACACGACTTGTGGACAGAATATTAGCGAGAGAATTATTTTTAGACCCCATTCAGTTTTGGCAAGTTTTTACGGCGAAAACACGACAGAAAAAATTGTTAAGGCCTTCGAAAATATGAATGAAACCCTTGTTTCTTCAACCGATTCAATTCAAAAAGAAATACGAAATATTACAATATTACAATCAAAATCACTTAAAAATCAATCAAATAATGAGGATTGATTGAAAGGAGAACAATATGATACTTACATACGAATTTTTTGTCGAAAAACTTAACGAAAAAATTAAATCCGATGCGGATTTTTGCTATGAATTACTTAAAAATGTTATTGATAACCCCCATAGATATACGGGTATTTTTAGGCTGAGCAATGCCAAGACAAAACTCATTCAAAACGTTACGCAAAGCCGAGAAATTAAATTTGGCGATTTTATGGAAGATATTGTGACCCTTTACATTGAAAAAATGGGCTATAATAACCTTAATAAGCGTATCGGCACGGATGAAAACGGCGATGCGTTAAATGCCGACCAGGTCTTCCTTGGTGGCGACACAGTATATTTGATTGAACAAAAAATCAGAGATGACCACGACAGCACCAAAAAGCGCGGTCAATACGCTAACTTCAAGAAGAAGTTTTCTCTTTTGGAACGATTATATCCTGACAAGAAAATCGACGCTACAATGTGGTTTATTGACGGCAGTTTGGTTAAAAATAAAAATTACTACATTTCAGAGAGCAATAAGGATATTACTGCAAATCGACAATTAAATGTTTTGTACGGCGACGCACTCTTTTCTTCTTTGTTTAACAGGCTGGACGTTTGGCAAGAACTCACTTCTTACTTGCAACGCAACAAGATGGAAAGAAGTGATGAAATCCTTTCTATTCCCGACTTTGATACCAGTGATGAAATGCTTGTTGCTTTACGCCGTTTGAAAACGGAAGAACCTGGTAAATATAAAAAATTGATTTCAAATAAGCCTGCATACGTTCAGCTTCGTGCAGAATTATTTACAAACAATGTCAATTTGAGCCGTATTTCATAGACTTACAAAAGTCTTTACGGTATTGTTTGTAAAAAAGGAGAAAAACAAAATGTATCACAAAATTATCAACGGCGAAACCTTGAACGAAATGCAAAAAATGCCAGCAAAATCAATAGACTTGATATTTGCAGACCCCCCTTATTGGATGCGAACCGAAGGGGTACTTAAACGTGTAGAGGGCACGGATTACAACGGATGTGCGGATGGCTGGGACCAGTTCAATTCTCTTGAAGAATATGAAGAATTTACCAGAAAATGGTTAACCGAATGCTATAGAGTATTAAAACCCAACGGCTCAATTTGGGTAATCGGCGGAATGCAATGCATTTATACCATAGGTGCTATTATGCAGCAATTAGGCTACTGGATTATAAACGACGTTGTATGGCACAAGAAGAACCCTACCCCCAACTTTATGGGTACACGTCTCAATAACAGCCATGAAACTCTTATTTGGGCAACTAAGAGTAAAAAAGCTAAATTCACCTTTAATTATAAAACAGCAAAAGAGCTTAACATAGATACTGTTGACGAAGACGATTTCCAGAAAGGCTCACGCAAACAACTCGGCTCTGTATGGAAGATTGCTGTATGCCAAGGAAATGAACGCATAAAAGACGAAAACGGAGAGAAATTGCACAGCACCCAAAAACCTGAAGAACTATTATATCGCATAATTGCAATTTCAAGCAACAAAGAAGATGTAATTCTTGACCCTTTCGGAGGAACAATGACTACTGCTGCTATGGCTAAAAAGCTCGGACGCAGTTCCATTATGATTGAAAAGGATACACAATACTGTGAATATGGTCAAAGACGTATTGATATCATAGAGTATGAAGATACTCCTATAGCCAATGCAATATTTGACCAAAAACCTAAAAAAGCGACTATGCCTGATATGATAACGGCTGGATATTTCACCACAGGAGAAAGTTTTTACTTCCGCAACGGCGAAGAAGTTGCTACATTGTTAGAAGACGGTAAACTGCTATATCAAGGACAACCTATTGATATGCACTCTTGCGCTGCAAAAGCCAGAGAAGTAAAAGCAAAACGCTTAAATGGCTTTGATGTATGGTTTGTAAAAAGAAACAGCGAATTGGTATCAATCGCGACTATTAGAGAAAAATACAGACAAACAATATAAGAAACCAAAGGGAGAATTATGAATTATACCGAAAAACAACTAATCGCCCCAGCACTATATTTGATTGACACCTATCCT
The DNA here is from genome assembly GCA_017471785.1 of Clostridia bacterium. Taxonomy (GTDB): domain Bacteria; phylum Bacillota; class Clostridia; order Christensenellales; family Borkfalkiaceae; genus Scatosoma. Next base: position 25,720 of record JAFURP010000058.1, on the reverse strand, counting down.
GGAATTAAAATGGATGCCCTTATAAAAAAGATGGAAAAAGCGATGAAACCAACTGGCAAGGATGCAACCATCCTTGCTGGGCGTGGTGATACATACTTCTCCCAAAAAGCAAGAAATTTAAAATCGCATCGTGATAACAATAAAATGGCGGAATACACTGACCTAACGCCGTCAGGTGAATACTTTATTACCGACAAAGGGAAAAAGGCTTTAGAGGACGATTATGTGGCAATGCAAGCTCTTTTTTCTTTTGATTGCGATGATGACACTCTTGAAAAAGTTACTAAAACTCGCCTTTCGAAAAGCAGTAAAAAGGTAACTATTTTTGCCGAAGACGATTTGATTTCCGAAGGAAAAGCATATACACGTAGCATAAAAACGATTGAACGTTCAGCAAAATTAAGGAAATTTGCCGTTCAGCAACAACAAGCCATTGGCGATTTTTCTTGTGCTATTTGTGGTTTTAATTTTGAAAAGGAATATGGCGAATTGGGTAAAGACTACATTCAGTTTCATCACATAAAGCCTTTAAGTGAATATACAGACGCCGAGCTTAATGACCAGGCTTTGAAAGATGCGGTGGTAAATCTTATCCCACTTTGTCCTAATTGCCATTGTATGGTACATAAATGTAAAGAACCTGATCCCGTGGCTTTTATTAAAGCACTAAGGAAAAAATAATTATGGATTATGTTGAATCAACAGAAATAACAGGCTTGGCAAAGTTGTTTTATCAAGACAATCGCCAAGTAATGAAGAAAATTCCAGATGCATCCATTGATTTAATACTTACCGACCCACCATATAACATTTCAAAGTACTCATCGGGAAATATTGACCTACCAAATAGAACACCTCTTAATAATGACATCGCCGACTGGGATAAAATTGAGGTAGACCCTACGGAATACGTCGAAGAATTCAAAAGAATATTAAAACCCAATGGAAATATTTTTGTTTTTACGTCCTATAACAGTATTGGGAAATGGCACGCTGCGTTCGACCATAAATTTGATACAGCTCAATATATGGTATGGCACAAGACCAATCCTACCCCCAGCATTTTCAAAACGACTTTCCTTAAAAGTTGCGAATTGATAATTTGTTTCTGGAACAAGGGTCACGTGTGGAATTTTACATCGCAAGATGAAATGCATAATTTTATTGAAACGCCTATTTGCGCTGGCCCAGAGCGATTAAAAAATCCAAAGCACCCAGCACAAAAGCCTGTACAATTACTAGAACACATCATAGAAATCGCATCAAACAAAAACGCGCTAGTGTTTGACCCCTTTATGGGGGTAGCCTCCACAGCGATTGCTGCGCTAAAAGCAGGTAGACGTTTCTGTGGTTGCGAAATTATTAAAGAATATTACCAAGCAGGCGTTGACCGCGTGAAAAAATTTATTGTGGAAAACAATTGCTAAATTTGTTTACAAATGAAAGGAGCTTTTATATGCCAGGATTTAACTACACCGAAGAATTAGTGAATGTTTTCTCAAAATATATTTTTGACCAAGCGTCTGTCGATTATAAACAACAAATAGTAATAAACGCACTGGATAAAATTACAAAAGATAAAAAAAGAATAATCGGTTTTTTAAGATTTCAAACAATTAAGGAAAAATTAACGCAATGCATATCTCAAAGTTACGAAATTAAAACGGGATATATTTTGGAAGATTTTTTTGAAAAATTATTTGGATTTCATTTTAATAACCTCAGTAAAATTGTAAATGGCTACAAGTGTGACCAACTATTTGAGGACGACAATTATATTTACCTGATTGAGCAGAAGATACGTGATGACCATGACACTAGTAAACGTGGTGGTCAAGTCGAAAATTTTACCCAAAAAATTGCCGCACTTGAAGAAAAATGCATTCAAGAAAATAAGAAATTAAAGGCATATATGTGGTTTGTAGATGATAATTTCAAAAAGAACAAGTCCTTTTACACCGAAAAATTATCGCATATCGGCAATGAATATACCGAAGAAGTGTCCCTTTACTACGGAAGAACCATAGTCGACTATATTTTAGGCAATCCAGAAATTTGGGATAATTTTGTTACAAGTTTTATAGCAACTAAAACGGCTTATACGTCAGATATTTCTGGAGCAATAAACGAATATGATTTTGATAATGACCCCGACGGCTTTGTTTTTGATAATCTAAAGAAGAAACAAGTTAAAACGTTGATTGAATTATTTTATTCTAACGACTACGCCGAGGTTAGGCAATCACTTTTTTCAAACAATCTAATGTTGAATAAAATTAAGGAATACTTTATCGCGCATTTAACCCCAGCACGGAGAACTTTCATAAATCACAGACAGGAGAATAACTAATGAAAAATCACGGTTATATTTACATATTAACAAATCCGTCGTTTGAAAATTACATAAAAATCGGATACGCTACCGATATTGAAAAGCGGTTGGAAGAATTAAACCGTAGTGAATGTATTAACAAAAGAATTGATTTCACCATATGAAAACCATTTAATTGATATTTTAAACATCGCAAACGGAAAAACTACGCCAAATCATACAACTGCAAATTCTATTCGATATATTTTAGAGTCTATATGGAAGTTTATTAAACCTAATTTGCAAACGCTGGAAGACTTTGTTTTAGAGGAAGAAGTCTTTAAGAACAATGAATATGTTTATACGATAATAAATGACTTTTCGCACGGAACAATACGTCTAGAGAATAGTTATACTGAAGAACAGATTGTCGAAGGTTGTAAGTGTGTAATTTCATATATAGATGAACATTTCCCTGGTCAAACAAAATTAATAAACACCTAATAAGTAAAACGACCGATTTCTCGGTCGTTTTTCTTTGCTGTTTTCAGCGTGTTATGCTGGACTTTAATCGCCGTTTACGGTATTGTTTGTTTACCAAAAACAAGGTGCAAACAGTATGAATAAAATGGACTATGAAAAGGCAATTACCGAGGCAAAAGACAAATGCGAACTGATAGGCGTGATAATCGCATTCTCGCAAGACACAAGCCTACCATGGGCAACCTTCAGGAAATACTATAGGCAAGCGCACCTGCGTATGCTGACCGAATTCAAAGAAGAATAAACAACGCGCTACAATGCAAAAACGACCGAGAAATCGGTCGTTTTTTGGTATGCCCGGCGAGAATCGAACTCACAATAGCGCCTTAGGAGGGCGCGGTTATATCCATTTAACTACGGACACGTATTCAGTTTTTACAGGATATAGCAATACCCACTTTGGCGAACTTTTTTCGCCCTGATCACCAAATAGGTCACCAAATTTTATTTTAGCCGTCTGCTGTATCGTCAAAACGCACGATTTTAAGCCGTTTTCGCATTGTTTTGCCCCGTTTTGATGGGTTCATATTAGGAATAGCACACCCTTAGGAGGGGACTGTTATATCCATTTAACTACGGAAGCGTATTCTATTTAATTTCAATGCCCACGAAGCGCTTTATTTCCGTTAATATAGGAGACGGGATTTGTACTTTATTGGTGTGGTATAACAAAAAGTTATATCTCCCATAACTTCGCCTTATTATTATACACCCTTTTTCATAAAAAGGCAATCGTTTTTTTTGCTTTTTTCGATTTTTCGATCGGAAATCGTTGCATTTTTCAAAAAATAATGATACTATACTAATGCATTAAGAAAATCGATCAATCAAGTGTTTGTAATCAATTTTTTCGAGGAGAATTTTTATGACTTACGTAGAAAGAGTATTGGAAGAACTCAAACAAAACAACCCCAACGAAAAAGAATTTCATCAGGCGGCTACCGAAATTCTTTTGACCTTAGAACCGGTGATCAACGCGCACCCCGAATACGAGAAAGCCGCCCTTTTGGAACGCTTCACCGAGCCCGAACGCGTGATCATGTTCCGCGTGCCCTGGGTTGACGATAAAGGTAACGTACAGGTAAATAAAGGCTATCGCGTGCAATTCAACAGCGCGATCGGCCCCTACAAGGGCGGTCTTCGGTTCCACCCCTCCGTCAACCTGTCCGTCATCAAGTTTTTGGGGCTTGAACAAATCCTTAAAAACAGTTTGACGGGGCTTCCCATCGGCGGCGGTAAAGGCGGTTCCAATTTCGACCCCAAAGGCAAGTCCGACCGTGAGATCATGGCGTTTTGCCAAAGCTTTATGACCGAGCTGTTCCGCCATATCGGCGCGGACACCGACGTCCCCGCCGGCGACATCGGCGTAGGCGCGCGCGAGGTTGGGTATCTTTTCGGGCAATATAAGAGGATCCGCGACGAGCACGTGGGCGTATTGACCGGACGCGGACTTTCCTACGGTGGCTCGCTCATCAGAAAGGAAGCGACGGGCTACGGGCTCGTATATATGACTGCGGAAGCGATGAAAGAGCGCGGCGAAAGCTTCGAGGGAAAGACCACCATCGTTTCGGGCAGCGGCAACGTTGCCATCTACGCCTGCGAAAAGGCGCAAGAGCTGGGCGCAAAGGTCGTTGCTATGTACGATTCCAACGGATATATCTACGACCCGAACGGCATTCAACTCGACGTCGTTAAGCAAATCAAAGAAGTAGAACGCGCGCGCATTAAAGAATACACCAACCGCGTACAAGGCGCAAAATACGTGGAGGGCTGCAAAAATATTTGGAGCATTCCCTGCGACGTTGCACTCCCCTGCGCTACGCAAAACGAGATCGACGAGGAAAGCGCAAAGCTGCTCGTGAAAAACGGCGTGAAGTACGTTGCCGAGGGCGCGAATATGCCCTCCACCTTGGAAGCGATCGAAGTATTCCAAAAATCCGAAGCGGTATTCTTACCCGCAAAGGCGGCGAACGCCGGCGGCGTTGCTACCTCCGCGTTGGAAATGGCGCAATCCTCGGGTAGATTGTTCTGGTCGGCGGAAGAGGTCGACGCGAAGCTGAAAAATATTATGATAAATATCTATCATAATATCGACGATGCGGCGAAGAAATACGGGTTTGACGGGAACTACGTAATGGGCGCGAATATCGCAGGCTTTGAAAAGGTTGCCGACGCTATGATGGCGCACGGTATCGTATAACCGATCGAGGCGCTCCGAAAATCAAACTTCGGAGCGCCTTTTTTCTTTCATTTCCTTGACAAGCCTCTAAAAAGGGATTATAATAGTATCGAAAAAGACTATTGACAAAAGAGGAAAAGCTATGAAGAAAAACAAGATCAAAACGGTGGCGTTGATCGCTCACGATAATAAAAAGCACGATATCGTCAACTGGGCGCTCGCCAATAAGGAAACGCTGGCAAATTATAAGCTGTGCGGAACGGGCACGACCTCCAAGCTCATTTCGGAGGCGACGGGGCTTGGCGTAAAGGGATATCTTTCGGGACCGCTCGGCGGCGATCTTCAAATCGGCGCCAAGGCAGCCGAGGGCGGCATCGATATCATCATATTCTTTTGGGATCCGCTGCAGGCGCAGCCGCACGACCCCGACGTAAAAGCGCTTTTGCGTATCGCCGTCGTGTACGATATCCCTATCGCGACCAACCGCGCGACCGCCGATCTGATCTTAAAAAATTCCTTGCGCGAATAACGTAAAAGAACGGAGCTTTTGCACCGTTCTTTTTTCGTTAACCGTTGATCGTTTCGTTACGCGACGGCTCTTTGCCCGTTTGCTGGGGCATAGGCTGCGCTTCGTTTTCGCCCGAAGTTTTCAACGCGGAAAGATACGCCGCGTATTCCTCCTCCGTGATTTTTGGAACTTTACCGTTCTTGCCTTTCGACGATCTACTCATACAAAATCCTCCGATAGGAATTTGTAAAAAGTATGCCCCTTACCGCGCTCTTTTATTCCGCTTTTCTAAAAGAGCAGGCAAATAAAATTATTTTTGCCGTCGTTGACGATCCTCGTTACCGTACGGCGCATTTTTTTGCGAAGCTCAACGGGCATAGCGTTACTCTTACCCGATAATTCGTCGCTGACGAGCGCGCGTAAGGATCTCCCGAAAATGTTCGTTTCCCAAACCTTTTCCGCACCCGCCTCGTACGTTTGTAAGGTATCGTCGATAAAGCCCTCGCTTTGCTGTTTGGTACCGATCACGGGATCGATCGAGCCGGAAATATCCACCTTTACGATATGATAGCTGACTGCGTTTGCCTTAAACCGCACGCCGTAACTGCCGCCGCGCTTGACAAGCTGCGGCTTTTCCAACTCGTAATCGGCTTCCGTTGGATACACGATACCGTAACCGTTGCGTTGCGCTTCTTCGAACGCGTCCTTGATCTTGTCGTGATCGCGCTTGGTTTGCGCGAGCGAGCGGACGTATTGCATAAGCTGTAGATCGCTTACGATCTCCTCCCCGCACTCCTCGCTCATCACGCGATAGAACAAGTCCTCTTTCACGCCGATCGTGAGCTCCGCCCTGCCCCTACCGAGATCCATTTTGATTTCGGTGGGATTGATAAAATCGGCGTCCTCGCCAAACAACGTTTCCAAGGCGAAGCAATCGCGCATTTTGACCAAGGAGGGCGCGAGCTTTTTCAACTCGCCGAGCAATTCGGATACCACGCGGCTATCCTCCGAGAACGACTGCAACCATTGCGGCAAATAGATATCGACGCAAGTGAGCGGAAATTCGAAAAGCGCCTTTTGCAAGATATCGCAGATCTCCGTTTCGCCCATCGTTTCGACGTTCACCGCGACCACGGGTGCCTCGTATTTTTCCTCCAACGACTTTCTAAGCGAAGAAGCGGAGCTCGGTTTTTTACAATTCAACACGATCACGAACGGCTTTTCCAGGGCTTTCAGCTCCGAGACGGCGCGTTCCTCCGCCGCCGTATAACCGCTACGAGGAATATCGGTGATACTACCGTCCGTCGTTACGAGCACGCCGATCGTGGAATGTTCTTTGATGACCTTTTCCGTACCGATCGCCGCCGCTTGCTCGAAAGGAATGGGCGCTTCCTGCCAAGGCGTTTTGACCAGCCGCGGCGCGCCCTCCTCCTCAAAGCCGTTCGCGCCCTCTACGGCAAAGCCGACGCAATCGACGAGCCTAACGAACGCTTCCGCGCCCTTGGCAACCGTGATCTTCGCCGCTTTTGCCGGCACGAATTTCGGCTCCGTGGTCATTACCGTTTTCCCTGCCGCCGCCTGCGGCAATTCGTCCGTCATTACCGCAAGCGCGTCCCCCGTTGCCTGCGGAAGCACGAGCGTTTCCATAAAACGCTTGATAAAAGTAGATTTCCCCGTGCGGACGGGACCGACTACGCCTACGTAGATATCTCCGTCCGTACGATTTGCAATGTCTTCGTATACGCTGTAATTTTCCATCAACGACCTCCCATCGTGATTGCGCGGAAACCTATTCTCTTTTATAGCCTCTATAAAAATCTCCGCATGCAAACCTTATACGGTTTACTATATGCGGAGAAATTTTCGTTTATGAAGATTTAATTTATTTTTCAGCTTTTGAGCGTTTCTTCTCTCGTCGCAGCCCTTTTGGACGCGGCGGCTTCCACGGCGAGATAGTCCTTATCGTCCGAAAAATCACGCGGCTCGTCGTATTCGCCGCCGAGCGCCTCGATCGCGTATTTCAATTCTTGAAACTCAATAAAACCGATGGAGATATCCTCTATCTTTTTAAGCAGGTACGGCAAGGCGCGCTCGTCCCCGTACGCAGCCAAATAGCCTGCACGCATAGGTAATTCCTCGTAAGTTAAAAACGCCTTTAATAGGATCTCGTATACCTCCTCGTCGCGCGCCCGTACGCGAGAGAGGATCTCGAGCATAGCCTCGCTTGCCACGCCCTCTTTATACGATCGCAACGCGCGATCCTTCATCTCGTCCGCGTGCAGCTTGAAAATATCGGTGATATCGCTCTTCAGCTCCTCGTCCGCTTCCGCCGTTCGTAAAATTCGGAAATACGCGTCGTACGCGCGCGTATCGTCTCCGATCAGGTTAAACGCATAGGTAGCCGCCTGCGCGTCGGTATCGAACAGCATCGGTTCCAGCGTTTCCACCGCACCGCGCGTTTCGATCTCCGCGCATAAAAACTCGGGCGCGGGCACGTCCTCCGCTAAATGCGCTTTGAGCGTTTCCACCAGCTCGTCGTCCGTCATCTTCGCGTAATATTCCTTGGGCGTGCATTTGACCTTCGCCACGTACGTATCCCCGAACTTTTTATACAGCTTGGGGATAATATCCTCCCATTGCTTTTCGGTATATTTGTTTTTGTTTTCTTCCATATACACGGTCAGTTTTTCGTCGAACAAACCGTCGAAATCAATCAGCTTCATCCGTTTTTACCTCGTTTTCGTTCACCTGCATATCTTCTCCCGAAGCGGCTTTTATTATATTGCGTACGCGCGTAGCGTCCGCGTCGAACGCGCCTGCGATCGCGTCGATATCGTTACCGAATTCCTTTAATCCGCAAAAAAGATATAACGCGCAAGCGCAATCCTCCGCTTTTTCTATCAGCTCCAAGCGCTCGTATTGTTCAAGCGCGGCGTATAATTTTTCCGCCGCCTCGCAAAGGCGCGCGCCGTAAGCGTCGTTCACGACCACGAATTTGGAAGCGATCGTCGCGTAACCCTCCAAAAACCGACGGCGTTTTTTACGCCCGATACGGATACGGGATAATCGCACCTTTCGATAGATATGGCAAAGCGTCAATCCGACCTCTATATCCTCGTTACGCAAATACAAAAGCCGAAGCGTTTCTATCTTGAGCACGTCGGCGACCTCGGCGTCCAACAGCGCCTCTTTCAAAAAGCCGTCCGCGCGAACGTGCTCCGCCGTTACGAGCGCGAGATACTGTAGATCGTGGTCCTCGCCGTCCATTTCGTCGAAGCACCAATTAAAATAGCCGTCGTGGAGCGCGATCAAGCCGAACAGCTGCGCCTCGTCGCGCGAGCATTTTCCGATATGGATAAGCGACCGACAACGCGCTTCTCTCTCCGCTTGCGAAAGATGATAAAAATAGGTAGGCTCGTCCGCTTCGCTTATACCGTTTTCGTCGCGAAGCCGCAGGGCTTTCAAGTAATATTTGGCGACCTCGGCGTCGGGATATACCGTACAAAGGGTATCGAACGCCTTTTCCGCTTCCTCCAACAATCCGCTTTTATAGGCGGAAACGGCTTTGAAATACAACATTCTTCCGTCAAAGGGAAGCTTCTTTTCCAAAAGGGTGAATTTTTCGTACGCCTCGCGGTGCAAGCCGTTTTCACAGCAAACGGTGGCTACTTTATATAGATCGTCCGTATCGTCTTGTTGTAAACGGTATAGATCGAGCGCGATCTCGCGGCTTTCCGCCTCCCTGCCCTGTTCGAGATAGACGGCGGCGAGCGTGGCTAAAACGCGCGTATCGTCGGGTATATCCTCGAGCAGCTCTTTACAAACCCTCTCCGCTTCGTTCAGCTCTCCCGAAAGCAAATACGCCACCGCTTGCATTTCCTTAGCCGCCGCGTAGTCGCGCGAGCCTTTTGCAACCGCGTCTAAAACGGCGATCGCCGCTTTACAATTCCCCGATTTAAGCGCTTTGGAGCCGAACTCCAGCTCTTTGGAATAATCGGCGAGCCGAGGGGGATATACGAAACGGAACCGGGAACGCTTGTCCTTGGAAAAGGCGTTCAAGATCTCCCACTTCGTTTCTTCGGGCAGCGTTTCGTCCGCGTCGATAAGCTTATTGTAATAGTACGCCGATTGCGTTTCGTTGCCCATATTCAAATAATTGACGGCAAGCCCCTCGTAAATATCAGGCAGGTCGTCCTCCTCGGCGATATCCAAAAAGCGGTACCACCAATTGATCGCGGAAAGATGTAAGCCCATACCCTCGTAGATATCGGCAAAGCGCGTGAAAACGTCCCCGTCGCCCCCGTACAGCTCGTACTGCTTGTACGCGCATTTGAGCGCGGAGAAGTAATTCCCTTCGTTATAATATTTATCGGCGAGCGCCGCCAAGCGCTTTTCCCCGAAATCGATCCTCACCGTCTTACGTTCTTCCATATTTCTCCGTAACCTACGACCCTGCAAACAGCCCGTCCGCGTCCTCTTCCGTAAACTCGTAATCGGCGTTGCAATAATGACAATGTACTTTTACGCTGCCGTCCTCTTCAATGATCTTACGCAGCTCCTCTTCGCCGAGCGTAACGAGTACGCGGGATAAATATTCCCTCGAGCAGTTGCATTTATATTGCGCCGTGCGAAGCTCCCAAACGCTTTTATCGGGCGTAAATCGAGCGTTTACCGCTTCCTCAAGCCCTTTTTCGCGGAGCGTTTGCAAAACGCTTTCCAAGGGTGCTTCCGCCGCTTGTTGCAACGCATTCTCGTCCGCGAACGGCAGGGGCTGCAACGCCGCTACGCCGGCAAAATCACACTCGCCCTTTTCGTTTAAGCACACGACCGTTTTCAACCGCGTGGGAAGCTGTTCGCTCGTTTTATAATACGCCTCGAACGCCTCGTCCAAGCCGCCGCGATCGGGCAGGGCGCAGGTACCTACGAACGGACGGCGATAGCCGTCGTCGCGAATAATCGTGATCGCACCGTTGCGACCAAAATACGCGCTTTCGTCCGCTCCGCCCATAAGCGCGGTATTCTCTATATAACCGCGAAGCTTTAGGCTTCTATTGCCCGAAACGCCCATACTGCCGCACGCGCCGTCGCATTGCAGGGAAAGGGAAATTTCCCCTCGCGTCTCTTTCAAACAGGCGCTCGTGAAGGTCATTGCGGAAAGCGCTTTTCCAAGCAATATCGCCGAGGCGTCGGAAAGCTTGTGCAAACGGAGCGCTTCGCGTACCGTTTCCGTCGTATCCGCAAGCGTTAGGGATACCTGCTTATCGAAAACGAGGGTACGTAATACGTTCTTCATTTGCCGCCCTCCTTTTGCGCCAAGAAGCAGATCCTGTCGCTCGTGGTTTTATCCTCGCCTAAATGTCCCTCTACGCAAAGCGGCTTAAAGCCGTTTCTTTGCAGCGCCGCGACGATCTCTTCTTCCGTATAAATATATTGCAAATGCGTTTCGTCTTTTCTCTCGAACGCGCCGTCCGCGCGTTTGACGAACAGCGTGACCTCCATCGTTACCTCGTCGCCGTTTACGCGGTTAAAGGAAAGATAGGTGATATCCTCCCGATCGTCCGCGCATACAGTATTTGCAATCTTTTGCTCGAATTTGCGCTTCGAGCTGATATCGAATAAAAACACGCCGCCTTTGGGCAACGCCCCGTTTATATTTTTGAACGCCGCGTCCAATTTGGTTTTGGGGATATAATTGACGCAATCGTTGATCGCCGTAACGAAATCGAAGCGTTTGGGCGGCTTTTTCGAGGTGATATCGCCGAGGATATACTCGCCGCGCACCCCCGTTTTCAAGGCTTGCTCTTGCGCGTAATCGAGCATTTCGGGGGAAATATCCATACCCGTCGCTTCGTAACCGTGCTTTTTGAACGCGCGCGTAAACCAACCGCCGCCGCAGCCGATGTCCAAGCCCGTTTTCAGGGAAAAGCCTTCCAGCTTCGTAATTAAATACTGCGACCAATTTTCATAGTCGCAGTCGTCGTTGAGATATTCAAACCAATTCGCAAGATTTGCGTACGCCGCTTTTCTTTCCATAGTTTTTTATTCACCCAACAGTTTAGGAGGTCTTCTCTTTTTCTTCTTACCGTTTTTATCCGTTTCTTCCTGTAACGCGCGCTCACGTTCCTCAAACTGCTTGTTGTATTCCACGTAGCGCAGGTCGTTCTTATGCTCTTCCGCATACGCCTCGGAATCGTCGATAATGTTTTGCTTGCTTTCGCGAAGGCGCTTCAAGTCCTCGCGCGAGAAGGATTGCGGAAGCTCGTATACTTGTAACGAGTCGTCGATGGGCTTGATGGGACGAGCAACCAAACGGGATTTGCCGTGCGCCAAGATCGCGCGCTGATATTCGATCGAGGCCGCGCTGTCGTCGCCCGTAAGCGCGGAGGTGCCGTCCTTGTTGTAGATACCTCTGCCCACTTTTGCGCCCGTGATCTTCGGGTTGATATATTTATCGAACACCCATTGTGCGAAATCGAGCCATACCAAAAGCGTAAAGGAAAAGCCGAAAAGCAATACGATAAAGATGGTTATGATCAACATAAACGAGCTGTTGATCAAGAACAGCGCAAAGGGAAGCAACGCGATCGCGCCGAAGAAGATCGTCTGCGGAAGCGTACCGATCGTCATCAAAAACGCGTTGCGGAGCATTTGGAAGAATTTGAGCTTATAGTTTACGCCAAGCGCGATCATCCACAGGGAAAGCATAGCGGAAAGCACGATCAGCACGTAGCTCGTCGCGACCGAAATATACATCCAAACCCGTTGCCATTTGCTGAGCCCGCCCGCAGCGATGGAGAAATCGGCAAAGGATATGAGCGTTCCCGATAAAAACAGCACGATACAAAAGAACAAAGCCGTTTGGAGCGCGTTTTTATAATTGAGCTTGATACCGCGCCAAAAATCGTTGGATACGAAGATACCCTCCGTCCAAACCATATTACGCACGACGTACATACCGCCCGAAAGTCCGACGGCGGCGACCACGGAAGCCAACGCCACGCCGATATATAAAAGGAAATTGTTTTGCAGGGTCAAAAGCTCGTACAAGCCCGCTTGTCCGGGGACGGCGGGATAGCCTACGCCGAGGTTTGCGCCGAACGGATAGATGATACCGTTGCTTTCTACGAGCATACTATAGATCACGATCACGGCGATCAGCGGGATAAAGAAGATCAGCATCAATAAATTGACCTTGACGATCTTACCGAAGTTGCCCTTGAATATATCCCAAAACAGTTGCCAACGGTTGGTGGGCAACGTGCTTCTTGCGTATTCTTCACTGCGTTCTTTGCCTTCGAGCATACGGGTAATAAACCCTCTCTTTTGTTGTGCCATGCAAAAACTCCAAAATTTTACTTGACGATACGCCGTTTGCGCGCTCGGTAATATATACCACCTTTTCCCTTTTTTCAAACGCGCGTGCGCGAAAAAAGACGCCTTGCCGCATATCCTTTTCTATTTTACTACAAAATTGTGATTATTTCAAGGAAATTTCGGAAAAATTTCAAATAAAATTTACAACTTGTAAAAAATCTTTGACATTTGCCGTGGAATGTGCTACAATAAATTCGTTAAATAGAGGAGCGGACGAACATCAGTACCCGTCGCAAAGCAAATGACGGACGCATTTGCTATGTTGCGGCTTTTCGGGAAAGGGTATCTCCGCCGAAGCGCAAACTCGTCCCTTGCGCTGGGCATACGGGAGAATACCCGTATGACTGTCACGTCGTGAAGAGCTATTTATCGTCGATCCCCTCTCGGGGTCTTTGAAACGCTTTTCGGACGGGGCTTCCCGTCTTTTGTTTTTTCAAGCATCGATTTTCATTCAAAGGAGAAGTATTATGAAACAGTTTAACGTCGGCGTGATCGGCGCTACGGGCATGGTCGGTCAAAGATTTATGCTCTTACTTGAAAACCATCCTTGGTTTAAGGTGACCGCTTTGGCGGCTTCCGCGCGCTCTGCCGGAAAAACGTATAAAGACGCCGTGGGCGATAAGTGGGCGTTTGCCTGCCCTATCCCCTCTAAATATTGCGAAATGACCGTTTTGGACGCGGAAGCGGATATGAACGAAATCGCAAACAGCGTGGATTTCGTGTTCTGCGCGGTTAATATGGACAAGGCAAAAATTCGCGCTTTGGAAGAGGCGTACGCCAAAAAGGAAGTGCCCGTCGTTTCCAACAACTCGGCGCACCGCTTCACCCCCGACGTACCTATGGTCATTCCCGAGATCAACGCCGACCATATCGAAGTGATCGCTTCGCAAAAGGCGCGTTTGGGCACGAAGCGCGGCTTTATCGCGGTAAAATCCAACTGCTCGTTGCAATCTTACGTGCCCCTTTTGCATCCCTTGAAAGCGTTCGGCGTTACGCAGGCGGCGGTTTGCACCTATCAAGCGATCTCGGGCGCCGGCAAGACCTTCCAAACGATGCCCGAAATCGTCGATAACGTGATCCCCTATATCGGCGGCGAGGAAGAAAAGAGCGAAAAAGAGCCCCTCAAAATTTGGGGTAGCGTGGAAAACGGCGAGATCGTTTCGGCGAGCGGTCCGTCCATCACGGCACAATGCTTGCGCGTACCCGTGTCCGACGGACATACGGCGGCGGTGTTCGTAAGCTTTGCAAAAAAGCCCACGAAAGAGGAGATCTTATCCGCTTGGGCAAGCTTTAAGGGCGTGCCGCAAGAGCTCGAGCTCCCCTCCGCACCCAAGCAGTTTATCCGCTATTTTGAAGAGGACAACCGTCCGCAAGCCAAGCTCGACCGTATGGAGGGCAACGGTATGAGCGTTACGGCGGGTAGGCTTAGAGAGGATACGGTGTTCGATTATAAATTCGTCGGGCTGTCCCACAACACCTTACGCGGCGCGGCAGGCGGCGCGGTGTTGCTCGCGGAGCTTTTGGCGGCGAAAGGCTATATGGATTGATTTTCACGAAAATCTCAAAAGGGAGAATACAATAACATTATGAAAGGATTTTTTTATGGGAGCGGAACGGCGCTGATCACCCCGTTCAACGAAACGGGCGTTAACTATCCCGTACTCGATCAACTCATCGACTATCAAATCGAAAACGGTACGGATATGCTCGTTATTTTAGGTACGACGGGCGAGCCGTCCACGATGACCTTTGAAGAAGAGCATATTTTGATGGAGCACGTCGTAAAAAAGGTAAACCGTCGCACCAAGGTCGTATTCGGTTGCGGAAGCAACTGCACGGCGGACGCGGTGATGACGGCGAAAGCGGCGGAAAAATTCGGCGCGGACGGCTTACTTGCAGTTACCCCCTATTACAACAAGTGCACGCAAAACGGCTTGGTGGAATATTACAGGGCGATCTGCGAGGCGGTGCGTATCCCCGTGATCGCTTACAACGTCCCCTCTCGTACGGGCGTGGAGATCCAGCCTGCCACTATGGCGAAAATTGCGGATATCCCCAATATCGCGGGGATTAAAGACGCAGGCGGCAATATGAGCAAGACGATGGAAACCTTCCGTCTCGTTCGCGAGAAATGCGACGTGTACTCGGGCGAGGACGCGCTCAACCTCCCCATCCTTGCGGTGGGCGGCGCGGGCGTTATCTCCGTGCTTTCCAACGTAGTACCCGCCGACGTGAAAAAGCTTTGCGAGCTGGTACGCGAGGGCAATATAAAGGAAGCGATCGCACTCAACGATAAGCTCCTCCCCCTTGCAAACGCTTGCTTCGTGGAGGTCAACCCCATTCCCGTTAAGGAAGCGATGAATTTGCTCGGCTTTAACGCAGGCACGCCGCGCGCGCCTTTGACGAGAATAGAAGCTTGTAACCGCGAAAAACTGATCGCGGCGATGAAAACGTACGGTTTGGAGATAAAAGCGTGATGAAAACGAAGATCATACTTTGCGGCGCTTGCGGAAAAATGGGCGGCAACGTCCTTTCCCTGTTAGAGGGAGATGAAAGCGCGGTTGCCGTTTGCGGCGTAGATCTATTTCCCAAGGAGATCGGCATACCCGTCTATACGGATTTTACTTCCGTCAAGGAGGAAGCGGACGTTATCGTGGACTTTTCCTCCGCGGAAAATTTGAAAGCGCGTTTGGAATACGCCAAAACGCATAAACTCGGTATCGTACTCGCTTCTACGGGCTTTACAGCCGAAGATTTGGCTATGATCGACGAATACGCACAATCGGTGGCGATCTTCAAGACCGCCAACCTTTCGTTGGGCGTAAACCTGATGCAGGCGCTTTGCAAAGCGGCGGCGCAGGTGCTTGGCGAGCAGTTTGACGTGGAGATCATCGAACGCCATCACAACTTGAAAAAGGACGCCCCCTCGGGTACGGCGTTGATGCTCGCCGATACGGTGAACGAAGCGTTCGAGGGCAAGAAACGATACGTGGACGGACGGAGCGGTATCGTAGGCGCAAGAGAAAAGAGCGAGATCGGTATGCACGCCGTACGCGGCGGCACGATCGTCGGAGAGCACGAGGTCATGTTCGCGGGCGAGGACGAAATTATTACGATCACGCACAGCGCGAGAAGTAAGCGCGTATTTGCGGCAGGCGCTATCCGCGCGGCAAAATTCCTCCGCGGCAAAGGCGCGGGGAAATACGAGATGAA
The DNA here is from genome assembly GCA_017471785.1 of Clostridia bacterium. Taxonomy (GTDB): domain Bacteria; phylum Bacillota; class Clostridia; order Christensenellales; family Borkfalkiaceae; genus Scatosoma. Next base: position 9,592 of record JAFURP010000058.1, on the reverse strand, counting down.
AGATCTTCTTGCCGAAGAAAATTAAAAGATCCTTACGAAAAAACGCACCCTCTCGGTGCGTTTTTTCGTTTTATTTCATCGTATCGCCGACGATAACGGGCGTAAATTTTTCACCGTTAATAACGAGATAGCAATAACTGCCGCCCTCGGAAACGGGATAACGCATGCTTCCGGGATTGATCAGCGTTACGCCGTCTATCTCGGTGATCAGCGCTCTATGGGTATGCCCGTACAGCGCGATATCGGCGCCGCGGCGTTTGGCCTCCGCCGCAAGGGCGGCGAGCGTAGCTTTCACGCGGTACCTATGACCGTGACAATAAAAAATCTTCACGCGCTCCACCTCGATCTCCCCCTCGTCGGGATACGCTGAAAAGAAATCGCAATTACCGGCGCAAAGATAGACCTTTTCGGGATACTCGCGCATAAACGGGCGCATATCCCCTGCGCCGTCGCCGAGATGCACGACGATATCGTTCTCCGCCATCAGCGGATATATCTTCTCCACGGCTTTTACGCCGCCGTGAGTATCGGATAGAATGATCAGCTTTTTCATAAACTCAACGCGTACCCGTTACGCCTCTTTCCACTTTTCAAGCAGCGCTTGCAGAGCGCGGAAACGATGGGAAACGGCGTTCTTTTCCTCCGCCGCGGCTAAACCAAACGACTTTTTCAAGTCCTCGCTTTCGAAAATACAATCGTACCCAAAGCCGCCGTCGCCCTGTTCTTCGTGTAAAATATTCCCGTAGGTTTTTCCCTCCACGACGATTTCTTTACCGTCGGGGTACACGAGCGCGACCGCGCTGGTGAAATGGGCGCGGCGATCGGTTTTCCCTTGCATATTTTGAAGCAACAGATCGCGGTTCTTTTTATCGTCGCCGTGATAGCCGCAATAACGAGCGCTATACACCCCGGGAGCGCCGCCGAGCGCGTCCACGCAAAGCCCGCTGTCGTCCGCAAGCGCGATACAGTCTAATGCTTTCGCCGCAGCGCGCGCTTTGATCAAAGCGTTTTCGGCAAAGGTCGTTCCCGTTTCCTCCACGTCCTCGTCAAAACCCATTTCCTTTTGGGAAACCACCTCGAAATCGGTGAATATCTCCGCTATCTCCCGTAATTTATGCGCGTTGCCCGTCGCGACGACGAGCCGTTTCTTCTCTTGCATTGCTCTCTCCTTGCGCTTTTTATTTATTATAACATATTTACAAAAAAACGGAAAGTCTTTGTATGCGACTTTCCGCTTTTTTCTTTTTTATTTTATCCCTTTCCGCGCTCGGAAGGAATTGAGCACGGCAAGGAGCATCACGCCGACGTCGGCAAAGACGGCTACCAAAAGAGGCAACACGCCGATCGCGCCGAGGATCATAAACACCCCTTTCATCAAGATAGAAAAGACGATATTTTGCACCACGATCCGCTTGGTCTTACGCGCGATCTTTACGCAACGGGGCAACGCCGTCAAATTATCGGAGATGAGTACGAGGTCGGACGCCTCTACCGCCGCGGCGCTACCCAGCTTACCCATAGACACGGCGCAATCGGAAGCCGCCATTACGGGCGCGTCGTTAATACCGTCGCCGACGTATACGAGCGTTCCGTATTCCTTGAGCGCCTGCGCCCTTTCCAGCTTTTCGTCGGGCAACAGCTCTGCATTCACCTCGTACACGCCCACCTCGTTTGCGATCTTTTCCGCTCGCGTGGGATTGTCGCCCGTGAGCATTACGATACGCGAAAAACCGAGAGTTTGCAGCTGACGCACCGCTTCCTTTGCCTCCGCACGCAATTTATCGCCCACCTCTATACAACCGAGATATTCGCCGTTCTTTGCCGCGTAGATCAAGGTGTAGGGGCTACTCAACGCGGGAATATCCACGCCGTTTTCTTTCAGCAATTCACCGTTTCCGACGAGGACGGTTTCCCCCTCTACGATCGCCGACAAGCCCTTGCCTGCCACTTCGACTACGTTTTGGGCAACGTGCGCCGTTTTATATCCCGCAAACGCTTTCGCGATCGGGTGTGCGGACGAGGCTTCGACCGCCGTGACGAGGGAAAGCAGCTCGTTTTCGGACGTTTTTTCGCCGGAACGCACGCCGCAAACGGTGAAATTCCCCTCGGTGAGCGTGCCCGTTTTATCAAAAGCGATCACGTTTGCTTTCGCCATACCGTCAAGATAGGTAGCACCCTTGACCAAAATACCCTGTTTTGCCGCACAACCGATACCGGAAAAATAGGTCAACGGTACGGAAATGATCAACGCGCAGGGGCAAGAGATAACGAGGAAGGTAAGCGCCGATTGCGCCCAACGCGCAAAATCCTTAAAATACAGCCGTCCGTCCACGATCAAACCGCTCAAAAGAGGGGTGACTAGCGCCAACGCCAAGGCAAGACAGCACACGATAGGCGTATAATATCTTGCAAATTTAGTGATGAACTTTTCGGGCGCGGCTTTACGGGACGCGGCGTTCTCCACCATATCGAGGATCTTGCTCACCGCGCTTTCTTCGTACGGGCGCAGCACGCGCATTTTGAACACGCCGCCCGCGTTGATACAGCCCGACAACAGCTCCTCGCCCTGCTTCGCCGTGCGAAGCTCCGATTCACCCGTCAAGGCTTTGGTATCGAGCGTGGCGTTTTCGTCCAACAACACGCCGTCTACGGGTATTTTCTCCCCCGCTTTTATCAATAATACGTCCCCAACGCACAGACTTTCGGGCGGCACCTGCTTTTGTACTTGCGTACGTTCGTGCTCGTGCTCGTACTCGTGTTCGTGCTCGTGATCGTGTTCGTGATCGTGTTCGTGATCGTGTTCGTGATCGTGTTCGTGATGATGACCGCAAGCGCAACAATCGCACGCGTCCTCGTCGACGAGGACGGTCGCCCATTCGCTTTTCAAGTCCATAAGCTCGACCACGCTACGACGCGAGGAATTGACCGCCATTCCTTGCAAGGCTTCTCCTATTTGATAAAGCAGCATAACGGCTACGCCCTCGAATATTTCCCCAAGAAGCACCGCGCCGATAGAGGCGATCGTCATGAGGAAATTTTCGTCGAATATCTTTCCTTTACAAATATTTTTCGCGGTGGAAACGAGTACGGGATACCCGACGAGGAAGTAAGCTACGGCAAAGCAGCAATTTCCGAAAATGGAAACGAGCGTACCCTCTATCAGCTCGGTGAGTACGATCCCGACGGCAAAGAACAAAGCGGAAAGCGCTATCAAAGTCCACTCCTTGCGATAGCCCTGCGACCGTTCTTGGTCGGAAGCGCTTTTTTCTTCGACTACCTGCACCTCTTCAAAGTGGTTTGCCGCGTCGATCACCCTACGTAAAGCTGCCTCGTTTTCATATTCCACCGTCAGTTTTTGGTTGACGAACGCAACGGAAGCGGTTATTACGCCGTCGAGCTTGGATATTTCCTCCTCCAACTCCGCCGCACAATTCGCACAATCCAAATTTTTAAGCTGTAAAACCTTTTTCATATCAATCCTCCATAGTACAGGTCAAATGCGCTTTGCCCATTTCCACGATCTCGCGTACGTGCTCGTCCGCAATGGAATACTCTACCGACTGCCCGAGCCGACGCGCCTTTACGATCTTGTTGTCGCGCAGCACGCGCAATTGATGGCTGACCGCGCTTTGGGAGGCTTCGCAAACCTCGGTGAGATGGTATACGCACATATCGCCTTTCATCAGCGCCATAACGATCTTTAAGCGGTTTGCGTCCGCCAACATATGAAAAATGCGCGCGATCTTCTCTACGTCCTCGGGAGATAAAATATCCTCCTTTGCCCTTTGCACGACAAGCTCGTGTTCTTTCTTATGTTCACAGTATCCTGCCATATTTTTCTCCTATATCGTATATTCCTTTTGGCTTGATTATGCCCTTTCTTCGTTTTCCTTTTGAATGATAATACGCATACTCCGTTTGTATAATTATGAATATATGTTCATAACTTCATATACAGGATAGCATAACGGATAGGTATTTGTCAAGAGTTTGGAGGAGGTTTTTCAGGAAAATTAAAAAAATTTCTTACGTCGCTCACGACATAGGTGTAAAAGTCGTTTAGTTGCAATGGCGTTGATTGGTTTTTGATTCTACGCTCGTATGGATATAAATATTGATTTTTTATTCTACAAAGCGTAACGTTTTTATTGACGTTACGCTCAACTTTTTATGTAATGTTATTACAGTTGAAAAACTAAAAATCGAGTTGGCGCGTACGTTCGTTGGCAGATCGTATACCGCGGTCCTTTTCGATTTTTTTCTTTTCGAGCACCTAAAACCTTTCAAAACTGCACGATGCTCACGATGCAAATAAAATTTTTTGACAATTTCGTGTATTTTTGTTGACAATTTCCAATTTATGCGTTATAATTGTTTTTACCGATGGGAGGGAGAATCGTTTCCCCTTTCGTCGGAAGCTTAAGGAACGGGCTTTGACCCGTTCTATTTTTTTATAGAAAAACGCCGCCCATAAGGCGGCGTTGTATGTTATTGCGGCAATTCCGCTTCAAAACGCGAAACAAACCGTTTTTCTTTCAAATAGGATAATTCGCCGTCCAAATCAAACGACAAGCTCTTTGCGACCAAGCATTGCCTTGCGGCGCTTCTCGCCTTGTTTTCAAGCGTTTTGCCGTACTTCATATCCCCGACGACGGGACAGCCGATATGCGCTAAATGCGCGCGAATTTGGTGCGTTTTGCCCGTACGCAAGGTGATTTGTACTTTGGTTATTTCCTTTGCCCTCTCCAAGACCTCGTATTCGGTCACGATCCTTTCCGTGCCCCGTATCGGGTTATCGAAAATTTTCACGAGCGACCGCGCTTCGTCTTTTTGTAAGTACGCAGTCAAAACGTCGCGAGCTTTGGGGAAATCGCCAAAACAAAGGGCGTGATAGATCTTTTCCGCGGTCCGTTCCTTAAAAGCCTGTTTGAGCGCGCTTTCCGTTTCCCCGTTTAACGCGAACGCCAAAAGACCCTTGGTGTTTCTATCCAAGCGGTGGATAAAGCGGCAGTTTTCGTATTCTCTTTTTAGAGCGGCGAAAACCGCTTCGGAATTCACGCCGCTTTCCTTATCGGCTATAAGGATATTCTCGTCCTTATACACGATATAAAACGCCGCTTTTTCCGCTTGCTTTGCCGTTAGATAATAGCAAACGGTATCCCCCTCGGCAAGCGTTATATCCTCGCCCACCTTTTTGCCGTTGACCTTGATCTCCTTATTCTTCAAAAGGTAATTCCAAACGAACGACGCTTGCGCGTAGTTGTTTTCGGTAAATTCTTTGAGCGTTTGCGTTTTGTCGACTGTCAACCGTAACAAAATAAAGCCTCTCGTTTTTTCTTCTATTATAACCTTTCCCACGGAAAAAGGCAACCGTTTTGCCGATATGAAAAACCCGTCGCTTTTAAGCGACGGGCTTTATTAAATTACTTTTTGTTTTTCGCTTCCTTTTTCTTCGCCGCCGCTTTTGCGTCAACGTCCTCGAGCGTTTCATCCGAGGGCTTCACCAAAAGCAGGATAATGATGAGGATCAGCATTACGCCCGCGACCGAGAAAAGGACTACGGAAACGACGTTGTTCTTTAACCAATCCGTTTCACCCTTAATGGTATCCGCCTCCGATTCCACGACGATCACTTTATACGCCGCCGCACGCACCGCAGGGGTGAGCTTTTCCCAGTAATCGGCTACGATCAGGAACGACCCCTCCTCTACCGTCGAGAAGCTCTTAGAGGTAGGCGTCCAATTATACTTGTTGTAAGCCTCCCATTCCGTCGCGCCGTTTTCTTCGTTGATACGCGCGTCGTATTCCTTGATCTCGACGAAGCAGCTCTTGATCTTTTCCACGACCTCTTTATCCGTGCTTACCGCGCCGATCTCCTCCGCCAACAATTTGGAATAAGCGAGAAGATATACGTCGTAATAATTCTTGCTTTCAACCGCTTTCAAATACTCGGCGTTGTACGCGCTGCCGCTCGCCTTGAACGTTTGGAGCTCGGTCGCAATATCTTCGTATGAAACGGCAGACAAAGCGCTTTGCGTAAGCTTTCTACCCGTTTCCGCGTCCGCGTTGTACGCGTTCATATCCACTTTATACAGGGAGTACGACTCTTGCATATTGCTTGCGCCGACGACGTCGATCTCGTCCATGGTATACGTTTTATTGAGGATCACGCTATCCTTTCTATCGCTTGCTTTGCTGGGATCCTCCACCTTCAAGCCTTGATTGTCGATACTGAAAGTGAAATAAGGAATTTCTTCAATATCCCAAACGTTATCCGTCGTGATATCCACGAGCTCGTTATCCTCGTTATAATACTTCATCGTATTACCCGCTTTATCGGTCGCGAAGATCTTGAACTGATAGGTGCCCTCCTCCGAAACCGCAAGCTTTAACGCGCTGTGGGAAAGTCCCGTAGAAGCGGAAGCCGAAGAGCTGCTCGGCGTTTTATAGCTGATCGTGAACTTCAAGTTACGGTAGCCGTTGTTATCGTTGATAAACCATTTGAACGAAGGGAAGTATACGTAGGAGTTGCTACCTGCGGTAACGTCCTTGGTCGCCTCTTCCAAAGCTTCGTAGAAGCTGTTCACCGCTTCGTCCTTATATTTCCCCGCGTTTTCGCCGTCCTCGTACTTCTCAAACGCCGTCTCGTTGAAATCGTTGGTTTGCGTACTCTCTTTTGCCGTTACGTAAACGTATTTCGCGCCCTCCGTATTTCTATCGATAACGATATAAGGCGTTTCGGTTTCCGTACCGCCGATCGTGTTGACCGTTCTCTTTGCGTACCAAGACAAATCGATATCCGAAGTATTCGAGCCGTCGCCGATCTCCGCTTTAACGGAAACGTATTCTTGCCCGTACTTGGAGAATACGGAGGTGGTCGTTTCGCCGTCCGTGAACACCGTATCCATAAAGTATACGGAGGTGTCCAGCGTTTTATAATCCTCGTCCGTAAGCGCGCCCTCTTTGTCGGGGTCGTATTGATAATAGGTCAAATTCTTGGTAAGGCTGTCCTTTTTCAAGACGTCCACTACCGTATAATCGAGCGCGAACGCCGAGCCGAGCAAAAATCCGTCGATCTCCTCGTTTACGACGAGCACGGGCGCCGTTTTATCCTCGATCTTATTTTCATCCGTAAGCGCGTCGAACTTTTGTCCGTTGAGCTCTTTGAACAGTACGACCGTCGTATCGCTCTCCGCGGAAGTGGGCATGACCGCGCTCACCGTCAAGGGCAGCGTTTCGCCGTAGGTGTAGGTCGCGTAGTTGGCGCCGACGTTTACGAACTTGCTGTTTTCCTCGTTCATCACCGCCGCCGTATCCCCTACCTTCAAGGCAACGGTAAATTCGCCGTCCACCGTACCCTCGGCAAGGCTAAGGGTCATATCCTTTGCGATATCCGCCGCCGCAACGGTCGTCGCTTCCATACCGTTTACGGAAACGAGATAATCGTCGCTCGCTTTCTTAAACTGAACGACGTTCGTCGTTTTATCGTCCTTCGTCGCCCACGCGGAGGGGGCGTCGAATTCGAACTCTACGGCGTCGAATTTCGTATCTTGGAACGCAAACTTCATCGTCAAATAATTTGCCGTGTTTGCCGCCGAATACCATTTATAAGCAAGGTTGCGCTTAAAGGTCACGCTACCGCCGTCGGAAAGCGTAAACGCCGTTACCTTGTTATCGCTTGCCCCAAGCGTTGCGTCGGTTGCGGAGAAAATCGTGGAAAGCTCGTAGGTTGCTACCTCGTCCGCCGACGTATTTTTCAGCATCAACTCGCCGCTAAGCGCCGTGGAAACGGTCAAAGCCGCTAACGCAAGGGTAATTGTAGTTAACTTCTTTCTTTTCATGAAAAGGTGCCTCTCGATTTTTTTGTAGACTTTCGCTTTTACAATATCGTACTTATTTATTTTACACCCAAATACGACTTTTGTCAATCGCATTTCACCGTATTTTTCGGCGTTTTTGATATTTTATCCAAATTTCACTTAATTTCTACCGCTTTGGACAGGTCGAACGCTTTCCAAGGGGCTTCCGTTTCGGGCGGATACGCTATAAAACGCAATCTTTCCTTGGTGACCGGATGCGAGAACGACAAGCAATACGCCCAAAGCGCCAGCTTGCCCTTTTGCGCGAGCGCACCGCCGTAGCGCATATCCCCGAATACGGGGTGCGAAGTACCTGCCATTTGCACGCGTATTTGATGAGTCCTGCCCGTATGCAAACGCACCTCCAAAAGGGAATATTTACCCTTTTCCTCCACTACCTTATAATCAAGCTCCGCGTATTTTGCGCCCTCCTCGCTCGGCGTGCAAATATACACCATATTATTGACGGTATTTTTACGCAAATAGCCCGTCAATTTACCGCGTTCCTCGTCCATCGCGCCGCAAACGACGGTCAAATATTTCTTTTCGAAATCCCCCGTTTGCAATCCCTCGGAAAGGCGCGCCGCTGCCTTGCTCGTTTTGGCGTATACCATCACGCCGCCCGTGGGTCTGTCCAAACGATGCACGAGTCCCAAATATACGTTTCCCGGCTTATTATAGACGATTTTTATATATTTTTTCACTTGGTCGAATAAGTTGTCGTCCTTGCTATCGTCGGGGCAACAAGCCGTCATTTGCGGCTTCAAAACCACGATAATATGGTTGTCCTCGTATAAAATATTAAACTCGGGACGATACCCCTCCGTATTTACTACTCTTTCGTTAGTTTCCGTCATTGACAAATATACCTCCTGCACCGCAAGGAAGAGAAATTCCTTCTTCCGTTTGTATCCCTACTTCGTACGCTTCCACTTTACCGTTAAAGTCTTTCAGCGTAAGCTTTAATATATTTTGCAAAACCATTGGCTGCAAGCCCGTCGTATAGCTGTTGATCAAAACGAACAACGGATCGTCGCAAAGGACTTTACTGCAAAGCTCTACGAATTTATATAGATCGTTCTCGATCTTCCACGTTTCGCCGTTCGGTCCCCTGCCGTACGAGGGCGGATCCATAATGATCGCGTCGTATTTGTTCCCCCTACGGATCTCTCTTTGCACGAACTTCAAGCAATCGTCCACGATATAGCGGATACCCGTATCGATCCCCGAAAGGCGTGCGTTTTCGCCTGCGCGCTCCACCATACCCTTCGCGGCGTCCACGTGGGTCACTTGCGCGCCCGCCTTGGCGCACGCGACCGTCGCACCACCCGTGTACGCGAATAAATTGAGCACTTTGATCGGTCTATTCGCCCTTTTGATCAGCTCGGTCATATATTCCCAATTGACCGCCTGTTCGGGAAACAGCCCCGTATGCTTAAAGCCCATAGGCTTGATCTTGAATCGAATATCCAGTTCGTCGTAGGAAATATTCCATTCCTCGGGCATAGGCTTGAGTATCTTCCAACCGCCGCCCCCCTTTTCGCTGCGCTTATAGTACGCGTTGAGCTTGGGGTAAGCGAACAGATCCGTTTGCGCCGCCCATATCACCTGCGGATCGGGACGGAGCAAATACACGTCTTTCCAACGCTCCAATTTATACCCGTCGCCCGTGGCGATGATGGAATAGTCCTTCCAATTTTTCGAAATTTTCATAGTCCTTTCCTGTTGCCTTT
>JAFURP010000015.1 GCA_017471785.1 Clostridia bacterium | reverse complement strand
TATCAAATTCAGCGACGGCGTAGATCTGACGATCAAGGACGTGCTTTTCAATTTGTACGTCTATCTCGACCCTATGTATATGGGCTCGTCCACCATTTATTCGACCAAGATCCAAGGCTTGCAGGCGTACCGTTTGCAAGATCCTTTCGCGGACGAGGACAGCGCTTCGGCGGCGGAGCAGGATGACTACGACGCGGCGGAGGTAAGATTGCAAAATATCGTCGACTACCTCGAAGAATGCAGCGGCGGCTTGCCCTCCAAAGAGGAGCTTGCTTTAACGATCGAGGGACAGGACATATTGAAAGCAATGGAGCTGTACCAAGAAGCGGTGGAAAGCGACTGGAACTCCTATTCGACGGCGCTCGAAAGCTATCAGGACGAATACAAATTCACCGAAGGATGGGAGTTGTTCTACTTCTTGATGGGGCTTGTAAAGGAACAGTGGGAAACCGTTTCCGTAGGGGGCGTTATTAAAGAGCAAAAGAGAACGGATACGAGCGGCAAGACGCTTACCGACTTCGATGCGGATAAAGACGGCGTGGTAGCTGGTCAAGCGTTTATTGACGAAATAAACGAAGCGGTAAACGATACGACGCTTGCCGCGTATAGAACGCAGTACGATCTTGCGAACGACGACGCAGGCAACGCGCTTGCCAAAGAGTATATCCAAAAAGATACGGCGATCACGCGCGTATACGAAGCGAATACCACTTCGATCGACGGTATGTATATGGCGCTCTCGCGTGTGAGCAGCGAGCTTACGAACGAATTCGTAGCCGAGGCTCGTCAAGAGCGTTTGGAGAATGTGACGGACAGCGTAGACAGCATTTCGGGTATCACCACCTATTCGACGACAACGTTCGACGGCAAGGATCTCGGCGCTTCGCACGACGTATTGAAGATCGTGATCGACGGCGAGGACCCCAGAGCGATTTGGAACTTCGCGTTTGCGGTCGCGCCTATGCACTACTATTCGAACGCGGAGCAAATCCAAAAAGCGAAGAACGGGCAAGGCTTCGGCGTAGACTTTGGTAACAAGGAATTCTTCGACACCGTGTTGAAGGACTCCAAAAAATCCGCGCTTCCCGTAGGCGCAGGTACGTATATGGCAACGGACGTAAACGGCAACGATTTGAGCGTTGAGAGCAACGACGGCACCAAGTTCTTCAAGAACAACTGGGTATATTACAAGCGCAATCCCTATTTCGAAACGGTAGGGAGCGGCGTTTCCAACGCGAAGATCAAATATATGCGTTATATGGTCGTATCCTCCGACCAGATCTTCAACTCGCTCGTAGCCGAGGATATCGACGTGGGCGAGCCGAGCGCAACGCCTACCAATATCGGTAAGCTCGCGCAAGCCGATTTGATGCAGTATCTCGGCTATAAAGACTACTACACGAACGGCTACGGTTACGTCGGCGTTAACCCTGAACACGTACCTGATATCAGAGTTCGTCAAGCGATCTTGCGTTCTATGAACGTAGCGCTGACCATCAACTACTACGGCGACTACGCTTCGCAAATCTACCGTCCTATGTCCACGACCTCTTGGGCGTATCCCGACAGCGTAACGACCGCATATAAAAACGACGAATACGATGTAGACCTTACGTTTACGAGATCTATATCGGAAATTCAAGGGTTGGTTTCGCATCTTACTCCCGAGGAAAAAGAGAAACAATTAAAGCTTACGTTCACGATCGCAGGCGAAACGAAGGATCACCCTGCGTACCGTATGTTCCAAGACGCGGCTGGTTTCTTGAATGATGATTGCGATTGCGGCTTCGATATCACCGTTATTACGGACGTATCCGCGCTTAAAAAGCTCGCTACCGGTGATCTTGCCGTTTGGGCGGCGGCTTGGTCGTCCGCGCTCGACCCCGACTTGTATCAAGTATACCACAAGGACAGCAACGCGACGAGCGTAAAGAACTGGGGTTACGATAAAATTGTTAAAACTGCTGACGAAACGTATAATTATGAACGTCAGATTGTTATGGGCGAAGGTATGTTAAGCGACGTTATCGACGCGGCGCGCGCAACGACGGATAAAGAGGAGCGTATCGGCTTGTACGCACAAGCGCTCGATATGATCATGAGCCTTTGCGTAGAGCTTCCCACCTATCAAAGAAAGGATCTCGTCGTATACAACAAGAAGATCATCGACGAGAGCACGCTCAATCAAACGCCTACGCACGCTACGGGCGTATTCGAAAAGCTTTGGGAGCTTAACTACAACTAATTTACAAACACACTCGTTTTCAAAAAATAAACGAAAGGTAAGATAACTGATGGTAAAATACTGTGTAAAACGTCTCCTCCTTTCTCTGCTCATTCTCTTCGGCGTGTCCGTTATTTTGTACGTGCTGGTGAGAATGATGCCGACGTCCTATATCGACAGCCTGTTGGGCGACCCCACGCTGGCGGACTTCGAAAAGAGAAAGGCGGAATTATACGCCTACTACGGGCTGGAAGAAAACCCCACGTTCAAAGGGGTGGTTTCGGGCTACTGGGATTGGCTCGTCAATTTCCTCAAAGGGGATATGGGCGTTTCCTTTAAGTACAATCAACCCGTAGAGGACGTGATTTTCCAAAATATGGGGATCTCGTTCACGATCTCCTTTATTTCCTTGATCCTGCAGCTCATCATTGCGATCCCGCTCGGTATCAAATGCGCTTGCAATCAATACGGTAAGCTCGACTACACGGCGACCGTCTTGACGATGATCGGTATTTCCTTCCCGACCTTTTTCTTCGGAAGCTTGGTCATTAAGATATTCGCGTTGGAGCTTGGTTGGTTCCCCGTCAACGGTATTCAATCGAGCTTGCCCGTAGACGCGACGGGTTGGGAAATTTTTATCGACCAAGTATGGCATTTGGTATTGCCTATGTTCGTGCTCGTATTTTTGAGTATCGGCTCTATGATGCGCTACACGCGTACGAATACGCTCGAGGTGCTCAACGCCGACTATATCCGTACGGCGCGTGCAAAGGGCTTGTCCGAGCATACCGTCGTGTATAAGCACGTGTTTAGAAACACGATGATACCGCTCGTAACCACGCTTGCGGGTATTTTGCCGGGGCTTTTCGGCGGCTCTATGATCACGGAAACGGTATTCGGTATCCCCGGGATAGGTAAAACGGCGTACGACGCGTTGCAAGCGGGCGATATTCCGTTTATCATGGGCTACAATATGTTTATCGCGGTGCTTACGGTCATCGGTATTTTGCTCACCGATATTATGTACGCGGTGGTCGACCCTCGCGTAAAGCTTGGTAAATAAGGAGGACGGTCATGGAAGAAGATAAGAAAATTCTTGAAGAAGCTACGCCCTCCGAAACCGTGGAAACGGCGGAAGATCTCCACGGCGAAAATTTGGGCGATAGGGTAAAAGTACTTTCCCCCGGGATGATGGTAGCGAAACGGTTTTTCCGTTCCAAGCTTTCTATGGTGGGGCTCGTCACGCTCATTTTGCTGTTCGTGTTTTCCTTCCTCGGTCCTATCTTTTCCCCTTGGGGCGAAAAGGAAACGGATCCTGATTTGGTAGTGGAAAGCGCGACGCCTCGCGCGATCGAGTATATCGGCGAGGACGGCGAAACGTACGTCGCGTACGATATCAGTATCACGACGGATATCGCCAAGGCAAGCCCGTCTTGGGAGCATTGGCTGGGCACGGACGACAACGGTTGGGATATCTTTACGCGCCTTATGTACGGCGGTAGGATATCCTTGACGATCGGCTTCGTCGTCGTTATATTGGAAACCATCCTCGGCGTTATCTTGGGCGGCTTGGCAGGCTATTTCGGCGGCTGGGTAGACCAAGTGGTCATGCGTATCGTCGATATCCTAAGCTGTATTCCCACGCTGCCTATTATGCTCATCTTGTCGGCGGCGCTTACCTCTATGGGGATTTTGGATATACGGCGACTGTATTATATGATGGTCGTATTGACCTTAATAGGCTGGGCAGGTACGGCGCGGCTCGTGCGCGGACAAATTTTGTCCTTGCGCGAACAGGAATTTATGCTCGCGGCGAAATGCTCGGGGCTTTCCACGGGAAGAAAGATATTCAAGCACCTTATTCCCAACGTATTGCCGCAGCTTATCGTGTCGATGACCTTGGGTCTTGGCAGTATCATTTTGACGGAGGCAACGCTCGGTTATTTGGGGCTCGGCGCGCCGCTCGGCACGGCTACGTGGGGCGCTATGATCAACTACGTAACGCAGGGCGACGGCATCTATTTGGCGGAGTATCTCAATTTTTGGGTGCCTCCCGGGATTTGTATCACGCTTGCGATTTTGGCGTTCAACTTCGTCGGCGACGGGCTGCGCGACGCGTTTGACCCGAAGATGAAGAGGTGATAAGATGGCTGAAGAAAAGAAATCCCATTATATATCCGCCAAGGAATCGCGTAAAATAGCCAAGGACAATATCCGCATCACGCGCGAGTTTGAAAAACGCAAGCATAGAAAGGACGTGGAAGCGGAGTACGTTTCCGAAATGAAGGACCCGAAAAATATCGTCGAGTTCGAAGATCTCCACACCTATTTCTATACGGATACGGGCGTTGTAAAAGCGGTGAACGGCGTTACGTTCTCCATACCCGCCGGCTCGACCGTCGGCGTCGTCGGCGAATCGGGCTGCGGCAAAAGCGTGACCTCCCTTTCGCTTATGCAGCTCGTGCAAGGACCGAGCGGTCAGATCGTAGACGGCTCTATCCGTTTCCGTACCAACGCGTTCCGTCGCGACGAAAAGGGCAAGAAGATACCCGTTTTCGAAACGGAAACGATCGACGGCGTGGAAACGGTCAAAAAGGACGAAAAAGGCAAGCCCGTGCATAAAAAGAACGAGCTTGGCGGCAACCTTTACGAGATGGACGAAAAGGTTTACGATATCGCGAAAATGCCCGTAGAGGCTATGCGTTCCATTCGCGGTCGCGAGATCTCTATGATCTTCCAAGAGCCCATGACCTCGCTCAATCCCGTATTCACCATCGGAAATCAGCTGGACGAGGTGGCGTTCCTGCATATCGAGGGTATCTCCAAAAAGGACGCGAAAGCGCGCAGTATCGAGATGCTCAACCTCGTCGGTATCGCCGATCCCGAGGGCGTGTATAAAAAATATCCGCACGAGCTTTCGGGCGGTATGCGTCAACGCGTTATGATCGCCATGGCGCTTTTGTGCAATCCGCGCCTGATCATTGCGGACGAGCCCACGACGGCGCTCGACGTTACCATTCAAGCGCAAATTCTCGATCTACTCCGTGAGATCAAGGGCAAGATCAACGGCTCGATCATGCTTATCACGCACGACTTGGGCGTGGTTGCCGAAATGGCGGACTTCGTCGTGGTCATGTACGCGGGTAAGATTATAGAAATGGGTACGGCGGAGGACGTTTTCGATCGCCCGTTGCACCCGTATACTATCGGACTTCAAAAGAGCAAGCCGACGGTGGACGGCGACGTGGAAGCGTTGTACTGTATCCCGGGATTCGTTCCCAACCCCGTCGATATGCCCAACTATTGTTATTTCCGCGACCGTTGCGAAATGTGTCGTAAGGAATGCGCGGGCGAATATCCCAAGCTTATCAAGGTAACGGATACGCACAGCGTTTCCTGCTATCTCTACAACGAGGAGGGAAAGAAGAATGACTGACGCTGAAAAAGTAATTCCCTCGGTAGAGGCAACCGCGCAAGACGAGGCGTTGCTCGAGGTCCGTAACTTAAAGAAATATTTCGTCGTGGATACGACGTTTTTCGGTAAGCCGAAAGCGTTCTTGAAGGCGGTGGATAACGTTTCTTTCCGCTTAAAAAAGGGTAAAACGCTCGGCATCGTAGGCGAATCGGGCTGCGGCAAAACGACGATGGGCAGAACGATCCTGCGCCTTTACGACGTAACGGGCGGCGAGGTGCTGTTCAAGGGCAGGGAGGTTTCGAAAATCTCCAACCGCGAATTTGACAAGCTCCGTCCGAATATGCAAATGATCTTCCAAGATCCGTACGCGAGCCTTTCGCCCCGTCTTACCGTCGGCGAGATCATCGGCGAAGCGGCGTTGCAGCACGGCTTGACGGATAAAGCGCATTATCGCGAATACGTGCTTGACGTAATGAAAACTTGCGGCTTGCAGCCTCATTATTTCGATAGATATCCGCACGAATTCTCGGGCGGTCAAAGACAGCGTATTTGTATTGCTCGCGCGTTGGCGCTCAAGCCCGAGCTCGTCGTTTGCGACGAGCCCGTGTCCGCGCTCGACGTGTCCATTCAAGCGCAAATTATCAATATGCTCAAGGACCTGCAAAAGCAGCTTGGCTTGACCTACGTGTTCATTTCCCACGACTTGTCCGTCGTGAAGCACATTTCCGACGAGGTGGGCGTTATGTATTTGGGCAGTATGGTGGAATACGGCACGAAAGAGCGTATTTTCGAAAATACGCTGCACCCGTATACCAAGGCGTTGTTCTCGGCGGTGCCCGTGCCCAATCCGCACGTGAAGATGAACCGGGTGATCTTGAAGGGGGATATCCCCTCGCCCGTCAATCCGCCCAAGGGCTGTAAATTCCATACCCGTTGCGATAAATGTATGGAAATTTGCCGGTCGGTGCCCCCCAAGTATCGCGAAGTGGAGGAGGGACATTTTTGCGCCTGCCACCTGTACGATACGGAGGAGGATATCGCTGAGTTTGAAGCGCAAAAGCAAGCGGTGGAGGTAGCCGCGACGCAAGCTTCGACGGAAGAATAATGGGATAAAAAGACGGCGTTTGCATACCATAAAGGCAAAAGCCGTTTTTTTGGAGTGGGTATGACGAGAGAGGAACGAAAGGCAAAGCGGGAGGAAAAGAAACGCAAAAAGGCGGAGGAGTTGGATACCGAAACGACGGTAGCCGATATGAACGTCGAGGGCTTTTCTTGGTACGATCCCAATAAAAAGAAAAACGCGGGTCAGCCCGTAAAGGTAACGCGCAAGGAATATTGGGCGATGGTTCGCGGCGCGTTCGCCGCTATGCTGCCCGTGCTCGGCTGTATCGTGGCGGGCGGCTTGCTCGTCGCTTTGCTTGCCTATACGTGGCTCTCTTAAAGGACGAAATCAAAACCGCGCTTCGGGAAACCGAAGCGCGGTTTTATACGTTACGACTGCCGTCGCGCTAAAATTTTACCCGTTTGCGCGTTCATCAAAAAGGCGTTCGTGCCTCCGTTCCTATCGATCACGCCGATATAATAATAAGGGGAGTCCTCGTAGATGAGCCGCAAATAGATTTCTCCCGCAAATCCGTAATCGTCCGTCATTCCCTCGAATAAAGCCTTTTCCGCCGTCAATAAATTTTCAAAAGCCGCTTGCGGGGAAAGAGTGCTTCCGTCGAGTACGGAGGCGGCGCAAAGCTCCACGCTTTCCTCGCCGCAAGTCAGAGTACATACGAGCTGATCGAGCGCGGAGATATCCAGCGTGCAAAAATAGTAGTATTCCGTCTTTACGTTATCGAAAGACATATCGCCGCCGTATTGCTTGCCGTCTACCGTAAAGGCTATCGAATAATCCTTATCCCCCGACGGAGCGGAAAGATAGAATTCCGCGCGCGGTGAGACTTCGCAGGGCACGCCGTCGGAGGCGTAGGGGGATTCCTTCTCGGTTGCGTAGACGCGCAAGGAAAATTCCTCCGCGTCGCAAAGAAAGATATTGCTACGCAGCTCGGAAACGTAATCAGCGTAATCGATCTCCTTTTTACACGCGGAAAAAAGGAACGAGCAAGCAAAAAGCGTGGGCAAAACCAAGCGCCACAAGACCTTCAAACGGAAAAATTTACGAAAAAAAACGTTCATAGTCCATTATATTAAAAAAAGGTGAGAAACATACCGAAAAATTTTCGTTTATACAGTTGATTTTTTGCTCGCAATGTGGTAAAATAGTAGAAATAGAATGGAGGAAAAGTATATGCACGTCGATAAAGTGATATTACGTGCCGCTTTGAGTACTTTGGCGGCGATACTCGCGTTGATCGCTTTTATGGTGCTGACCTTGTCCTTGGCTTTTCCTTCTACTTGGATGAAGATCAGCTACGATCTCGGTATGGACGGCGTGAGCGTGCGGAGCGCCAAGCGCGCGTATGATTACAGCGGCGACGTGGCGTATATCGCGTACGCGACGGAGGTGGCGATCGGCGCGGACGACGACGAGCGGATCGAGGAATGTGGCGAGCTGTTTATCGCGGACGACGATTTCGTAAGCTATTGCAGCGCGCGCAATCAAACGCTTCCCGAGGGTGCGGACGGCGAGTACGAGCAGTACGTCTACGGACAGGTGAGCGTGGCGAAATACCGCCTTGGCGATAAGGACGGCGCGGTGGATACTGCGTTCGACGGGGTGGAAAGCGGCTTCCCGAAGAACAACGCGGTGGTGTCGTTGCTTTTGACGGCGCTTCAAGCGGAGGACGCGGCTACGGTGGATAAGATCGAAACGAAAATGAATGAGATGGCGGAAACGATTGCTTCGGATACGGAAAGGGCGTATTTGGAGGAAATGCGTTCGCTCGCCGAAAACGGATAAATGGATAGCTTTCCGCCTTGGCGGTGAAGAAGTCCATTTACTTTATATAGAAGAAAAAAATTGAAAGTTTTATATACAAGGAGAAGAACCTATGAGTAGCAAAATTGTAAAAGAGGGCTTGACTTTCGACGACGTACTGTTAATTCCGCAGGCGTCCAACGTTTTACCCAACGAGGTGTGTTTGAAGACGCAGCTTACGGATAAGATCAAGCTCAATTTGCCCTTGCTCAGCGCGGCGATGGATACGGTTACGGAAAGCCGTATGGCGATCGCGATGGCGCGTGAGGGCGGTATGGGTATCATTCACAAGAATATGTCCATCGAGGAGCAGGCTTTGCACGTAGACAAGGTAAAGCGCAGCGAACACGGCGTCATCACCGACCCTTTCTTCCTCGCGCCCGACAATCTCGTAAGGGACGCGGTAGCGCTTATGGAAAAATACCGCATCAGCGGCGTACCTATTACGAAAGAGGGCAAGCTCGTCGGTATCCTCACCAACCGCGATCTGCGCTTTGAAAGCAATTACGATCAACCCATTTCCAACATAATGACGAAAGAGGGCTTGGTCACCGCGCCCGTAGGCACTTCGCTCGACGAAGCACAAAAAATCCTCGGTAAGCATAGAATAGAAAAGCTCCCCATCGTAGACGAGAAGGGCTATTTGAAAGGGCTCATCACCATTAAGGATATCGAAAAATCCATTCAGTATCCCAACTCCGCAAGGGACGAAAACGGCAGACTTTTGGTCGGCGCGGCGGTCGGAACGGCGGGAAATACGTTGGATAGGATCGCGGCGCTCGTGGAAGCGCGCGTGGACGTGATCGCGATCGATACGGCGCACGGTCATTCGGCAGGCGTTTTGAAAAAGGTGGAGGAGATCCGCGCGAAATATCCCAACCTTACCCTGATCGCAGGCAACGTGGCGACGGCGGCGGCAACGGAAGCGCTCATCAAAGCGGGCGCGGACGTCGTTAAGGTGGGTATCGGTCCCGGGTCTATTTGTACGACGCGTATCGTTGCGGGTATCGGCGTTCCCCAACTCACCGCGGTCATGGATTGCGCGGAAATGGCGGATAAGCTGGGCAAGCGGATCATCGCGGACGGCGGTATCAAATACAGCGGCGATATCGTAAAAGCGCTTGCTGCAGGCGGTAGCGCGGTCATGGTCGGCTCGCTTTTGGCGGGTACGCTCGAAAGCCCCGGGGAAGTGGAGCTGTATCAAGGTAGAAGCTACAAGGTATATAGAGGTATGGGCTCGCTCGGCGCGATGGCGGCAGGCAGCAGCGACAGATATTTCCAAGAGGGCACGAAGAAGTTCGTACCCGAGGGCGTAGAGGGTCGCGTGCCCTACCGCGGCAGCGTTGCGGAGGTCATCTATCAAATGAAGGGCGGCTTGCGCTCGGGTATGGGTTACTGCGGCAAAGCGACGATCGAAGCGCTTCGTACCGGCTCGGAATTCGTGCGTATCACCAACGCAAGCTTGATCGAGAGCCACCCGCACGATATTTCCATCAGCAAGGAAGCGCCCAACTATTCGCAACACTAAAAGGTAGGTTTTATGAATATCGTATGTTTGGATTTAGAGGGGGTACTCGTCCCCGAGATATGGGTCGCGTTTGCTAAGGCGAGCGGTATTTCCTCTCTAACGCGCACGACGCGCGACGAACCCGATTACGACAAGCTTATGCGTTGGCGGTTGGGTATCTTGAAGGAGCACGGATTGGGCTTGCAGGAGATCCAAGCGATCATCGAGCGCATCGAGCCGCTTGACGGCGCGAAAGCGTTTTTAGACGAGCTGAGAGGCTTGACGCAGGTCGTGATCGTCAGCGATACTTTCACGCAGTTCGGGCTGCCGCTTATGAAAAAGCTCGGGTATCCCACCCTGCTTTGTAACGAGTTGGAGGTGGCGCAAAACGGGGAGATCACGGGCTTTCAAATGCGCGTGGACAATTCCAAATATACCACGGTAAAGGCGTTGCAGTCCATCGGCTACGATACGATAGCCGCGGGGGACAGCTATAACGATTTGGGTATGATAAAGGCGAGCAAGGCGGGCTTTTTGTTTCGGAGTACGGACAAGATCAAATCGGAAAACCCCGACGTGCCTGCGCTTGAGGAATATGACGAGTTATTAACGGAGATCAAGAAATACTTATAACAAAAGGAGAATAAAAAGATGCAAAACAACGTACGTCCCGAAGCTATGGCGCGTATCAACACGAAAGCGCTTGCCGACGCGTTTATCGACGAGCAGGTAAACGAGATCCGCGCGCAGGTAGGCGATAAAAAAGTACTTTTGGCGCTTTCGGGCGGTGTGGACTCCTCCGTCGTCGCGGCGCTTTTGATCAAGGCGATCGGCAAACAGCTCGTTTGCGTACACGTCAATCACGGCTTGCTCCGTAAAGGCGAGCCGGAACAAGTAGTCGAGGTGTTCAGGAACCAAATGGACGCCAACCTCGTTTACGTAGACGCGGTGGATCGTTTCTTGGACAAGCTTGCGGGCGTGGACGAGCCCGAAAAGAAGCGTAAGATCATCGGCGCGGAATTTATCCGCGTATTCGAGGAAGAGGCGAGAAAGCAAGAGGGTATCGAATTTTTGGCGCAGGGCACCATCTATCCCGACATCATCGAAAGCGACGGCGTAAAGGCGCACCACAACGTAGGTGGACTTCCCGAGGATATGCAATTCGAGCTGGTAGAGCCGCTCAAATTCCTCTATAAGGACGAGGTGCGTGCGGTAGGTAGCGCGCTCGGACTTCCCGACGGTATGGTCTACCGTCAACCGTTCCCCGGCCCCGGGCTTGGCGTTCGTTGTCTTGGCGCGATCACACGCGAGCGTTTGGAAGCGGTGCGCGAATCGGACGCGATCTTGCGCGAGGAGTTTGCAAAGAGCGGCTTGGAGGGTAAGGTTTGGCAGTATTTCACGGCGGTACCCGATTTCAAATCGGTGGGCGTTAAGAACGGTATGAGAACGTACGCCTACCCCGTCATTATCCGAGCGGTGAACACGGTGGACGCGATGGCGGCTACGATCGAGGAAATTCCGTACGAGCTTTTGAAAAAGATCACGGCGCGTATCACGAGCGAGGTGGAAAACGTAAACCGCGTGTTGTACGATTTAACGCCGAAGCCCTCGGGAACGATCGAATGGGAATAATCAACCAAGGACGCGTTTAGGGAGATGAATAATATTATAATTTTGGGCGATAGCTATTCTACGTTTAAGGGATATATACCCAATGGTTACGCTACCTATTATCCGAGCTTAGACGTCCACGAGTTAAAAGAAACGTGGTGGAAGCAAGTCGTTGATTCGTCGGGCGGAAACTTGCTTTTGAATAACAGTTGGTCGGGTTCTACCATCGGATATACGGGATATAATAATACCGATTGCTCTAAATCAAGCGCATTCATTTATCGTTTCAGAAAGTTAAAAGAGGAAGGCTTTTTTGAAAACAATAGAGTGGATACGGTATTCGTGTTCGGTGGAACGAACGATACTTGGTCGAACGCGCCGCTTGGCGAAATGCAATTTTCAGGTTGGGAAGAAAAGGATTTATATTTCGTTCAGCCTGCTATATGCCATTTGATGAGCGCATTGAAAACCGAGCTGCCGAAAACGGATATTTATTTCATAATCAATACGCAGATAAAGCCCGAAATTATCGATTGTATCAAGGAAGCAGGTAAATATTATAACGTTGAAACGATCGAACTAAAGGATATTGAAAAAGAGAGTGGACACCCTAACGTTGCGGGCATGAAATCGATTAGCGAACAAGTGCTAGCCCGTCTTTCAAGAAAATAAGAATTACTGAAAACGAGAATAAAAAACGATAAAAAAGAACGGATGGGGCTTTACCCGTCCGTTCGGCTTTTATAAGCGCGCTATTTCGTTTGTATTTCTTTTCGTTTGCCGAATACGTCGAAGCGGAGTACGGCGAGCAAATTCGCGCCGCATTCGAATACGTAAGAGATGATCACGAAGGGCGTAGCCGAAATGAATACGGCGTAAAGGACGTTGAGCGTAGTGGGAACGACCGTAACCAATCGCATCGTTTTCAAGCTGCGGATACGGAAGGTAAACGCGTAGAAGATAAGCCCTATCAAATAAAGGATATCGACGGGCTTTGCCGTTTTGAGGATACCGAGGTTGACGATAAAATAGACGGCGACGGTCGCGCCCGCGAACAAAAACGAGAGCCAAAGGGGCGCGTCCTTGTCCTTTTTCTCGTAGAGGAAAAAGGTAACGGTGCGTATCAAGCCGATGGTAATGCCTATCATAGCGAAAAATTCTTCGGTGAAGAAAAAGGAAAGGATCAAAAAGACGATACCCGTCCCTTGAAAGGAGAGGTATAAGCTTTTGCGCTTTAAGAAATAGCTGGTTACGATAAAGCCCATTGCGATAAAGCTGACGATGAGCGAAAGCGTGTAATTATACATAAGGAGCCTCGATTAGAAAGTGTGTATATTATAACACTTGCATTTTTATTTGTAAAGCAAATAAAAACGAAATTTAACGAAATTTTATTGACAAAGAAAAAGGGAAGTGATACAATATAAACCGTACGTTTAGCAAAGGAAAAGAGTTTATGGAAGTATTTTCGCCCATTTTGAATCAAATGGTATTCCTGTTCGGGTTTATCGTGATCGGGTTTATCCTATCCAAGTGGAAATTCGTGCCTGACGATTCCGCGCGTGTAATATCCAAGCTGGAAAATATTTTGTTCGTGCCGGCGCTTGCCATGGGTACGTTCATCAAGAGCTTCAACGTAAGCGTGCTGACTAATATGTGGAAGCTGCTCCTTGCGAGCCTTGCGCTTTTGGCGGTTTTTATACCCGTTTCCATGCTGTTTGCCAAGATCTGCTTTAAGGAAGCGCGGCTTCGCAAGATCGCTGCCTACGGGCTTGCCTTCTCCAACTTCGGTTTTATGGGCAACGCCATTATGTCTGCGGTGTTCCCCGAAATATTTTCCGATTATATCATCTTCACTTTGCCTATTTGGAGCGCCATCTATCTTTGGGGCGCGCCCGTGCTTTTGATCGCAGGCAGCGACGATTCGGGTGCGAAGGTACCCCTCAAGCAGCGACTGAAAGCGTTCGTGAACCCTATGATCGTCGGTATGCTGATCGGTATGATCATCGGCTTGACGGGCTTAAAGCTGCCTACGGGACTGCAAAAGGTGATCGACGTATCGGGCGAGTGTATGTCGCCGCTTGCGATGCTGTTGACGGGCTTGACCATCGGCAAGATCGACCTGCTCGCCCTGCTGAAAAAATGGCGCATCTATTTGACGACGGCGATCAAGCTGTTCGCCTATCCCTTGATATTCTTCTTGATCGCGCTCGTACTGCCGCACAATTCCTTCTTCAACGACACCTTCTTTAAGTGCGGTATGTGCTTTGCCACGATGCCGATGGGACTCAACACCATCGTTATCCCCGCGGCGTACGGAAAGGATACGACGGACGCGGCGGGCTTGGCGCTCGTTTCCCACATCGTTTCCGTCATCACCATACCCCTGTTCTTTATGCTGTTACAAACGGTGGTGCTTTAAGGCTATATGCAAATTTTCAAAGAGATATTCCCTCGACGGAGTATCTCTTTTTTGCTTGGAATAAAAAGGGGACGGGAGAGGAACACTAATAAAAAACAGGAGGCAGACTATGAAAAAAATCACGAAGCTCGTAGCGATCGGCGCGGCGCTGTTTTCCACGCTCGGCGTCGTTGCTTGTAAAAAGAAAGAGGACGGGGGCGCGATCAAGCTCACCGTTTGGGTGTCGGAGGCGGATAAAGCGTTCGCCACAGCCGTCGCGGAGCAGTTCAAAGCGAACAATCCCGATAAAAATTATCAATTCACGATCGATATCCAAGGGGAAAACGACGTGGCGACGCGCGTGTTGAACGACGTGGAAAACGCGGCGGACGTCTTTTCGTACGCCAACGACCAAATCGGCAAATTTATCAACGGCGACGCGCTCGCTAAGATCGCGGGTGACAGGTTAGAGCGCGTAAAGGCGGCAAACTCGACGGCTTCTATGCAATCGGCGACCGCGACGGTGCAGGGCGTAGAGGGCGTGTACGGTATGCCGTATACCGACAATACCTTTTTCCTTTATTATGACAAATCCGTTTTGAGCGAAACGGACGTGCAAAGCATCGACGGTATTTTGGCGAAGTGCGGCACGAATAAAAAATTCGCGTTTCCTATGAAGGACGGCTGGTATTCCACCGCGTTCTATTTCGGCAAGGGCTTGGGATACGAGGTGCAGTACGACGACGATCTTGCGGAAACGAGCATCACCTGCGATTTTGACAACACAACGGGCGTGGCGGTCACGCAAGCTATGTGGGATCTGGTCAAGGACAGCCGTGTAAAAGCGGACGCCGACGATTCCAAGATCACCGCGGGCTTTAACGACGGCTCGATCGTAGCCGCGGTTTCGGGTATCTGGAACAGGACGACGATCGAAAGCTATTTGGGAGAAAGCTTCGCGGCGGCAAAATTGCCCACCTACACCTTCGATAAGGGCAAGGCTACGGAGGAGCAAGTGCAGCTCGTTTCGTTCGCAGGGTATAAGCTGATGGGCGTGAACAATTATTCCAAGCACAAGACGGACGCAATGGCGTTTGCGGAGTTTTACACGAACAAGGAAAATCAGATCAAGCACTTCGAGGAACGCGGCTTCGTGCCGACGGACGAAACGGCGCGCGCGGACGAACGGATACAGGCGGACGTATGCGCCAAGGCGATAACGCAGCAGCTTGCGCACAGCAAAACGCAGGTGAACGTGCCCACCACCCTGTGGGTGCCGATGGAGGGGCTCGGCTCGGCGATGGTAACGGGCGCGCAAAGCGGTAATTTCAATTTGCAAAGCCAGCTCCAAGCCTGCGTGGACGCGATCGAAAAAAAGAGCGGTATCTAAACGCAGCTCCCACCCGATAAAACGCGGGTGGGATTTTTTCGTTTACGGGAATAAAAAGAGGGCAAGATAACGAAAATAAATAAGAGGACAGTAAGGGGTGGACTATGGGAAAACGAACGCAAAAAACAGCAAGGAAATTCGATACGCCGCATAAGGTTTTCAAAGCGTTTCGGCACGGCTCGCCGCTTACGCGCCTTTCCTTTTTGGTGATGGGATTTGGGCAAATGGCGCGCGGTCAGCTTGCAAAGGGGTTATTATATATGCTGTTGCAAACGGCTTTTACGCTGTTTATGATCCTCTTCGGCGGTCGATATATCGCGCATTTGTTTTCGGGTAATTTGGGCGCGCAGCTTTCGGGCGAGATTTGGAACGAGGAGCTGCAAATTTTCGAAAAGGTACAGGGGGATAACAGCTTTTTGATCCTACTTTACGGCGTGATCTCCCTCGTCGCGATCGTGCTTTTCCTCGTCGTTTGGGCTGCGAATATCAAGGGCAGCTACGAAAACGATATCCGTTTGAAAAACGGAGAACGGGTACGCACCTTCAAAGAGGATCTCCGCACGGCGATCAACGAGCGGTTTCATATCCCGCTCCTCGTATTACCGTTCACGGGGCTGATCGTTTTCACGGTGTTGCCTCTCGTGTTTATGGTGCTGATCGCGTTCACCAATTACGATTACGCGCATATGCCCCCGGGCAAACTGTTCGATTGGGTGGGGCTTGCGAATTTCAAGACCCTGTTTTCCTTGTCGGGCGGCGCGACCGGCTTTGCGTTCGTGTTCCTGCGCGTCCTTTTATGGACGTTCGTTTGGGCGTTCTTCGCCACCTTCACCAACTACTTTTTAGGGCTTATCGTAGCCCTGCTTATTCAAAAAAAGGGGATACGCTTAAAGGCGCTTTGGCGCACGCTGTTCGTGATCGCGATCGCCGTGCCCCAATTCGTGACCCTGCTTTTAATGCAAAAAATTCTCGACGGCGACGGTATCTTAAACAAGCTTTTGGGCACGAATATCCTGTGGCTTGCCGATCAACGGTATTTTTCCCTACTGCCGAGAGTGATGATCATTCTCGTCAATATTTGGATAGGCGTACCGTATACGCTCTTGATGTGTTCGGGTATTTTGATGAATATTCCCGCCGATTATTACGAGGCTGCGCGGATAGACGGCGCTTCGCCCGTACGCATTTTCTTCGCCGTCACCCTGCCGTATATGCTGCACGTCACCACGCCGTATCTCATTACGCAGTTCGTCGGCAATATCAATAACTTCAACGTGATATGGCTGCTCACGGGCGGCGGTCCCGTCGATAACGTCTATTACGGCGGCGGCTCGCAGGCGCAGTCTACCGATCTACTCGTGACTTGGCTGTACCGCTTAACGACCGACCAAAATCCCAAATACAACGTGGCTTCCGTGATCGGTATCGTGATCTTCGTGATCTCCGCGGTACTGTCGCTCGTCACGTATAACAGGACTTCCGCGTCCAAAAACGAGGGGGAATTTCAATAATGACGAAAACGCTTCGAACGCTCCGCAAAAACGCCGCCAACGCGCTCACCTACGCCCTGCTTGCCACGCTCGGCGTGCTGTGGGTATTGCCCATAGCTTATCTCGTATACACGGCGTTCCGCGTGACCCCGTCTACGGGTATCATCAACAGTCTTTTTCCGAGCGATCTGCAAATGGGCTTCTCCAACTTCTCGCGCCTGTTTTCCGACACTATGTTTTTACGCTGGCTGGGGAATACCCTGCTCGTGTCCGTATGCTCTTGCGCGCTCACCACGCTCTTTATTTTGATGGTCAGCTACGCGCTGTCACGGTTACGGTTTAAGCTGCGCAAGCCCATTATGAACGTCTTGCTCGTCCTCGGTATGTTCCCCGGGTTTATGAGCATGATCGCGGTGTATTTTATACTCAAGGCTATGGGCTTGACCAATTCCCTGCTCGCGCTGATCTTGGTGTATTCGGGTAGCGGCGCGCTGTCCTATTATATATGCAAGGGCTTTTTCGATACCATTCCGCGCGCGATGGAGGAGGCGGCGATCCTGGACGGCGCAAGCCAGCCTATCGTTTTTTGGAAGATCATTTTACCGCTCGCCAAGCCCATTATCGTCTACACCGTGCTTACCTCGTTCATCTCGCCGTGGTGCGATTTCATCTTCGTCAACACGATCATCAGCGATCGGAATTTATACACCGTTTCGCTCGGACTGTATAAGATGATCAACGCGGAAAAGAACAGCTTCAACGACAACTTCACCGTCTTTTGCGCGGGCGCGTTCGTCGTAGGCGCTATTATCGTGACCCTGTTTATGAGTATGCAACGCTACTATGTAGAGGGGGTAACGAGCGGCGCCGTCAAGGGGTAAAACAACGTATAGCACGCCGCCTTGCCGCAAAATCGGAACGCTCCCTCGCTCGTTTACTAAAGTAAATCTCCCTTCGGGAGCAACCCGAATTTTACGACAATCCGACGCACTCTCCGTTGTTTTACTTCGCTTGGCTCGGGGTTGCACGCGCCCTCGCTCCGCCTTAAACTGCTCGTATCTCCGCCGTTTTGGCGGGTTGAGCGTAATGACAGTTCGTTCTCCCTGTCATGGCGAGTGCAACGAAGCAATCTCATATAAATTCTACCGCAAAATCAAAAATCCGTTCCGAGAGGGGCGGTTTTTTTTCTTAAAAACAAAAAAACTTTACAAAAAGTGTAAAATTCGCTTGACAAATTGTGAAAAAAGGAGTATTCTTTTTATAAAGAAAGAAAATTTCAAGGAAAAGAAGTTATAATGCTTAAAGAAAAGATAAAAGAAATGGATTTACGTGTAACGGAGCTTGCCGATTATTTGCAGCTATCAAGACCGACGATGTACAAATTTATTGAATATTACGACCAAGAAAATTTTGGCTCGATCAACAAAAGCGTATTAAAGCTTTTCAACTTTATTTCGGAAAACGAATTGGTTGGTCGAAAAGCGGTAATCGCGTATATCCTCAACAACCTTGTGGAGGTAAAACCGTTGGGGGAGAATACGGAGGTTTCGCTGTTAAATCGATTGAGAAAGTATTTGGTAGCCAATCCGGATGCCAAAAAAAGCAAATTCATAGAAAATTGTGTGCTCAACGAGGATTTTGACGAGATCCTATGTTATTTATATGAGGCGAGTGTATTATTGAAGAAAAAGAGTTTAACGGAAGCGGATAAAGTTTTTTTAGAAACTTATTATAAAATGATCGAAGCAATACGAAAACAAAAAAAGGAGTAAGAACAAATGAAACGCAGTTTACTTATTAAACAATACAGGAATATCGGCATCGAGGAGGAAGAAGAATTTGTCCTCAATAGTTTTATGGAAAAGGGAAAAATGGGCAATTTGGTTATCGTGATAGGCGAAAATAATTCGGGAAAATCGAACATTTTGGACGCTTTGTTGGCGATGGGCAATCGAAAAATCAATATGGATAGGGATGCTACCAATTTAAGGTATGAAGCGGAATACCAAAAGCCGAAACTTGTGCTGAAAACGGAAAATTTGGAGGAGAGCTACGGGATTATTTTGCAAGGCGAAAGCAATGATTTTGTATGTGAATTTCCTATGAACGGGCGCGCGTTGGAAACGAGCGAAGCGGTGACCGTCGGAGAGGAAATTTGTGCTTCGGTGGCTCAATACGGATACGGTCATTTTTCCACAATCAAACAACTGTTGAACGCGGTAACAACTAATAAGGACAAGCTGGAAGCCCTAAAACGGGAAGTGGAGGAAGTAATACAAAACACCGTATGGCAAAACGATAATAGAAGTCTTAACGGAGTAAATAGGATCGTTTGGGAAGAAGTCGTTTCCAAACGGGAGGATTGGAAGGCGTATTATTCCAAGAATAGAGTAGCTTTGGCAAAGAAGGTTTATAAGGAGAAGTACGGAATTGATTTAGTGCCGCAAGTTTTGAGGTACGATGAAAAAAAGATAACGCAATCGATGTTACATTGTTCTCCGAGCGATATACAGCGTAGCTCGTTTATGGTTACCCTTTTTCAGGACCTCAAGGTAAAGATCGAAGATGTCCAAACGGCATATAACGATTTTCGCCGCACGGACAATAAGGGGGTGTTGCAAAAGCTTGAGCGGAGCTTAAATAAAAAGCTCAAGAAGGTTTCGGATAAATTCAATCGCGTATATTTTTTCGGGGATGAAAACTATAAGTTTGCTTTCTGTCTTGAAAGCGGACGGATAGACTTGAGTATTTTTAGGGGCGAAGAGCCGATGAACCTCGACTATCAATCGTTGGGCTTTAGGTGGTTCTTTAATTTGTATTTTAATTTACTGTGCACAACGGAATTGCACGAAGGAGACGTGATCGTTATGGACGATCCTCCGTTTGCAAATTTGTCCGTCAACGCACAGCCCGAGTTGAGAAAGGCGCTTAAGGAATTTGCGATACGCAACGGCGTAAGCATTGTGATTGCCACACAATCTCCTTTCGTGATCGACTTGGATTATTTAGACGAGTTGCGCGTGGTTTTGCTCAAGGATAATAGAGTACATATCGAAAACGATTTTTCGGCTATCCATCACGAGGATCCCAATTCGCTTGCCGCAATCAAAAGAGCGTTGACCGTCAATCAAAGCGTGTTGCTTGACGAGGATAAACAAATCGTTTTCGTCGAGGGGATCACCGATTACAATTATATGGTAGCTTTCAAAAATATACTTGGGGAAAAATATGCGAAATTGTGTTTCCTGCCCATTGGAGGCATAGGAAATCGTAAAGCGGCTGACTATAAAGAAAGACAATTGGCAATCAGTAAAGAATTAAAACGCTTCCAAAAACGCAATCCAATCTTAATGGTAGATGGGGATAGCCCTGGGGAAGATATGAAAAAGCTAAACAAGGATAGCGCTTTGAAGGTGTTTACCTTATCCGAAGTCGATGAAAAATTCAAGGAAATTGAAGATTTGTTTGATAAAAAAGATAAGGATAAATTCAAGTTGGAGAAAAAAAGTTCGGCGCGCTCGGCGCAATTGAAAACCTATAATTTTGAGAAGAACGGTGTAGAAAAGGAAACCTTGGCAAATTTCACGAAATTGTTCGATCATATCTTCGCCATTAACGATTGACGGTTAA
The DNA here is from genome assembly GCA_017471785.1 of Clostridia bacterium. Lineage (GTDB taxonomy): Bacteria > Bacillota > Clostridia > Christensenellales > Borkfalkiaceae > Scatosoma. Next base: position 326 of record JAFURP010000015.1, on the reverse strand, counting down.
GAGAAGAAGTTAGCCTACCTTTACAAAAAGGTAGGCTGTAATTTTACTTGCTATTCTTGATGACGATTTTTTCAAGCAACGCAACCAAGGCGTACATAACGGCGGCGAGTACGCACAGGATAAACACGGCGCTCATAACGAGGTCGAGCTTGAATACCTGCCCACCGTAAACGATGAGATACCCAATGCCTGCCTTGGATACGATATACTCTCCCATGATCGACCCGATCCAAGCCATGCCTACGTTGATCTTCAGCATAGAGATAAAGGTGGGGAGCGAGGAGGGGATAACGAGCTTGGTAAGTATTTGCCATTTGCTCGCGCCC
>JAFURP010000014.1 GCA_017471785.1 Clostridia bacterium | reverse complement strand
GACGATCACGACGGCAAGCCCCGGTTGAATATTCGAATTTTCGATTTTGTCTTTCAGCTCGGCGCGAAGAGTAGCCGCCAAAGCCTTTCCGTCAATAATTTTCATCTTTTACACCGATTTTTTATTAATTACGCCCGAAAGCACGCCGTTTACGAAATCGGCGCTCTTTTCGGTGGAATATTTCTTTGCGAGTCCCGTAGCCTCCGAAACGGATACGACGGGCGGGATATCGTCGAAATATTTGATTTCCGCCATCGCGATCAGCAAAATACTCTTATCCGTAGGATTGATACGGTTTTCCTTATAGTGATGGCACGCCTCTTCGATACCTTCGATCAATTCGGCGCGGTTAGCTTCCACCGCCTTGATCAAATCGGCGGCAAAGCGTAAATCTTCCTCTTTTTCCAGCTTGAACTGCCTAAATATCTTCTTCGTCAACGTCTCCAAACAATCGGTGTTAAACTGTTGGGCAAAAATAATATTCAGCGCCGCTTCTCTTGCTGCATTTCTCATAGTTCTCTCCGTGTATATGCGACGAAAACCCTTCGCCAACGGGAAGGGTAATCGCTACGTTTCAGTTTTCGTTTGTTTTGGGCTGATTGTCGTCCGCTACTTCTTCCTCGTCCTCTTTTTCGGGCGCGGGCGCGGTATCAAACACCACGTCGCGGATATGCACGTCAACCTCGGCTACCTTGTATTTGGTCATATTTTCCACGCTTTGCTTTACCGATTGCTGGATCCGATAGGCAAGCTCGGGTACGTTATAGCCGTATTTAACGGATACGGAAACGTCTACGTATATCCCGTCCTTTTCGATGTAGAGGGAAATACCGCTTCGTTTTCCCTGTACGAGGATAGCGCCCTCGACTTCCGCTACCGCAAGCGCCACGATATTGTGTACGATACCTGCGTTGTAAACGACTTTTCCGCTTTGATTATCTTTCGCGTTTAATTTGATATTGAACATTCAAAAAGATCTCCTTCTTTTCTATCATCTATATTATAGCATATCTTTTTGAATATTTCTACTGTTTTGAGGATATTTTTCCGCTTTTTTTCAGCTTTCGGCGTGAACGGGCATAATAATAATATTGCCTGCGACGATCCCCGTTTCCTCTTTCATCATATTGTAAATGGATAAAGCGGTATCGTAATTAAGCTCCGCGGAATTGATAAACACGTTGATATTATCCGAGTCTACGGACACGGAAACCACCGCGTCGGAAAAACCGAGGGATTTGACCATATTTTCAAGGATCAACTCCTGCTCCATCGCCGCAACGATCTCCATTTTCATTTCCGTCGCCGCTTCATACTTCTCGTCTCCTTCTTCGTACAGCGCAATTACGCTATCGAGTTGAACGAGCTCCTCGTTTCTCGTCGAGGTACGCTCGCTACGGTAGGTCGTGAAATAGTTCGCGGTAGTAACGCCGCTATCCGCTGACGTAACCGTATCCGTATTCGCAAGCACGAAATTGAATACCGCGGTAGCCGCAAGCAATACGACCAAAGACGACATAACGATAATTTTCTTTTTGTTTGACATAGTTTTATCTCCTTTTTTCTTTTTTTACTCTTTTTTCAAATAAATTTTTACGGATTTTTCCTCCGTACCCAGCGCCGCCGCTACCGCTTCGCGAATATCCATCATCACCTGCAAATTATTCGCGCCCTCGCACACGACTACCGCGCTCTTCACCCCGTCCTCCGTTTCGTTGATCATAACGCTCGCTTCGCCAACGCCGTCTATCTCCTCCAAAAGGCGGGATATCTTTTCCTCCGTTTCGCTCAGCGGCGTAGCCGTAGCGACAGTCTCCGAGTCCTCTTGAGCAAATATTTTCCACGCGGCAAACACGAGCACGAGCGCCAGCACGGCAAGCAATAAAACGTCCTTTATCCGACCGTCTAAGCGCAAACGCTTCGTTGGCTTTTGTCCGCCATTCCGTTCCCTGCTATTCAATCAACACCTCGCTACAATAGTTTTTCGTCAGATACTCCCACACGTCCGTTTTCTCCTTTTCGCTTATTCCGTTCTCCACTCGCGCGGTAATTTGCGTGACGCGGATATTCTCCGTATCGTATTCCTCGCCCTCCTCGCCGTATTCCCAAGCCAGCGTTACGGCGCAGGTCAAAGAAAATTCTTCCTCGATTTCTCTCTCCAATTGCGTTTCCGTATCCCGAATTCTCATTTCACTGTAATACTTTATGAAGGACTCGTCCGTTTGTATGACTGATTGTGAAAAATTTGTTTGTGAATTTGTTTGCGAATCGCTCGTTCCCGACCGAATATATCCCAAGATAGGCGAAACGATGACGAGCAAACAAGCAAGCTTGGTCACCGCTTTCACGACGCTCGCAGTTTTTCCGTTCGGCACGATCGCCGTCAAGATCGCCGAAAGCAATACCGTACCGATCACGCTCAATAAATATCCGTTCATAGCAACGCCTCCGACGACGAAACGATGAGCATAATAGACAGGAAATACAAAAACGCGGTAAAGAGCAAGCCTGCCGTACAATAATGTAAATTTTCCGCCGTTTCCCCGAGAAAATCGGAAATGCGACTCTCCCCGAACGGCTGCGTGATCGCCGCCGTAAACCGTAATAGAATATTTACCGATATCAATAACGTCACAGGCTCGAACAGCACGGTGATCATCAAAAAAATACTCATACTGCCCAAGGAATTTTTGATCAAAACGCTTGCGGCTACCGCCAAATCGAAACCGCCCGATAAAAAGCCGCCGACGATGGGCACGCCGTTTCCTATCGCGTATTTGGCGGCGCGGCGCACCACGCCGTCGTAGGTAGCCGTCGTGATCCCCTGCAAAGTGAAAAATATACCGAATACGGATACGCAAATTCCGATAATCCATTTATTGATGCTTTTGAAAAAGGCGCTGAACTTACTTATTTTCAACTCTTTCGTCAAATTGCCCGCCATGGAAAACGTAATAATCGTTATCGTTAAAGGAAACACGACGGTTGCAATCACGGATACGATATTCGTTGAAAAGAAAGCGACGGCAGGTCTACACACCGCAACGGATAGCGTTCCGCCGCTCGCCGCCATCAACGTTAAAAGCAACGGATAGACGATCTGCATTTGTTTTTGCATAGACGATACCCCCGCCATTGCGCTTTGAAAGCACTCGGTCAATACGCCGATAAGCGGAATCAAGGCGGCGGCATAGCTGATAAGAAAGATCATATCCGCCGAGGTTTGCGCCGTTGCGCCTCCGCGCAAGCTGGAGATCACGCCGGATAACAGCGTGACGGCGGCTATGCAGGCAAACGCAGGCAATACCTCGCGTATATTTTTGAACAGGATCTCCGTGATCCGCGCCCCGAAATTTTTATAATCAAACGCTTCGCCTTTTATATACGCGATCAAGCGATCTCCCACGCTCTCTCCGTTCCATTCCCCAAGCGTATCGATATATGCCTGCAATGCCCGTAGATCCAACTCGCCTATCAGCTCACGCACGCTTTCGTTAAGTTTGTCCTCCGCTTGCCCTCCCTCTTCCGCACTCCCGACGATTATAGCCGTCGGCAAAAAGACGATGCATAAACTTATAAATATAAGCACGAAAAACAAATACCGTTTTTTCCAAGAGCGTTTCCTTTTATACAAAGTATATATCATATTTCATACCAATTGCAAAAAACCCTGCACGAGCTGTAAAAGGCTTTGGATAATGGGGAACGAAAGCATCACGATCGTTATCTTTCCACCCAATATCACCTTGTCCGCAACGGCGTTAGAACCGAAATCGTTCAATACGCCCGCGCCGAATTCCGTCAAATAACCCACGCCGACGATCTTTAACAATATCTTCAAAAGCCCGTTCTCTACGCCCGTCATTTGTGCGATCGCCGTAAACGCCGTAAGCGTACTTTGCAACGAGTCCACTATGAAAAGTAAAATAACGATCACGCCCGTAACCGTTACGGCAAAAGACAATTCTGGCTTCGTTGCCTTTAATAAAACGGAAGTCAACGTCGTAACGAACGCCACTCCGATTATTTTCATTATCTCCATCACACACCTCAACGATTGCTATGTCAGACCGAATATAGCTTGTATTTCGTCGAACAAGTCACCGATCATACCGACGACCACAGCCAAAACGATGATCAATCCCACGATGGAAACGAGCGTAGCGATATCGTCGCGGTCGGATTTTTTCAGGATTTGACAAATGACCGTAATGATAATGCCGATCGCCGCCATTTTGAAAAGTATGGTTATGTCCATTTCTTCACTCCGTTTTACCAAATTAGATGATCAAAATTAAAATGAGTAAACCGCATAAAAATCCAAGCTTTATGTATAAATCCCCATATCTTTTACAGGCGGCTTCCGCTTCCGTTTTGAGCTTTATAAGCCTTTCCTTCACCGAGGAAAAATAGGCTTGCTGCGACGCGCTGTTCCCCTTTCCGAGCATAGAAAAGTAATCTCGTAAAACGGTCTTTTCCTCCGCCGTTAAAAAGGTAAAGCCTTCCGACGCAAATACTTCTTCAAAAAAACGCGGCGTTTCGTCTATGTATTCGAAATATTTTTCTAAAAACTCGTTGAATTCGCCCTTATAGGTATATTTGGAAGCAAATTCGGCAATCGGACGGCGATAATAGGAAATCTCGCTTAAAAACCGTTCGTTGAATTCGTTTAATTGCGTAAAAAACAACTTTCGCTTTCGATATTTTTTGGTTAATATATAGCCGCAAAAGCTCGTAAAGGCAACGATCGCCACCCCGAGAAGAAATTTGGTCATAACAGCTCCCGTCCGTCCCTATCGTATATATTTTTGATTTTTCCTATCTCTTGACCATCCAATATCACGTAACGCTCGAACCGTCCGAAAAACGGCTTGCCGATGCTTTGCATAGAGGCGAAATGCGCTGAAGCCAATACGCATATCCCTGCGTCGATCGCCTTTTCCACCGCGCGGCAATCGTCTACGGAAAGCTCGTCCGTGATCACGATATCCGGCCGCAACGCACGAATACCCGATTCAAACGCCGTAGCCTTATCGCAAAAGCGCAAGATATCGCAGGTATCTCCCGTTTGACCTTGCGCGATTTCCCCGCGTTCGTCGCAAACGAGAATATTTTTCGCCGTCGCTTGACTCAATATTCTTCCCAAATCCCTTAAAATAGTGGTTTTTCCCAGCCCTGGGGGCGAAACGATCAAAACGTCGCGCAAGCGATCGCGTAAGCAGGCTTGATAGATCTTCTCGCCGCAACCGAATATCTCGTGCGGAACGCGTACGCAAAGCGAAGTAAAATTCCGAATTGCCAACGGTTGACCCTTATCGAATACGTATTCCCCCGCAAGCCCGATCCGTACGCCGTTTTCCGCCGTTAAAAAGCCCTTTTTGATCTGTTCTTCTACCGAATAGACGGAATATTTTCCTGCGCGGAACACGCAATCGGCAATATCGTCCACGTCGCAATACAGCGCTTTCTCCGCAAAATCGGTAAGCCCGTATTCCCCCAAATACCGATACTCCCCCCCGTAATTAACGGTCGTAGGTTTGTCGGCGCGCAAGCGGATCTCGTAGAGCTTTTGCGCGTTGAGATGGCGAATACCCTCTTTGATACTTTGCGGAAGAAAATCAAGCATTTGTATACTATATGCGTCGGCTTGTCCAAATAGAACGAAAGTATAAAGAAAAAACGCCTTTCTTTTCGAAAGGCGTTTACGTTGGTTTTTAATTCTATTTACAATAATCAAACAGCATTTCCGTACTCTTTTCCACAAAGTCGGACAGTTCTTCGGGAGAGAGCTTTTTATACGAAAGCATTGCCAAGTAGTAAATTTGATTGACGATCAGCTTTTGTTTTTCCTCCGATTGCGCCAAGATACCCGAAACGACGGGGTTGGTTACGTTGAGGATCAAAGTCGCGTGTTTGGCGGGGTCCATATCGTTCATACCGTAAAACCCGTTCATTTCCGACATTCTACGCATAAACTCGTCCACGTTGATCAACGCCGGCAATTTACCGCTGACGAAGCGCTCGGCTTTGACGGTTATCTCCTTATTGACGAGATGCGTTTTGAACGCCTCGATAAGCGCCTTGTATTCGTCCTCGCTCGCCGTTTCACCGCTCTTTAACGCACCGTCGATATCCGCGTCGATACGCACGAAACGGCACTTTTTCGGATTTTTGTACTCGATATAGCTAATGAAATGGGGATCGATATAGGTATCGCAAGTAACGGCGTCTAAACCTGCGTCCTTGAACGCGGAAATATATTGCGCCTGCTGCACTTCGTCCGATACGTAATAAACGGCTTTGGGTCGTACGCCCTGTTTTGCGTCCTCCTCGCTGATCTCGTCTCCGAAGAAATCGGTCAAAGGCTTGTATTCGCCGCTTAAATTTTTGAAAATGATGATTTTTTGTACCTTTTCGTAAAATTCTTCCTCCTTCAAGCACCCGAATTTGATAAAGGTAGAGATATCTTTCCAACAATTCTCGTAGCGCTCGCGATCGGTATTGAACAGCGAGGTAAGCTTATCCGCCACTTTCTTAGTGATATGCTTGGATATCTTTTGCACCTGCTTATCGTTTTGTAAGAAGCTTCTCGATACGTTGAGCGGAATGTCGGGACAATCGATCACACCGTTCAACAGCATAAGGAATTCGGGGATAACCTCCTTGATGTTATCGGCAATAAAGACTTGATTGCAATAGAGCTTGACCTGACCTTTTTCCAACTGCACCTGTTGCTTTTTCACTTGCGGAAAGTACAAAATACCCTTTAATCGGAAAGGATATTCCATATTGAGGTGTATCCAAAACAGAGGTTCGTTATAATCCATAAAGGTATCGCGATAAAAGTTTTTATACTCCTCGTCCGTACATTCCTTCGGATCCTTCAAATACAACGGCGCGTTGTTATTGACAGGCTTATCCGTATCGTCGCCCTTTGCGTTCAAATAGATATCGAAAGGCATAAACGAACAGTACTTTTTAAGTAATTCGCGAATTTTTTGCTCTTTTAAGAACTCCTCCTCGCCCTCGGCGATATGCATCACGATTTTCGTGCCGTGCTCCGCCTTATCCGTTTCGGAAAGCGTATAAGTGGAATTACCGTCCGAAACCCATTTTACAGCGGGTTCGTCCTTATAGCTCTTGGTGTAGATCTCCACGTTTTCGGATACCATATACGCGGAATAGAATCCCAAGCCGAAATGCCCGATAATGCCGTCGCCCGACGCATTTTCATACTTTTCCAAAAAGTCCGCCGCGCCCGAAAATGCGATCTGGGTAATATACTTTTCCACCTCCTCGGCAGTCATACCGATACCGTTGTCCTCTACGGTAAGCGTTTTCGCCTTCTCGTCCACCGTAACGAAAATCGCGTACGCTTTTTCATTCTTGGTCGCTTCACCCATATCCACCAGCTTTTTGTGCTTGGTAATAGCGTCTACGCCGTTGGCTACGATCTCGCGAAGAAATATATCTTTGTCCGAGTACAGCCATTTTTTGATGATTGGCATCATATTTTCGCTTGAAATTTTGATCTTTCCTTTCTTATGCATAACGATTTGTCTCCCGTTTTAATAATTTTAATACTTATTTATAAACAAAAAAACTTGCCCTTAATCGAATAAGAGCAAGCTTTTTTATGGATTTTTCAAAGAAACAATCAGGAGTTCTTATTTCAAGTTAAGCAAATCCGCGATCGAAGCGCCGCCGTTGTCGCTTTCGCTCCACTCGGTAACCTCGTCAACGGGCTTAGCCGCTTTAGCCTTTCTCGTTTTTTCTTTACCCTCGCCGTCCTCAGCCTTTTGCGCTTTAGACTTTCTCTCTACGTTTTCGGGCTTAGGCTCAAGCGCTTTGATCGAAAGGGTCATCTTTCTTTCTTCGCAGTCAAGCTTCAAGATCTTCGCATCGATCTCTTGACCGATCGTAAGCACGGTCGTAGGATTTTCGAGGAATTCGTGAGAAATTTGCGAAACGTGTACCAAACCGTCGATACCTTTTTCCACTTCCACGAACGCGCCGAACGGTACGATCCTTACGACCTTACCGTGGATAACGTCGCCCTCCGCATATTTATCGGCGGCAAGCTCCCAAGGTTGGGGTTGCAGCTGTTTATAACCGATGGAAACCTTCTTCGCTTCCTCGTCGATCTTAAGCACCTTGAATTCGTACTTTTTACCGATCTCCAAAACGTCCGTAACCGCTTTCACACCCGTCCAAGAAAGATCGGAAACGTGCGCCAAGCAATCGAAGCCGTTTACGGAAACGAAAGCGCCGAAAGAAGTAACTCTTTCCACTTTACCCTCAACGACGTCGTCTACTTTGATAGACGCGAAGAATTCAGCCTCTTTTGCAGCTTTCGCCGCTTCTTTAGCCGCTTTTTCTTCTTCGATGATCACGCGCTGCGAAGCAATGATCTCCTTTCTTCTTTCGTTCTTGATCTCAAGCATACGAAGGCGAAGCTTTTTGCCTACGTATTTCTCAAGCTCTTTAACAAAGCCCGAACGAATTTCGCGTGCGGGAACGAAGATCATATAAGAGCCGAGCTGCGCCGTCAAACCGCCCTTGTTCGAGCCGCTGCATACGACCTCGAATTCCTTGCCTGCTTGGATCTCGGCGATCATAGCCTCTTCTTCTTTCACTTGCTTGATCAACTTTTGAGAAAGTACGACGCGAGGACTTACCGCAACGACCATAAGCTCGATCTCTTCGCCCGTTTTGGCGTTGAATTCGTCTTTGTTGTAGACTTCGCAATCTACTTCGTTTTTGTCGAGCATTACTTCTTTCTTCGTATTCGGAAGCAACACCGCAACACCCGTGTCGTCCGCCGACGAGATCGTAGCCGTGATCAACTGTCCTTTTCTGAACTTTTGTTGATTGTCCATGTTCGCAACAACTTCTTCCATCGTTGCCTTCGCTTCTGTTTCCATTTCCATTAAAACCTCCTGAGTTTGCGCGTTAGGGGTGCTTGCACCCGTAACAATACCTACCTTTTTGTATCCTTTGATTGTTTTATATTTTAGATCGGCAGCACTCCCCAAACGAAACACGTTCTTACAATGCTTCGCGCAGATGTCGTACAGCTTGTTCGTGTTGCTACTGTTTAAACCGCCGATCACCAACATAGCGTCGCATTTTTTCGCGAGTTCGCTTGCTTCATTTTGCCGTCCTATAGTAGTATAGCAAATTGTTTGAAAAACTTCAACTGTTTTTCCCCTCGTATCGTTAAGAATTTTTATAATTTTTTCAAAATTTTCCTTAGAATAGGTCGTTTGAGCCACTATCACGCACTCTTTTTGGGGTAAAATCGAAAAATCTTCCTCCGGCGAGGAAAATATGAACGCGGTATTGTCACACCAGCCGTTTAGCCCTATCACCTCGGGGTGCGTCTTTTCCCCGACAATCACGATCGTTTTTCCCGACGCGTATTGCTCGCTGATGATTTTTTGCGTTCGACGAACGAATTCGCAAGTACAATCCACTACCTTGATATTACGCCGCGCGCACTCCTCGTAGATCGCTTTCCCAACCCCGTGCGAACGAATGATCAGCGTTGCACCCTGCGGCACGTCGTCCAAGCGCCCCACCGTAACGATACCGCGCTCGGTTATTTTTTGTACCACCTCGGGATTATGAATGATCTCTCCGAAAATATAGGTGTTTTCGGGGTCGATCGACATAGCGGTATCCACCGCCCGTTTCACGCCGCGGCAAAAACCGCCGCTGTTGGCGACTATGATCTCCATAGATTACGAATTATTTCCTTTTTTCTTTTTACTTGCTAAGTATGCGGTATGCTCCGCTTTCATATTCAACATCATATCCCGCAAATATTCGTCCGCCTGCGAAACTTCTTCATCCGTAAGCTTGCGATCGTAATAATCGGAAAGCTCGACGGGATCGCCTATTAAAATATGCGTACAACGGAACAACCGCGGTTTTTTATAAATGACGATGGGAATGATCGGCGTTTTCGAGCGAATAGCCATAACCGCCGCGCCGTGCTTAAACGGCAGCATATCCACGCCCTCCTTATTACGCGTTCCCTCAGGGAAGATCGCGATCTTTTCGTCGTTTTTCAAGCATTTGAACGCGTCTAACAGCGCGCGCACGTCGTTGCCGTCGCGATTTGCCGAAATGACCTTGACGCCTCTTGCGATCGCGCCCAATACGGGCGCCTCCAAAACCTCTTTTTTCGCGATTATATGAATACCCTCCCACGTCGTAGAAACGGCGTATACGACGTCGAATATCGTATAATGGTTAAGTACGTATATGCAAGCGCCGTCTTTGACCTTGCGGTTTCCATAGTAGCGGAACGGCTTTACCAAATAGTAAAAAGGAATAAAAATGACGCGTAGAAAATTCAAAAATTTTATTATGTGTCTACCCTTTTTATTCGCCTTTACGGTAATCGTGGATTTTTTCTTTTTCTTTTCCTTTTTTTCGCTCATGATCGCTTACCTTTCGTTAAATTTTCGATTGTATGACCCTTTTGATCGCCGCCAACACGCCTTCCACGTCCATATCGGAGGTATCGATCAAAACGGCGTCCTTTGCCTGTACGAGCGGCGAAAACGCCCTTTCGCTGTCCTGTTTATCGCGTGCTACGATCTCCGCGTGCAGGGCGTCGAAATCCACCCTTTCTCCCCGCTCGACGAGCTCTTTATAGCGGCGCGTTGCACGAACCTTGCTGTCTGCCGTTATAAAAAATTTATATTTAGCGTCGGGCAAGACGGTCGAACCGATATCCCGCCCGTCGAGCACGCAAGACATACTCTTGGCTATTTCCCGTTGCATTTCCACCATTTTCATACGAACGCAAGGATGAGCGGAAATGGTCGAAGCCGCCATCGATACCGCGTTTTCACGGATGGCGGTAGAAACGTCTTCGCCGTCTAGTATCGTATGCTGCGTTCCGTCGCGATATTCCACTTTTACGTCAAGATTGGGCAGCATTTTTTCTACGGCTACGCCGTCTTTGGGGTCAACGCCCAAGCGCAACGCCTTCAAGCCGCAAGCCCTGTACATAGCGCCCGTATCGAGATATAAAATGTTATAATCGCGCGCAAGCGCCTTGGCTACGGTGCTTTTACCGCTTCCCGCCGGTCCGTCCAACGCGATATTATAAATCTCCGAAATATCCTTTCGCAACGCCTTCGCTCCTTTTTGGTAAACGTGTTTTACCTGCCTGTTTTGTATGAGCTCCGTAAAAAGCATCAAACGGATACAAAGCTTCAAGCTTCCGTCGATTTCCGGCTCGATCGCCGCAAAGAGAGGCGCAAAATCATAGCCGCATTCCCTTGCCGCTTTTGCCGGATGATAGGAATGGATATCCGTCGTCAAGGAAAACAAAAAGCCGTTGATCTCCTCTTTTTTCAAAGCGTTTATCGCAAAAATCTCGTCCAAAAGCGCTTTCACAGAAGCGGAAATCTCTTCCTTGCAATCTTTGTCGATCGTGGTAGCGCCGCGTATAATCGTCATAGCTTTTCCTCCGTATTGCGTTTGAAACTTTTATGGCTCCATACACTTTCTATTATATCCAAAATTATCCTTTTCGTCAAGTCTTTCACGCTTTTACCACATCAATAAGCGTAAAAAAATCATTATTTATATCGTCGAACCCGCCGCGTACCCCGTTGCAAAGGCAATTTGCATATTAAAACCGCCCGTAAACGCGTCGACGTCTAAAACTTCACCGCAAAATTTCAAACCGCTTATCTTCTTACTTTCCATCGTTTTGGGATTGATTTCCGATAAGCTTATCCCGCCCGACGTAACGATCGCCTCCTCAAAACCGCGCAAGCTCTTGATCCTTAAGGGTAAATTTTTCAAAGTCTTTACGAGCCTTCCTCTCTCCTCTTTCATAACGGCGTTCACGGGCTTCCTTTCCGAAACGCCGCTCGCTTTTAACACGAAAGAGATAAGCTTTTGCGGCAACAATTCGGTCAGCGCGTTGAAAATTTGCTTATTTTTATACTGCTCAAATTCTCGAAGCAAACGCTTATCCAACGTTTGCTCGTCCAAAGCAGGCTTCAAATCCAGCGTTACGGCGAGTGCTTGCAAAGGCATACGATTGATCACCGAAGAGGCGGAAAGTACGATCGGACCGGAAATACCGAAATGAGTGAATAAAGCCTCCCCGAAATCGGAATATACCGTTTTTGCGCCCGATTTTACCGTTAAAGATACGTTTTTTAAGGTCAAACCCTGCAATTCTTTGAAATCGTCGCCCGTCAAATTCAATCCGCAAAGTCCGCATTTTAGATCGGTAACCGTATGCCCGAGCGTCTTTGCAAACGCATATCCGTCCCCCGTCGAGCCGGTAGATGGATAGCTGAGCCCGCCCGTGGCGACGATAACGACGTCGCAATCGTATTCTTCTTTATCCGTTTTTAATTTTACTATGCGTGACATAATACCTATGTCAGACATAGTACTCGTGTTTTCACTCGTAGAAAGGATCTTTTCGACCTTTTCGTTCAAACGAATACTTACGCCCACCGATTTACAGGCTTTTTCCAAGGTTTTCGTAACGTCGCTCGCATGATCGGAAACGGGAAAAGCACGGTTCCCCCTTTCGATTTTAACGCTTAAGCCGTATCTTTCGAAAAATTCGATCGTTTTTTGCGAGGGAAAAGAATATATCGCACCACGCAAAAATTTCTCGCCGCGTACGACGTTTTGCAAAAATTCCTCCGGAGCTACGTCGTTGGTAAAATTACATCTACCCTTTCCCGTGATATAAATTTTCTTTCCAAGCTTTTCGTTTTTTTCAAAAAGAAGCACCTCGTGCCCTTTTTCTCCCGCCGCGTACGCCGCCATTAATCCCGCCGCACCACCGCCGATCACGCATACTTTTTTCATAAAAATCACCTCGGGGAATTGCCCACAGAAAAAACACTTTGTTTTAGTTTCACGCAAAAAGTTTCACAATTCGACAATTTTTGCAAGTTCCGTTAAGTAAAGTTACGCAACCGACGAAAGTCGGTTGCGTATACCAAAAACGTTTTTAATTGCCGATCGATTAAACGGGATATACGCCCGATTTAGCCATATCTCTATCGACGCCTTTCTTTTGCGCTTCGCGCCACTTGAAGAAGTTTTCCGCTACCTGTTCGAACACGGCGTACGAGAGAACGTCCTCTTCCTTTTCGTAATAGCCAAGCTCGATCACTTTCTTTTTGATCTCTTCGTATTCGGGTTGAAGTAAATCGGCGGGACGGCAAGTAATTCTATCGATACCGTTCAACACCTTAGCCGCAACCGTTTCGTCTACGGGCATGGGAAGCGCGCCGTATTTACCCGCGAAGATATCTTTCGTTTCTTTGGTAACCATCTTGTAACGTTCGCCCATAACCACGTTCAGCACGGCTTGCGTACCGACGATTTGTGAGGAAGGCGTAACCAAAGGAGGATAACCGCAATCCTTACGCACGTTGGGAACTTCGGCAAGACACTCGGTCAGCTTATCGACCTTGCCCGCCTTCTCGAGCTGATTGATCAGGTTGGAAAGCATACCGCCGGGAACTTGATACAACAACGTATTGATGTCGATACCCTTAGACTTTTCATTGAGTATCTTATCGTCCTTCAAACGCTTTTCTACGCCCTTGAAATGCTTAACGATAGGCAACAATCGATTGATATCGATACCCGTATCGTACGGCGTATCCTTCAAAGTAGCTACGAGCGGCTCGGTCGCAGGCTGCGAAGTACCGTTGCCCAAAGGAGAAAGCGCCGTATCGACGATATCTACGCCGGCAAGGATCGCCATAAGGTATACCATATCGCCCGTACCCGTCGTATTATGCGTATGCAAGTGCAATTTCGTAGTAGGCTTCAACGCCGCTTTCAAAGCCTTTACAAGCTCGTACGCCTTGAAAGGCAAGAGCAGGTTTGCCATATCCTTCAAGCAAATGTTGTCCGCGCCGCGATCTTCAAGCTGTTTAGCAAGCGACACGAAATATTCGTTCGTGAATACCTCTTTTCCGTCTACGACCGCGCTCGTATAGCAAATCGTCGCTTCGCAAACGCCTCCGTATTTTTTAATGGCTTTCATCGAAACCTCAAGGTTCCTCGGATCGTTCAACGCGTCGAATACACGGATAACGCCAACGCCGTTTTCAATGGATTTAGCAACGAATTGCTCCACCACGTCGTCCGCGTAATGACGATAACCAAGTAGATTTTGACCTCTCAAAAGCATTTGAATAGGCGTTTTGAGATGCGCCTTGAGCGTTCTCAATCTTTCCCAAGGATCCTCGTTCAAATAACGAAGACAGGAGTCGAAAGTCGCGCCGCCCCAAGCTTCGATCGAATAATAGCCGATCTCGTCCAACTGCTCAAGAACGGGAATCATTTCCTCGATCTTCATACGCGTAGCCGCTTGCGATTGATGCGCGTCACGCAAAATCGTTTCGGTAAGCATTACCTTTTTATTGTCAAATTTCAATTCCATAGTTTTTTACCTCGTAAATTAGAAGAGTGAAAGCAGGAAGCCTGCCGCAATTGCCGAACCGATAACCCCCGCAACGTTGGGTCCCATAGCGTGCATCAACAAATGATTGCTGGGATCCTCCTCCCGTCCGACGTCCTCGGATATACGCGCCGCCATAGGAACCGCGGAAACGCCTGCGCTACCGATCAAGGGATTGATCTTGCCCTTGGACAGTTTGCACATAATCCTACCCATCAACAAGCCGCCGACCGTACCGAAGCAGAACGCCACCAAACCAAGACCGATGATCATTAAGGTTTCAACCTGCAAGAAGGTACCGCCGTAAGCCTTACAGCCAACGGACACGCCGAGGAAGATAGTAACGGTATTCATCAAACCGTTTTGCGCTTGCGAAGAAAGTCTATCGCATACGCCCGATTCTTTTAAGAGATTGCCGAGCATCAGCATACCCAAAAGGGGCACCGCGTCAGGCAACAAACAGCCCACGACGAGCGTTACGACGATAGGGAAAATAATCTTCTCTACCTTGCTCACCGTACGAAGCGGTTTCATTTTTATCGCGCGCTCGGATTTGGGAACGAGCAATTTCATGATCGGCTTTTGAATAATGGGAATGAGCGCCATATACGAATAGGCGGCAACCGCGATCGCGGAAAGTAGATCCTGCGTCGTATATTTCGCCAGGCTTTGCGTAACGTAGATCGCCGTAGGACCGTCCGCACCGCCGATAATGGCGATCGAACAAGCCGCGGCAAGGTCGAAGCCGAGCGCCGTTGCGCCGATCAACGTAAGGAAAATACCAAGCTGCGCCGCCGCGCCGATAAGCATGCTCTTGGGATTGGAGATCAACGGACCAAAGTCGGTCATCGCGCCGATACCAAGGAAAATAAGCGGCGGGTAAATAACGTTTTGAACGCCGAAGAACAAGTACCACAAAAGCCCTCTATTCTCCACGTTTTCGTAGGTATGAGGCAACCCTTCAATATAAGTACCCCACAAAACGTCGTACGCACCGGGAAGATTGATCAGGAACATGCCGAATGCAATCGGCAACAAAAGAAGCGGCTCAAATTTCTTAACGATCGCGAGATAAAACAGCACGAAAGAAACGAGAAGCATTACGTAGTTTTCCCAGCTTCCTGTCGCAAGCCCCGACGATTCCCATAAATTGAGAAACATCTCGCCGATATTGACGAGTAAATTGCTGTACATAATATCCTACCTCAATTAGCCGATAACAGCCAACACCGCATCCGATTCTACGTTTGCGCCTTTTTGCACCTGGAAGCTTACGACACCGTCACAAGGCGACGTGATGTCGTTATCCATCTTCATAGCTTCAAGCACGAGAATAGGTTGATCTTTTTTAACGGTTGCGCCGTTGTCCACGAGCAACGCTTTAATAAGACCGGGGAACGGCGAAAGCAATTTTTCTCCGTTTGCAGGCGCTGCCGCAGGTGCCGCTACGGGCTTCGCCGCAGGCGCCGCCGCTTTTACTTCTACGGGTTTTGCAGCAACGGGTGCAGCCGCTGCGGGAGCGGAAACCACTACGGGTGCGGACGCGCTTGCGCCCACTTCTTCTACGCCTACTTCATAAGATTTACCGTTAACGGTGATAACAAAATTACGCATAATTTTTCTCCTTAAATTCTCTTAATTCTTTTTACCGTAAATTCACATTTCGGATTTGTTTTTTGATAATACGCCATCAGCGCCGCCATAATTACGGCTACCGTTTCGTCAGACACAGCGTCCGTATCGGTAACGGCAAGACTTTCCGCGACGATTTCTTGTTTCTTCGGTTTTTCCACCTTTTCTTTTTTCGGTGCTCTTACCCCGTTCGCCGAAGCCATCACTTTACCGACTGCCCAAACGACTAAAATCAAAAACGCAATACCAGCAAAAACTACTATAAATCCGATCAATGCGTACAACGCCGACAATCCGATAGATATTTTTTGATAGCCCTCGGGTAAGGTTTCCGCTAATAAATTCGTCAACATACGCCCACCGCCTTATCTCGCCAACATTTGCAAGGACGCGATCAAGTATTGTTTTACGAACTGCGGCTCGATGACCGCGTCGATATAGCCGTCTTTTGCCGCGTTGATCGGGTCGGCGTTTTCATCGGCGTATTTTGCCGCAAGCGCCGCCTTGTCCGCTTTCTCGTCGTTCAACTCGATCCGTGCGCCCGCAACGCTATCGAAAAGCGCGATCTTTGCGTTGGCAAAAGCACAGGTATAATCAAAACCGACCGACTTCGCCGCAAAAAGCGAATAGCCCAAACCGATCGCTTTCTTATAAACGACCGAGATCTTTGCCGTATCGATGGTATCAAGCATATCGAGATATTCCGCCGCTTCTTTCATCACGCGGCTGTTGTTTACGCAGGTGCAAGGACAAATGCCCTTAACGTCGGTAAACGTAACGAAAGGCAAGCCGTAGCAACAAGCAAATTCCGCAAAATTCTTGATCTTCGCAAGCTTTGCCGCATTCAATTCCACGCCGTCCTCGCCGCCGTCGAATACGACCGCCGCAACGGCAATACCGCCGACACGCGCCAGCACCGTCTTGACTTCCGATTCATACGAAGCGCATACTTCGATCGGC
This sequence comes from Clostridia bacterium, assembly GCA_017471785.1. Classification (GTDB taxonomy): domain Bacteria; phylum Bacillota; class Clostridia; order Christensenellales; family Borkfalkiaceae; genus Scatosoma. The sequence goes on along the minus strand of JAFURP010000014.1, from coordinate 13,458 downwards.
GCCTCGAAAATGCTCATAAGCGTATCCGCAGTTACGGTATCGTTGAGCACGGGAACCGCTTCGTTCAGCTCCGCGTCCACCATAGGCATATCGATCAGCTCGCTGATTGCAATAATATTCGCCCTTACTTCACTAAGGCTGTCCACCTCAAACGAAGCGATACCCGTTTTCGTAAGCGCTTTTGCGCCGCCAACTTCCTCTTTGGGCAAGTTCTTACCCGATTTCGCGGACAAAACGAAAGGACTGTTTACTGCCAAAACGCTCTTTTTCATAAAGAACGTAAAATCCGCAATCGCCGCAAGCATTGCAGCCGAGCCGTACACCTCGCCGTCAACTACGACGTATTGAGGCACGACGCCCTTGAGTTGCGTACTTCTTAAAAGCAGTTTACCCAGTCCCTCTAAAACGGTAACGCCCTCTCCGACCTGTACGCCCTGCGTATTCAATAAATACACGACGGGGGTGGAGTTCTTTTCAGCCGCGTCCAAGCATTTTGCGATCTTATCGCAATTCGCCTTGGAAACGCCGCCGCTCAAAACCTTGTAATTCTGCGCCACGATATAGAACGGATAACCGCTGATGGTGGCGAAACCGGTCACGACTCCTTCACCCTCCGCTTCTTCTCCGTAAAAATCGTTCTTCGAAAAGCTAAACGCGGAAAGCTCGACAAAGCTTTCTTCGTCCACAACTTCGTTGATGTGGGCGCGAATCTCCTTGCTCGCCTCCGTCAATTGCGCTTTTCTTGCTTGCAGTAATTGAATTTTATCCATACTGTTCCTCCAAGAAATTTCGGTCAAAAAGTGAGAAATTTTTACTTTTTTGACAACTTTCTACCAATTACCATTATACAACAAACAATAAGAAATTGCAAGTAAATGACAAAACATTTTTTGTAATTTTTTACAAAAAATCGACAAAGCCTTGTTCCTTGTATAAAGAACATTCGCAATGCCGATCGTTTTCGCTTGTTTAATTGATTTTTTCGTTTACTCGACAGTTTGCCACGATAGTATTATGCCGCAAACGGTTAAAAATATTTATTTTTTCTTTCGGAAGATTTTGAAACGCTTGGAAAGCGCGGCTTGGATTTTATCCAAATTTTTATAGACTATAATAAACGCCACGATAAAAGCGGCAAAGATCACACCCCAAATCGTCAACCCCCACCACGTATTAAACGGAATGATCTCTATGGAATAACAAGTAGTCGTTACCGCCAATATCCTCGATATTACGATCATCGTTACAAAATACGCAAAAGACATAGAGGAAAGCCCTGCGACGAAGCATAAAATATCGTCGGGGAATACGGGCAACAAAAACATCAGCGTTAAAACGAGGTTATCTTTGCCTTTCAGTTTTGCCTGCCATTTTTCCAGCGTTTCCTCCCCCACCATCCAAGCCACGGCTTTATGCCCGAGCTTGCGTCCGATCAAAAACGCCGTTAAAGAACCGAGAAGTATCCCGACAAGGCTATAAACGGTCGTTTTTAGCGGTCCAAAAAGAGCCACGCCCGCAAGAGTGCTTACCACGCTCGGAATGGGCAACACGACTACTTGCAAATATTGCAAAAGTATATAAAACACGGGCATCCACGCACCGGCGCTTTCCAAATAATTTTGCAAGCTTTCCGCGTCTTTGATCACGTAGAAAAAACCCGTCTTTTGCAATACGAAACAAACGATAAGGCAAAAGAGTATTAAAATATAGCCGCTGATCAAGGTTTTATAAAGAACGTCTTTCCCCGCGACGACAAATCGGATCGCCAGACCGCAAACGACGCACAGCAAGAGCGAGGCAACGATGGAAAGCCAAGCCGCGTTACGCATTAAAAAACCGTTCTTAGCGTTATACAGGCACAGGATCGCAAAGACGATACAAGCTGCCGTCAGCGCAAAAAACAGTAAAATGCAGGCAATTATCCCCTCCCTTTTTTCTTTCGGTTGCTTTTGCGGATCGCTCAATTTCTCACCTCGGTCATATCTCTTGCTTTTATCCATTATATTAAGTATGTTTGTTTTATGTTAAAAATATCATTCTTCTGCCGTAGTCACATCCGTCGTTTCGTCTACGGGAAGCGTTTTTCTAAGCTCGTCGATCGCGGCGCGCGCCAATGCGTCGCAGCGATTGTTTAATGCATTATCGGCATGCCCCGCAACCTTATGAAAGGTTACCTCGTGCGTTTGCGTAAGCGCGTACAGCTCCTCCCACAAATCAACGTTCAAAACCGTTTTCCCGTCCGCCTTTTTCCAACCGTTTTTACGCCAAGCGTAGACCCACCCGTTGAGAAAGGCGTTCACCGTATACGCCGAGTCGCTGTAAACGTCCACCTTACAAGGATATTTCAGCCTTTTTAAGCCGTCGATCACCGCCGTTACCTCCATGCGGTTATTCGTGGTTTGTTTCTCGCTACCACTATATTCACGCTGTACCTCGCCGTAAATGAGTACGCCGGCGTAACCACCCAATCCGGGGTTACCCGAGCACGCACCGTCCGTATACAGCGTTACCGATTTTTTCATATTTTTCCTCTCTTTTTAATATTTTATAAAATTTAATGTTATATAGACTTAAAAATAATTGACAAATCGTTTTTTTTGTTATATAATAGCTTCGTTGTTTAGGGGAGTGGCTCAACGGTAGAGTAGCGGTCTCCAAAACCGTAGGTTGCGTGTTCGAATCGCGTCTCCCCTGCCAAAACCTGTATCTTTGTGATACAGGTTTTTTTGTTTGGCAAACGGTAGAGTAGCGTTTCCCACCAAAACCACGGGTTGCGTATTCGAATTGCGTCTCCCCTGCCAAAACCAACTGCGTATGCGGTTGGTTTTTTCTTTTATAAAATTCAGCGTAAAATACAATTTCGCTTATTATTGTACGCTTTTTTCCTGAAAATGTCAATTACATATTATAAAGAAAAAGCAATTGTAGAAAAAAATGCCGCCGACTTTTCGATCGGCGGTGCTTTTTATTTGTTATCGTCGGAATTTCTTCTCATAAAATAATCGACGAATTTGGGACGGTGCTTCCTGTCCACGGGCGTTTCCTCCGGCTGTTTTTGCGCTGCCTCGGGAATAGGATCGTCCGGCTCGAACGCCGCAGTCGGGATAGGCTCTATCGGCTGCATAGGCTGTGCGTATTGCTGGGCGGGTTGAGGGGATTGATTTTGTTGCGGCGCATAACCGTAAGGAGGCATAGGCTGCGCGTATTGCTGTTGTGCATACCCGAAGCCTTGCGACGGCTGCGCGTTGAATACGGGCTCGCCCGCATACGCCATATCGATCCGCTGCGAAAGCAGGGAGGCTTGGCGGAGCGCGGAATCCTGCGCTTCCGCGCTGATACCGTTTTGTTGACCGTTGAAGCCCGTCGCGATAATAACGACCTCCACTTCGTCGGACATATTTTCGTCAATGCACGCGCCGAAGATCACGTTGGCGGAATAATCGATGACCCCTTTCACGAGATCGGCAGCCATAACCACTTCGTCCAAGGATAAATCCTTGCCGCCGATAATATTCAATATCACCGAGCTGGCGCCCTCGATCGTCGTATTGAGCAAGGGACTGCAAACGGCGCAACGCACCGCGTCGGAAATCCTCTTTTCGCCCTTCGCCACGCCAATACCCATATGCGCGAGTCCGCGACCTTTGAGCGTTGCCTTTACGTCCGCGAAATCGAGATTGATGAGCGACGGCTTAACGATCAATTCGGCAATACCGCGAATACCTTGGCGCAAAACTTCGTCGGCAACCTTGAGGGAATCGGAAAACGAAGTCCCCTTGGGTACGACTTGACGGATCTTATCGTTGGGAATGGTGATGATCGAATCCACCGATTTACGGAGTTCTTCGATACCCGCCATCGCGTTATCCATTCTACGCTTCGCCTCAAAGCTGAAGGGCAAAGTTACGACGGCAACCGTCAATATCTTTAAATCTTTCGCGATCTTTGCGATAATGGGAGCGGCGCCCGTACCCGTACCACCGCCCATACCTGCGGTGATAAACAAAAGATCGGTATCTTTCAATGCTTCTTGAATAGCGTCTTTATTCTCCTCAGCCGCCGCTTTACCCACCGTAGGGTCCGCGCCCGCGCCAAGTCCTTTGGTCAGCTTCACGCCGATTTGTATGCGATTGGAGGCTTTGGAACGCGCCAACGCTTGGTTATCCGTATTTACGACGATATATTCCGCGCTCTTTAACCCCGATTCGATCAATCTATCCACGGCGTTATTTCCCGCGCCGCCGACGCCGATCACTTTGATCTTTGCCACGCCCGAAAGGTTATTCACCGCCGTTTCGACCGCCGAAGCCGCCGCAGCGCCCTGCGAAGCGTAATCGCTCATTCCGTAATTTTCTCTTTCATCATAATTGTCGATCATTTCTTTTTTCCTCCGAAACCGTTAAAAATTCTATATATCCAGCTGCGTTTTTTCTTATCGGATAACGCCATATTCAGCAAGGCTATCCGCGATGAAAACGCGGGTTTGTCGTAATAAGGCAGATCGGGCTTTACGATCTCCGTCAGTCGATTGAGCCGACCCGATACGTGTTCGGTAGCGCCGGCTACGCCGCCGATCCCTTCTCCCGATATGCTGATGGGGTTGACGGCAAGCACCGTCATACTCTTTTCTTTATAATGCTTTGCGAAAAAGTTTTCCACGTTCTCGCACATAACGTCCAAGCCGCACTTGACGATATCGTTGATCGTTTGCATAGGGAAAGACAGCTCTCCGCTATCGCTCGTCCAAGCCAAATCTTTTGGAACGCTCCCACCCGAAACGTTTGCCGCACGCAGGATTTCCTCCGCCGTTTCGTATTCGACCCCCAGCCGTTGTATAAGCGAAACGAGCAAAGTGCCGTAGCCGCAATCGAAAGCTTCTTCATGTACGATCCCGTTCCCGTATACGACGGAAACGGAAGTAGTCAAAAAGCCGACGTCGAGCAAAAACGCATACCCCTCTCTACGCTTGTCGGGCAATAAATAGAGCGCTTGTGCAAGCGACGAGGGCAAAAAACGTATCTCCTCTATCCCCAACTCGCCCAAAACGGAGGTCACTATATCGTAAAAGGTATCGGAAACGAAATAGTAACAAAGCGCGCCTTGTAAAAGAGTCGTAGGCACGCCGTACAGATCGTCCGCCGAAAAATACTTGCGGTTATCCCCGAGCGTAAAATACATATTCGAGCGGCGAATACAGCGTTCCGATCGCATAAGCTCGGAAAGCCCGCTTTCGTACAGCGCGTCGATATCTTGCGCCGTGATCTTACGCTTGGACGGGAAAGACAAAGCGTGACCCTTCGTGCAAACGGAAATAAACGGCGAAGGCACGCCGACGAAAATTTCGCCGATCTCTCCACCGTAGTTTTGTCTAACGGAATTGACCGCGTTCACGACCGCGTCGCGGAAGGACTCTACGTCGAAAAAACCGTCCTTGGAAAAGCCCTCGTACCCCTCGTCGTGGCTTCCGTAAAAAACGAAAGTATCGTTTACCCCTCTCGATCCGAGAAAAAAGGAAACGGCATACGACCGTACGTCTAAAATTGCTACGCTTTCGTTCTTCATACGATTTCTTCGCTCCGTAAAATCGATTTAATCAAATAAATCTTGACATAATTATACATCATTTCCATTCAATTGTCAATGGGTTGAGAAAAAAAACCATAAAAAACACGCATTTTTCACGCGTGTTTTTTGTGTAAATCGTTTTTTAGAATTGAAAATTCTCGTAATACGCCGTTGTGATACCCGTTTCGCCGTCCAAAACCAACAGCGCGCCCGTGAGCTTTTGCCTATCGGATAAGGACGAATAAGCGTCGACGGCTTTCTCCGCCTTTTCTAAGGTATGCAAGGAGGGATTACGCACGTAGATACTTACCCCCTCCGCCATAGACAGTCTAAACATAGTTTCCGATTCCGCCTCTACGGGACGTAAGACCTCGACGGAAACGACGTTGCCGCGAATACCGCGCGGTGCTTCGCCCGTTTGCCCTATTTTCCCCGCAAGGAAAATTTCGTTCGCCTTATTGCAAAAAGCAAACAAATGGGTAAGAACGGCGTCGCTCGAAAGCGGTTTTCCCTTATCTCCGACAACGTTTAACGAGGGGGTACCAAACAACAGGATATTGGGTTCGCCGTCCGTGCGGTTCGCGTAATCGTCACGTATACCGAGCACCGTACCGTCCGCGCCGAGGATATAATAGCCGCCCTCGCCAAAGCTCGCGGCGTAAACCTCCGCGTCCTCCGTCACTTCCACGACGATACGGTTGGGATAAGCGCGCGTAAAAGAAGTAATGCGGAAATAGGGAAAATCGGCGACGATCTCGTCGGCAAGCGTTTGATCGACGAAGAACGTACTGCTTCTCGCATACGCTTCCTCCAACCGTTTTTGCAACGACTCCGCTTCCGATTTCGCTTCCTCGGACACGACGGGCGCGTTGACGGTCACTTCGCTCACGCGATATACCGTAGAAACGCCCAAGACCGCCGCAGACAAAAAAACGATCACGGTCAATATGATTATCAGTACGTTTTTTCCTCGCATACTTATCCCTCTTTCGTAGTTTCGTTCCTTTTGCGATAATTTATCCAAACGCCGCGCTCAAATGCGTACCCGACGTATTTTTGCACCCAGCTTTTTGAGCTTGTATTCAAAATCGGCGTAACCCCTGTCGATATGCGAAAGATCGACGATATCGCTTTGTCCCTCCGCTTTTAACGCGGCAACCACGAGCGCCGCGCCGCCACGCAGGTCGCTTGCCGTTACGCGGGCGCCGTGTAATTTTTCCACGCCGCGTATCACCGCCGTTCTACCGCGCACGGTTACGTCTGCGCCCATACGTTTGAGCTCCGCCGCGTATTTATATCGCGTTTCGAATAAATTCTCTACGACGAGCGTCGTGCCCGTACAGGTACAGCAAAGCGCGGAATATTGCGCTTGGAGATCGGTAGGAAATCCGGGAAAAGGCATCGTTTCCACTAAATCCACCGATTTAAGCTTTCCGTCGCTCCGTAATATTATTTTATCATTTTTCGTATGTATTTTGCAACCGTTTTCACGCAATTTATGTAAAAGAGCGGCAATATTTTCGGGCGGAACGCCGCTTATTTCGATCTCGCCGCCGCAAGAAGCCGCCGCGATCAGGTAGGTCCCCGCCTCGATCCGATCTCCGATCGGAGTATAATCAACGCCGTGTAAGCGTTTTACACCCTCGATCACGACCGTACCACCACCCGCGCCGCGAACGCGCGCGCCCATAGCGTTGAGGAAGTTTTGTAAATCGACGATCTCGGGCTCTTTCGCCGCGTTGCGAACGACCGTTATCCCCTCCGCTTTTACGGCGGCGAGGATTATATTTTCCGTAGCCCCTACGCTCGGAAAATCCAGCAAAATTTCAGCGCCGACGAGCTTATCGGCCTTGCACTCGATATAACCGCCCTCTTCGCAAATTTCCACGCCCAAGCGCTTCAACCCCGACAAATGCAGATCGATGGGACGAAGCCCGATATCGCACCCCCCAGGATAGGATATTTTAGCGCGACGAAAGCGCGTAAGCACCGAGCCGAGCATAAAAACGGAAGAACGCAGCTCCTTCGTAAGCCGCGGTGGGATTTCGTGGGAAACTGCGCCTGAACTGTCGATGACGGTGCAATCCTTTTGGCGTTTGATCCTGCAGCCGACCTCGGTTAATATCCGCAACATATTTTCTACGTCGCAAATGGTCGGCACTCCTCTGATCTTCACTTGTTCATCAGTTAAAACGGAGGCGGCAAGCAGGGGCAGTACGGTATTTTTCGCGCTTTGCGCCTGCAATTTTCCATATAAGCGTTCACCGCCGTCTATAATAAATTTGTCCATACGATAAAGCTCCTTATGCTTTATTGTATGTTGACGGCGGCTTATTTTGTGCCCTTGCGTTACGCTTGGATATAGAATACAAAACGCCCATAGACGCCATCGTAATAATCAAAGAGGTGTTCCCCGAGCTAATAAGCGGCAACGGCAACCCCGTGGGCGGTATACTGCCGCTGACGACGAGCGCGTTGACGACCGTTTGTATACCGTAGACGAGCGTGATCCCCGAAGCGACCAAAAAGGAAAAGAAATCGTCCGCTTCTTTCGCCGTTTTGATCCCACGGAAAATGAGCAGGGCGCTTACGGCAAAGAGTATGAAAACACCGAAAAAGCCAAGCTCCTCGCCGATAATGGAAAGGATAAAATCGCTCTCCGCAAAAGGCAGGAAGCGGTATTTTTGGCGGGAATTGAACAGTCCCGTACCAAACCAACCGCCGTTGCCGAGCGCATAAAGCGATTGGATAAGCTGATACCCCTCGCCCCTCGGCTCTTCCCACGGATCCAGAAAAGCGCTCAAGCGGGATAATCTATACGGCTCGGCAATAATAAGTAAGGGAACGGCAAGCAACGCAGGTATAAAGATCACCATAAAATGCTTGAGCTTCATACCGCCGAGAAAGAGCATGGCGAGCATCAGCAGTCCGACGCACATCGTTACGGACATATTTGGCTCCAAAATAATAAGTACGCAAATCGCGCCGCCCGATAATAAGACGGGCAAAACGCCTTTGAATGTACGCATATCTCCCATATGCTCGCTCATATACGCGGACGCGAAGATCACGAAGCCGTATTTCGCCAACTCGGACGGCTGTATAGTGAAGCTGCCTATCCCTATCCAGCGCGTCGCACCGTAATTGCTTTTGCCTATCCCCGGGACGAATACGAGCGCCAAGAGTACGATGGGTACGATCAACGCGATCCAACGCGCTCTTTTGCCCTTTAATTTTTGATAATCGAAACGCCCGCAAAACCACATGGCGAGCAAGCCGCCGACAAAGCCGATCAACTGCTTTTTCACGAAATACCAAGCGTCGCCGTACTGCGTTTCCGCCACGTAATAGCTCGCGGAATAGACGGCAACGACGCCGAACGCCGAAAGCAGCAGCGTAAGTATGGGGATAAAAATATCCCCTTTGGGGTTATTCAATCTCCTCGACGTCGGCTTGGAAACGGTCGGGATCGGATTTACGATCTCCCTCGTCGCCGTCAACGGTCTCGTTGCCGTCGGGCGACGGCTCCGTTTGGAGCGACTGTTCCGCGCTGGCGGATTTTTGTTTGAGCGAACGGACGATTTCAACAAACGCATCTCCTCTTTCTTCATAACTCGTAAACTCGTCGAAACTTGCGCTGGCAGGACTTAACAACACCGTTTGCCCCCGCTTTGCGAGCATAGCGGCGATCCGCACGGCAAAGGCAAAGGTTTCGCAAACGGTTACGCTTTCAAAGCCCTGCTCCCTTGCGCTTTTCAAAAGCGCGTAGCGGTTTTCTCCGTAAAGTATTGCGTGGACGACGTTGGAATTTTTCAAGGCTGTAAAAAGCTTTGAATAATCGTATCCCTTATTTTTACCCCCGAGCAGCAGCAGCGTTTTTCGCTTCATACATTGTACCGCTTTGATCGTGGCGTCCGCGTTCGTACCCTTGGAATCGTCCACGTACGCCACGCCGCATACTTCGTCCACCGTTTCTATCCTATGCTTGATGCCCTTAAACGAAGCGAGCGCCTCGGCGATATCCTTGGTCTTTACGCCCATGATTTTCGAAGCGGCGATTACCGCCAAGGCGTTTTGAATATTATGTACGCCCTCTGCAAGTAGGTCGCTTGCAGGCATGATCTTCTCGTCGTTAAAATACAGATCGCCGTTTTCGTAATACGCGCCCCGCACCTTTTCCCGAACGGAGAACCATACCGTTTGCGCTTTCGTTTTTTCGGCAAAGCCGCGTACGATACCGTCGTCGAAATTTAAGACGGCGTACTCCGATTCAGAAGCGTTTTTCAAAAGCTTGGCTTTCAAAAAAATATAGTTTTCCATATTATAATGGCGATTCAAATGATCCTCGGTGATATTGAGCACCAAGGAGATATGCGGACAAAGGGAATTGAGCGTTTCCAATTGAAAGCTTGAAATTTCCGCAACCGCCACGCTCTTTTCGTCAAGGGTGCAATAATCGATCATAGGCGAGCCGATATTGCCGCACGCCTTGGCGTTTAAGCCCCCTTTTTGCAAGACCTCCGCAAGCATGGAAACGGTCGTCGTTTTACCGTTCGTGCCCGTGACCGCCACGATCGGACAGCGCATATACCGCGCCGCCAGCTCCGTTTCTCCCACGACCGCCTTTCCCCGTCTCTTAAACGCTACGGCAAGCGGATGATCGATAGGGATCCCTGGGCTTAAAACGAGCACGTCGCACGTTTCCGCCGTTTTACCAAGCATTTCCTTGGCGACGCGCTTCGCCCCTTTCGCCACTAATTCACGGGCGCTTTGCTCCACGCGCTCGCCCGACACGTCGTCGTAGATATACACGACGGCGTTTTTGGAAAGTAGAAATTCAGCGGCTGCCCGACCGGAACGGGATAGACCGAGTACGAAAAAAATTTGTTGTTCGGGATACATACATTCCTCCGATTTTTCAATATAGCGCGGCGAGTATACAAAGGACGCCCAAAAGTAGGGTAATTATAAAATACGCGTAGGAAATTTTACTTTCCGAATATCCTTTTTCTTGGAAATGATGATGCAGAGGCGCCATCAAAAACACGCGTTTCCCTCCCGTCGCTTTATAATATATTACTTGAATGAGTACGGATATGACGGAAATTACGAACATCAAGCCGATTATGGGTATATAGAGCGCGTTCCCCGTAAAAATACAAAGGCACGCCGCAAAACCGCCAAGCGCGAGCGAGCCGGTATCCCCCATAAACACCGAAGCGGAGGATACGTTGAAAATCAAATACGCCAACAGCGCGCCCACGAGCGAAAAGCAAACGATCGACATCGAAGTAGAGCCGCCCTCGAGGAGAATGAGTATTCCAACGACCGCAAAAAAGGGAATACTTACGGAGGAGGCAAGTCCGTCCAATCCGTCCGTCAAATTCACGGCGTTCACCGTCGCGATAAACACGAACGCGGCTAGAGGAATGATAAAGCCTCCCACGTTCCACGCTCCGTTGAAAAAGGGAAGATACAGCTTTGTCAAATCGGCGCGATAACAATATACGCCTGCCAACACGGCTATACACGCTTGAAAAGCAAATTTTTGCCACGCGCGAAGCCCGAGATTTTCCTTATGACGGCGTTTTAAGAAATCGTCTAAAAGCCCGACCGCCATATAGGAAAGCCCGATCACGAGAGTCAAGACAAGCGTTTGCTCGGCCTTGGGTATAAAAATGACCGCGGATACGATCGCCGCGGCAATAAACGCTATTCCTCCCATCGTCGGCGTTCCGCTTTTGCTTTTATGCTCCTTGACGTAAACGAGGATATTTTGCCCTGCCTTCAAACGGCGTAAAACGGGTATCAACACCGTACAAAACAAGAGAGAAAAAGCAAAAGCGACGAGCGCTGTAAGAAGATACGTTTTCATATTGATTCCCTGCGAGCTACACCGTCAAACGGACGGATGCTCCGATTTTTCTTCGATTATTTTTTCGATTATATCATTGTCGTTGAAAGGATATTTTATACCCATGATCTCCTGATAATCCTCTCCACCCTTTCCCGCGACGAGAAGTATATCTCCCTTTCGTAAAATATCCAAGGCGTAGCGTATCGCCTGCTCCCGTCTTTGCACCACTACGTATTTCACCGAAAACCGACGATACCCTTTTTCTATGTCCGAAATGATATCCAAAGGATCCTCGTACCGCGGATTATCCGAGGTAAGCACGCCGAAATCCGAGCGCTTCGCAACCGTTTCGCCCATGATCGGGCGCTTGCTTTTATCGCGGTTGCCGCCGCAACCGAACAGGCAAACGAGTTTGCCTTTACAATGCGCGCGAAGCGCCGCAAGCGATTTATCCAAACCGTCGGGCGTATGCGCGAAATCGACGAAAACGTCGCCGCCGTTGATCCCGCCTATCCGTTCGAGCCGTCCGCGAACGCCACGCAGAGAGGATAACCCCTCCGAAACTGCCGAAAGCTCCACGCCCAACTCCACGGCGCAGGTAGCCGCCGCAAGCGCGTTATAGATATTGTGCCGACCCGTAAAGGAAAGCGATACGCGGCAAAGCTTGTCGTTTATATTCAGCATACACTCGCTTTTTTGCAGCGTTTCGTTCGTTACGATCGCAAAGGCGTCTACGGGCGTATTCAAGCCGTAATAGACCGTTCGTTGCTTACGCTCCTCACCGAAGCCCCGCCCCGCTTCGTCGTCACCGTTAAGGACGGCGATCGGACAAACGCTATCCGAAAAAAGTGTGCTTTTTGCGTTTTTATAGGCACGCATAGACGGAAAAAAGTCGAGGTGATCCTGCGTTAAATTGGTAAAAATACAAGCGACGAAACGCATGCCCGCCGTTTTTTGATAATATAAAGCGTGCGCCGACGCCTCCATCACCACGTATTCTACGCCGTGAAAGAGCATTTCCGCAAGCGTTTTTTGCAGATCGATGGGATCGGGCGTAGTTAAATCGGTAGGCTGATAATCGCCGTTTATACGCGCGCCGAGCGTGCCGATAAGCCCCGTTTTTTTACCGCTTTTTTCCAAAATCGCCGCCAACATATGCGCCGTCGTCGTCTTGCCGTTCGTGCCCGTAACGCCTATGATCTTCAACCGTTCGGAAGGAAAGCCGTAAAACGCCGAAGCCATACGACTGAGCGCTTCGCGCGTACTTGGCACGACCACCTGCGGAACGCTTACCGCAAGCGGCTTTTCCACGACCAACGCGACCGCGCCGCAAGCGATCGCTTCACGTGCGTACGCATGCCCGTCCACAGCACCGCCCGTTAAGCAAAAAAACAAACCGTTTTTTTTCGTTTTTCGACTGTCAACGCAAAGCGCGTCGATTTCTCTTTCCCCCTCGCTTTCATTACAAACGAGTTTTGCTTCTTTTACACATTCGATAAGCTTAGATAAACGCATCATCTTTCCCCCTTGTTTAAGCAATCGTCTTTATATTCTATTCGCTCGTCCGCTATTGTATGTTTTCAAAAAACGATTCCCGTCGAAATTATTAAAGAAAGATGGCGCATTATAAAAATTTTCAAAATAAAAAGAATGAGCCCCGTACGGTATAGAACTCATTCACAACTTTAATATTTTTTCTAAGCCTTGAGCGTCGTTTCAATTATATCCAGCTCTAATTTGCATATACTCCTTTCGTTTTATTTGTCGACCTCAAAAAATCTTGCTTGATGCTTCTATGTAAAACGTATTGTGAGTATATTGTTCTCATACGAAAACGGTAACGTATTCCACTTTGAATAAGTGCATTTCGCCGACTTATATCCATTTAACGGAATTTCTCTATACAGCTCATCTCCCATTATTTGGATAATGAATATTTTTTAAGTCGATAATGCCTTGAAAAATCTCACCTGCGCACGGCGCGGCAACGACCGAGCCGTAATACGCGCCCTGCGGCTCGTCAACGATCACAAGCG
>JAFURP010000013.1 GCA_017471785.1 Clostridia bacterium | reverse complement strand
TGAAGAAAAATATATTGCATTGCTTGAACACATAAAAGCAATGAATAAAAAATGTCGTATAGTGCTTGTTTCTATTGATAACACGGAAATTAACCAACAGTTGAAATATATTGCGAACTCTTCACAATGCGAATTTGGCGATTTATCAACAGTTAAGGTTTGGACTCCGCAAACAACAAAAAATGTTACGTCGTTTGTTCAAACAATGGGGGTTAGAAGATATTGCAAAAACAAACCTATTTATGATTTATTAAAAATAATTTTTAGATATTAAAGCAAAAAAATTAGGCATATATCCAAGAACATAGATGTCTGCCTATTGGTTTTTATTGATTCCTATATTAAAGGAATATTATAAGCACGAACAAAAGAATTGCTCATAGTAAGCCCTAGTAAATAAAAATCTTGTAAACACATTGTAAAGTGTAGCACACTATACTTTCAAAAGAAAGTCATGTGTTTTTGCAAAGCAAAAAGTAAAGAGTAGCAAAATTTTGCTACTCTTTTATAATGTCTAAAAAATCCCTATTACTGATACACTTTGCCCGTTCTTTTTGTATTATTCGAATTTGTTTTCAAGAAAACGTTTTACGTCGTAGCCCTGCTTATAAATAAGATAGGTGGTAACTTTGGGGGCGGTGAAATCTTTCAATTCCACTTCTTCCAAATCTCCGTTTTCAAGCTTGTCCTTTACGAACTTATAGGGAAGAAAAGCGTAACCAAGCCCGTTCTCCAAATAGGGGAGCAGCTTGGAGGTATTGTCTACGTCCAAGCGGAACAAGTGGTTTTTCGGGAAGAGGGAGCGAATGAATACGCCCGCTTCACTCAAGGTCAAGTCGCACATCAAATAGGGAAGCTTTGCGAGCTGCGCTTTCGTGACCCCGCTTTGATATTCGTTTTTTCCTTTTCCGCAAACGAGCGCCACACGATCCACGTCGTACACGTCGCAGTTATAGCCCTGCCGCTTCAACGGCACCGCGGAAAATACCATATCCAGCGTATTGTCCTGTAATTGCTGGATGAGATCGAGCGAGTGCCCGAGCATGACCTTGATAGAGGTAACGGTGTTGTCTTTCAAGCACTCGTCCACGAGCGGCTTTACGTAAACCTCGTAGGTTGCGTTGATCGCGCCAACGGAAAATTTACGGCTGTGGGAGGAGAGCGCGTTCATCTCCTCGATAGAGGTGTCTTGCAGCTCCAATATCCTTTCGGCGTAGCGCAAAAAGATCTCGCCCGCTTCGGTAAGCGTTACCGTTTTCGAGCCGCGATGGAAAAGCCGTTTTCCCACTTCCTTTTCCAATTCGCTGATACGGTTTGTTACCGTCGATTGCGCGATCAAAAGCTGTTCCGCCGCCAAGGTAAAATTTTTTACCTTGGATAAAAAGATAAACGTTTTGAGTTCTTCGGTATTCATAGAAAAAATTGATCGTCCTTATCGATATAATCTATTATCTCAATTATAACGATAAAAAAGCAAAAAGGCAAGTAAATGAACGCGATATTCGACTAAAATTTTGCGTTTTTTCATTTTTGCGCGTTAATTTTTCTTTTTTGTGTAGAGGGAATTGACAAAAAGCGAAGAAAATAGTATACTGTATACGATAAAAAGCAGGAGCAAGGATATGCAGACGGAAAAGATCATCGAAAACGTGACCAAGATCAGAGCGGAGATCGCCAAGGGCAATCCCTTTGGTGAACGGGTGGTTTTAGTGGCGGCTACGAAAACGCAAACGGCGGAAGCGATCAATGCGGCGATCGCGGCGGGCGTTGACGCCGTCGCGGAGAATAAACCGCAGGAATTTCGCGATAAAAACGGGTCGATCGATCCTTGTCCGCGGCATTTTATCGGGCATTTACAAACGAATAAGGTCAAATATCTCGTCGGAAAGGTGGAGCTGTTCCATTCCTGCGACCGTGACGAGCTGGCGGACGAGATCGCCCGTTTATCCGTGAAAAACGACGTCGTTTCCCAAGTGCTGGTGCAAATCAATATCGGAAACGAAGCGACGAAAGGCGGGTATTCGTACGAAGAAGCGATAGAGGCGATTGAACGCCTTTCGAATAAGAACGGCGTGCGTGTGAAGGGCTTGATGGGTATGCTTCCCGAATCGGACGACGAAGCTTTGCTTCGCGGTTTGGCGAGAAAAATGCGCGCGCTTTTCGAAAGGGTGAAAACGCGTTTTGAGGGCGTGGAATATCTTTCGATGGGTATGAGCGGCGATTACGCGCTTTGCGTGGAGGAGGGCAGTAATATGATACGGCTCGGCTCGACGATTTTCGGCGCGCGGGATTACGCCGTTAAAGGTTGACGGGAGGCGACTATGTCCAAAACCAATAAGAAAAAGGGAAGAATCTGGAGGGGGTTGGCTACCTTCCTGCTTTGCCTTACGGTGTTTGTCGGTAGCGTTTTAGGCATTTTACAGCTTGGCGTGTATTGTTCGGCGCGTTCGTGGGAGCATTGGTCGCCCGATTACGAAAAGGTGGATATACGACCCGTTTTAAGCAAGGAAACGCTGACGGACGAGGACTATCAAACGCTGTATCGTCAAACGGGTTTGACTAAGCTCGGTATCGACGGATTTTTGGAAAAGAACGATATATCGACGGTGATCGAGCTGCAAGAATTTTTCTTTTCGAAACATACGGTAACGGCGGATAAATTCGCGGCGTTTACCTATTTGGAGGAAATCGAAGAATACGCGCCTATGGCGGTTTTGGAGGACGGCGATATCATCGTTTCCGCCACGACGCGCGTGTCGTGGTTCCGTTACGGGCACGCGGCTTTGGTCGTCGACGGGGAGAGCAAGCGCATCGTCGAATCGCTCGCCCCCGGGTACGAAAGCGAGATCAACAGCGCAAAGACGTTTGCGGATCTAGCGAATTTTCTCGTGTTGCGACCCAAGGCGGACAAGGAAACGAGAACGCAGGTCGCTGCCTACGCAAAGGAAAATCTCGTGGGACTTCCCTATCAAATGACGACGGGTATCTTATCGAAAAAATATAACCCCGACGAGCTGAAGCGTTCGCAATGTGCGCACCTCGTTTGGTACGCTTATAAGAAATTCGGTATCGATTTGGATTCTACGGGCGGCTTGGTCGTTAAGCCGCGGGATGTGGCAAATTCCGAGCACGTGGAAGTCGTGCAGGCGTTCGGATTCGATCTCGACGCGTTATGGAGCTGACGGGTATGAAAGAGAGTGGATATGCATTGATCACGGGCGCTACGGGCGGCTTGGGCAAAGCGTTCGTCTTTGCGTTGGCAAAGAGAGGTTATCCGCTTGTTTTGACGGGTAGAAGCGAGGAAAAGCTGCTTGCGTTAAAAGCGGAGCTTGCCGCCTCCTACGCGCAGTTGCCCGTACTCGTTTGCGCCGCCGATCTTGCCGACGAAAACAGCCGCGCGCAAATGACGGAGAAGCTTTCTGAGCAGGGAGTGCGTATCCGTTTATTGGTGAACGCCGCAGGCGCGGATATACAAAAGGAATTCACCGCGTATACGCAGGAAAAGATAGTCTTTCAATGCCGTGCGAATTTCGAAGCAGCGGTTTCTATGTGTCATTTCGCTTTGCATAATCGCGCCGAGCGTTTGGAGATCGTCAATATCGCAAGCGTTTCGGGTATCTACCCTATGCCGTATTTCGCGATCTACAGCGCGGCGAAAAGCGCGCTCGTTTCCTTTTCCGTCGCTTTGCGCGAAGAGCTGCGCGGTAAAAATGCGGCGGTAACAGCTATTTTGCCGGGCGCTATGCCGACGAGAGCGGATATCAAGGCACAGATCGAAGGACAGGGGCTTTGGGGCAGGCTTGCCGTAAAATCGCCCGAGTGGGTAGCGGAATATTCCCTCAAGGCGGTACGGAAAAACAAAGCCAAAAGGATCGCCGGTTTTTGGAATAAGGTGATGCGCGTATCCACCGCATTACTGCCGAATTCCGTAAAACTCCGCTTTATCGCAAGGCGGTGGAGCAAAATATCCAAGGACGCATTTTAAGATCGTTTGTACGAAAGAGGAGAGGGTATGAGAATAGAAAAGATATTATTGTCGGCGCTTTGCGCGATATTGCTTTTCTCCTCATGTAAAGACGCTTCGACGCAATCGGTAACGTCCAACTCGCCTCCCACGCAAACGGAAGCGAAGCAAACGCAAGAGGAAAACGAGCCCGAAAGCACGGAACCTGAAACGCCCGAAACGCCCGAAACACCCGAGGATCCCGAAGCTTCTCAAACGCCCGAACCGTCCGAGCCCGAAAAAGGGGAGGACGACGGAGGTGACGAGAAGGAAACGCCCGTCACCCATACGGTACGCTTTTATTCGCCCGAGGGTGAGATCGTCGAAGAGGTTACGGTGGAAGCGGGTGCGTCGCTTACGAAAAACCATATACCCACCGTGGAAAGGACGGGCTACCGTTGCGTTTGGACTTTGCCCTCCGAGCCGTTGACGGACGACGTCGATTGCTATTCTGCTTGGTATAAGGAAATCGCGACGGCGACGGATTTTTTACGAATAGGCGAAAGCGAACGCTGTATTCTTACGCAAAATATCTCTTTCGCGAATACGGCGTATACGGTGGACGGAGAAACGGGTGCGCTGATCCCGTTTTTCAGCGGCGAGCTGGACGGCAACGGCTATACGATTTCCGACCTAATTCTTTCGGGCGAAGCCAAGAGCGTGTTCGGCGTATTGGAAAATGCAGCGCTGTATAATATAACGGTGGAAAATATCCGTTTTGACGGGCGCGCGAATTTGCTTGACGAACGCTTTGCCAACGGCTGTGCGTTTATTCAAACGGTGAAGGGTCAAACGAAGATAAGGGATTGCGATTTTGCTATAGACTTTCAAGCAAAAGCAAAAACGACTTTCAGCGCGGGGCTCGTTTACGCTTTGGAGGCAGGGGAGATATCGAATACGCGCTTGACGGTCACTACGCCAAGCGACGATTCCTCCACCGACGGCGTGTACGGCGTTTGCGTATATAAGAGCGAGCGCGTAAGCTTAGACGGCGTCGTGCTTGTTGCCGCACCGACTATACAAAAATCGTTTTCCATCATAGAATAAAAAGCGCACGCGTCGTTTTTTTGGGACGTTTGCGATTTTTTTACAAAAAAAACGAAAAATTTTTCTATTCCATAAGAAGAAAACGATTTTTGCCGTCTAAATCCTTGACAAACCACGATTTTTTTTGTTATAATCAATACAATGCAATCGATATAATAAATTTACAAGCGGAGTGTAATCGAAAAAACGAAACAAAGAGGAGGCAAAAATATGATCGAATTAAATCCCTCGAGCAACTTATTGGAACAGGATCCCTACGAATACGAATTGCAAGACGTGCCTGAAGCACACTTGTTTCGAGATATCTATCCTTACGAAGAAGTGCCGAAAACGCCCTTCAACCATCGGCGCGTACCGATGAATATGCCCAAGGAAATATGGATCACCGACACGACCTTCCGCGACGGTCAGCAATCCCGCGCTCCGTACACGGCACAACAGATCGTGGATATTTACAAATTGCTTGCGCGGCTGGGCGGGCCGAAAGGCATCATTCGTCAAAGCGAATTTTTCGTTTATACGAAAAAGGACAGAGAGGCGTTGGAAAAGTGTATGGAGCTCGGCTATAAATTCCCCGAGATCACCACTTGGATCCGCGCGAAAAAAGAGGATTTCGAGCTCGTGCACGATATCGGTATCAAGGAAACGGGTATTCTCGTCAGCTGTTCCGATTATCACATCTTCAAAAAGCTGAATATGACGAGAAAGCAAGCGTACGATCACTATTTGTCCGTTGTAAAACAGGCGTTTGAGGCGGGTATTTCTCCTCGTTGTCATTTAGAGGATCTTACGCGCGCCGATTTCTACGGCTTCGTCGTGCCTTTCGTAAACGCGCTTATCGAGCTTTCCAAGGAAGCGAACATTCCCGTCAAGATCCGTATGTGCGATACGATGGGCTACGGCTTGCCCTATACGGGCACCGCGCTCCCTCGAAGCGTGCCGGGGATCGTTTACGGTTTGCACCATTATTCGGACGTTACCTCCGAAATGCTCGAATGGCACGGTCATAACGATTTCTATATGGGCGTTGCAAACGCGGTCAGCGCGTGGCTGTACGGCGCCAGCGGCGTAAACTGCTCGTTGCTCGGCATAGGCGAAAGGACGGGCAACGTGCCCACGGAAGCAATGGTCATGCAATACGCTTCTTTGCGCGGTACGCTGGACGGTATGGATACGACGGCGATCACGGATATCGCCGAGTATTTTGCCAAGGAGTTGGAATATTCCATTCCGCCGATGACCCCGTTCGTGGGAAGCGCGTTCAATTTAACGCGCGCAGGGGTACACGCCGACGGTATGATGAAGGATGCGGAGATATATAATATCTTCGACACCGAAAAGATATTAAAACGACCCGCGGAGGTTTCCATTTCCAATACCTCGGGGCTGGCGGGGATTGCGTATTGGATCAATAAGCACTTCAATTTACCGCTCGAAAAGCAAGTCAATAAACAAGATTGGCTCGTACAGGCAATGAAAACGGAGATCGACGGGCTGTACGCCGACGGAAGAACGACGGTTATGGGCGAGGACGAGCTGGAAAAGCTCGTGCGCGCGTTTCACGAGGACGAGCGCTGCTCTCTCAAAGACTATAAGTTGAACTACTAAGGAGAAAGGATATGGGCTATACGATAGCGCAAAAAATTATTAAAAATCATCTCGTTTGCGGTGAAATGACGACGGGCAAGGAAATAGGGCTTAAGATCGATCAAACGCTCACCCAGGACGCTACGGGTACGATGGCGTATTTGCAATTTGAAGCGATGGGTATCGATCGGGTAAAGACCGAGCTGTCCGTGGCGTATATCGATCACAACACTCTGCAGGCGGGCTTTGAAAACGCGGACGATCACCGCTATATCCAAACGGTAACGAAAAAACACGGTATTCGCTTTTCCCGTCCCGGGAACGGCATTTGCCATCAAGTACATTTAGAGCGTTTCTCCAAACCGGGAAAAACGCTGATCGGCTCCGATTCGCATACGCCGACGGCGGGCGGTATAGGTATGCTCGGTATGGGCGCGGGCGGCTTAGACGTCGCCGTTGCTATGGGCGGCGGTACATATTATATCACGATGCCCAAAATGATCAAGGTGAATTTGATCGGTAAGCTTTCCGATTACGTCGGCGCAAAGGACGTCATTTTAGAGGTCCTGCGTATCCTCGGCGTAAAGGGGGGCGTGGGTGCGATCGTAGAATACGCCGGCGAGGGCGTAAAATCTCTTTCCGTGCCCCAACGCGCGACCATTACCAATATGGGGGCGGAGCTTGGCGCAACTAGTTCCATCTTCCCCTCCGACGAGATAACGAAAGCGTTTTTACAAGCGGAGGGCAGAGCGGAGGACTTTATCGAGCTTTCCTCCGACGCGGACGCCGTTTACGACGCGGAATATACCGTCGATTTATCGGCGCTCAAGCCCTTGGCGGCTTGTCCCCACAGCCCCGACAACGTAAAACCCGTTGCCGAGCTTTCGGGTATGGCGATCAATCAGGTATGCATCGGCTCGTGCACCAACTCGTCTATGCAGGATATGCTCACGGTCGCCGCAATGCTTAAGGGCAAAACGGTACACCCCAACGTAAGCTTGTCCATTTCCCCCGGCTCTAAGCAAGTATATACTATGCTGGCGGAATGCGGCGCGCTCGCCGACTTGATCAACGCAGGCGCGCGCGTGTTGGAATGTGCGTGCGGTCCCTGTATCGGTATGGGCTTCTCGCCGCAATCGGCAGGGGTCAGCTTGCGTACGTTTAATAGAAATTTCCTTGCCCGTAGCGGCACGGCGGACGCGCAGGTATATCTCGTATCCCCCGAAACGGCGGCTGCTTCCGCGATCGCAGGCGTATTCACCGACCCGACCTCGCTCGGAACGGCGCCCGTTATCGAGATGCCTAAGGCGTTCAAGATCAACGATAATTTGATCGAGCTTCCCGCTTCGGTGGAGGAGGCGGATAGCGTCATCGTGGAGCGCGGACCCAATATCAAACCCATTCCCGTCGGTAAAGCGCCCGAACGGGATCTGTCGTGCGAGCTGATTTTGAAGGTGGGCGACGATATCACCACCGACCATATTATGCCGGCAGGTACCAAGGTGCTTCCTTACCGTTCCAACGTTCCGAAGCTTTCGGAGTTTTGCTTTACAGTATGCGATAAGGAGTTTCCCGAGCGCGCCAAGAAAAAGGGCGGCGGCGTTATTTTGGGCGGCGCGAACTACGGACAGGGCTCGTCGCGCGAACACGCGGCGCTCGTACCCTTGTATTTGGGTATCAAAGCGGTGGTTGCCAAGAGCTTTGCTCGTATTCACATTGCAAACCTTATCAACTTCGGTATCGTGCCGATGACGCTGGAAAATCCCGACGATTACGATAAATTCGCCGAGGGCGATCAATTGGAGATCAAGGGCTTTGCCACGGCGGTTGCAGGCGAAACGAGCGCGCTTCTCGTCGATAAGACGAACGGCGCAACGGCGACGCTTTGTTTGAGCTTGTCCAAGCGGCAAAGAGAGATGCTGATGGCAGGCGGTTGTCTTAAT
>JAFURP010000057.1 GCA_017471785.1 Clostridia bacterium | reverse complement strand
CCACGATCGTCCAGTTACCTTTAATATACTTCGCGTAAACGACGATATCCTCTTCGCCCCTTGCTATCGGCCATTCCACCGCCGTATCGCAAGCCGCGCTCGTATAGAATTGTACGAAGGTGTACGCGTTATCCTTTACCGAAAGCTTGCTGTTGATATCCGCTTTGGACGGTTTGTCCTTTTCTTCACCGTAGAAGCCGTAGGAAACGATCTCCTCGCCCTCCGCGTACTCCGTGCCTGCGATCGTGATCTTTTCGCCCTCTTGCATATCGTCGCTGACGAGCTTGACCCGAATTTTCGCCTCCGCCGCCCAATCGGCTACGAGCGTCCAATGCTCGCCTGCCGTAAGCGCTTTGGAAAAATCCGCTTCCGTATCGCTCATTTTAGGCACGCTTTGCGTTTCATCCGTGTAGACGATATTCCCCTCGGCGTCCGTTTCCGCGTGATACCAACCCATAAACTCAAACCCCGTATACGTGAGCGAGATGTTCGGTATTTGACTACCGCCGATATTCGCCGCGGGTTGTCCCTCGGCAAAATAGACGTTTTTCACCGTACGCTTGTTTTCGAACTCGCCGCCGTTCGCGTAATAGGTCACTTGCGCTTTGAGCTGATATTCCTCTTTCAGATCGTCCAAGGTCGTTCCCAATTTGCAGCCCGCAAATATAAATAAGGAAGAAACGATACCCAGCAGCGCTATAAACGTGCGCTTCCACTTTCTTTTCATCATATATATTCCTTTGTCTTTTCTTGCTGTTTGAGGGGCTTTCCCGTCCCCTTTGGGGCATTAAGACCCAATTTTGCTTATAACACAATTATTATTTTAACGCAAAAAAATCTTTTTGTCAATCATAATATTAAAGAATGTATAAATAAATTTCGTTCTACTATGATATTTGTGTGAAATCGGAAAAATCGATATTCGCCATTTAGATTATCGATTTTTGCATAATTGAAGCATAACGAGTCGTGCAAAAAACGCCGTTTCGGCTTTGCGATACGGCGTTTGTATTTTTTTAGAAGGTATAAATACGTGATTTTTCGTATAATTATACTTTTTTATTTGGTCATTTTTTCCTGTTTGACTTTATGGTCGATAATATGTCGGGAAGCAAGCTCGGCTCGTACCTCGTCCACGGTGATCCCCGACTGCACCATCAGCACCATAATATGGTAAGCAAGGTCGGCGATCTCGTAGATCGTTTCCTTTTTATCCTGTGCTTTGCCCGCGATAATGACCTCAGTGCTTTCCTCGCCCACCTTTTTCAATATCTTGTCCAAGCCCTTTTCAAAGAGGTAAGTGGTATACGAGCCTTGGGGCATTTGCGCCTTTCTATCCAGCAGCAGCCCGTACAAGCCGCGCAGGGAAAATTCGTGCTTTTCCTCGTTGATATACAAGGGGTTAAAGAAGCAGCTTTCCGCGCCCGTATGACAGGCGGGACCGTCCTTTTCTACCTTTACGACGAGCGCGTCCTTATCGCAATCGGCGGTAACGGATACGACGTGTTGATAGTTGCCGCTCGTTTCGCCCTTGAGCCAAAGCTGCCTACGGCTACGGCTGTAAAAGCAGGTCAAGCCCTTTGTAAGGGTGATCTCCAAGCTTTCCTTATTCATATACGCGAGCGTAAGCACTTCCTTAGTCACCGTGTCTACGACGATAGCGGGGATAAGCCCGTCCTTATCGAATTTCAATTCTTCCGTTTTGATCATAATTTTCACCTCGTTATATTCTTACGACGATATTTTCCTTTTGCAGCGTTCGTTTTAAGTCGGGAATGGCGATCTCTCCGAAATGGAACACGGAAGCGGCAAGTCCCGCGTCCACCGCCGGGAGCTTTTTGAACAGCTCGACGAAATGCTCTTGGCTGCCAGCGCCGCCCGAAGCGATCACGGGTACGTCCACCGCCCTGCAAACCGCGTCCAAAAGCTCTAAGTCAAACCCGTTTTTCACGCCGTCGGTGTCCATAGAGTTCACGACCACCTCGCCTGCGCCCTCGCGCACGCAACGCACGATCCAAGACACGGCTTCCATGCCCGTATCCTCCCTGCCGCCCTTGGCAAACACGTGGAATTTACCGTCCACGCGCTTGACGTCCGCGGAGATGACCACGCATTGATCGCCGTATCTTTGCGCGGCGGCTTTGATAAGGTCGGGATTGGCGATCGCGCCCGAATTGACGCTCACCTTATCCGCGCCGCACGAAAGCACCCGTTCGAAATCGGCAAGCTCCCTGATACCGCCGCCGACGGTGAGGGGGATAAACACCTCCGCCGCCGTGCGTTTCAAGACGTCCGTGAACAGGCTTCTCCCCTCGGCGGAGGCGGTGATGTCGTAAAATACCAGCTCGTCCGCGCCGTTTGCCGAATAGTATTTGGCAAGCTCGACGGGGCTCGCCACCTCTTTGAGCTTTTCGAAATTGACCCCTTTGACCACCCGTCCGTCCTTGACGTCCAAGCAGGGGATAATGCGTTTGGTTATCATTTCGCCACCTCTATCGCTTCGCACAGGTCGATCGCGCCGATATAATACGCTTTACCGACGATCGCGCCGCTTGCGCCCGAACGCGCTAATTTCCGTATATCTTCTATGCTCGACACGCCGCCCGAGGCGATCACCTCGATCCGGAAATTGTCCGCGATATGCTTATACAGTTCGTGATTGGCGCCCTTCATCGCGCCGTCCTTGGATATGTCCGTGCAAACGACCGTCTTTACGCCCAAGCCCTGCATCTTTTCCAAAAACGCGTCCAGGGTATACCTCGATTTTTCCAACCAGCCCTTGACCGCGATCTTGCCGTCCGCGACGTCCGCGCCGACGGCGACCTTTTCGCCGTATTTGGCAAGCGCCTCTTGCAAGAACGCCTCGTTCTCCACCGCCGCCGTACCGACGATCACGCGGCTTGCGCCTGCGGATAAATACCCGTCCACCGAAGCCATATTGCGGATACCGCCGCCGATCTCGATAAACAGTCCCGTTTCCTTGGCGATCCTGCGTACAAGCTCGCTATGTACGGGGCGACCTATTTTCGCGCCCGCAAGATCGACGATATGGATATGCGTAGCGCCCTTCGCCTTAAAATCGCGTGCGACCGCGACGGGGTCGTCGTTATACACCGTCATTTGCGCGTAATCGCCCTTGAAAAGCCGCACCGCTTTATTATCGTATAGATCTATCGCAGGATAAATTTTCATTCTATTGCCTCTATTATACGTTAGCGGGAAGCTCCGTTTTCATCTCCCCTAAAAAGTCGTCCTTGCTATACTCCACGAGGGTAAATTCGCCCTCTCTATATACCGCGTGCGTGACCGACGCGTTGCTTGCCCAAGGAATTTCTTTGAGCGCAGCCAAGCTCTTTTTTTCGCAGTAACCGGCAAAGCAACGGATAGGCGTAGCGTGCGTGAACACCAAAACCGTCTTGCCGCTATTCTTTTCCGCGATCTCTTGCAACGCGGCAACGATCCGAGCTTGCAGCTCCTCCACGCTTTCGCCGCCGTCCGTTTGGGATAATCCTACGTTATTACACCAAACGCCGTAGCTTTCCTTGTACGCTTCCTGTAAATAGGAAAACGATTTGTTTTCCCATTCGCCGCAATAGATCTCGCGCAACCTTTCGTCCTTGACGACGGGCAAGCCCAGCCGTTTCGCCGTCGCCTGCGCCGTATGATAGGCGCGTTGCAGATCGCTGGCGTAAATAACGTCCGCGTTTACCGTTTGCAAAAAGCTTGCCGTTTGCTCCGCTTGCGCCTTGCCCTTCGCCGTTAATTCCAAATCGGTATGTCCCAAAAACACGTCGCGCGCGTTTGCCTCCGATTCGCCGTGGCGGATCAAATACAGTTTCGTTGCTTTCACTTTTTTACACCTCGCAAAACGCTTTCAATATCTTCAAGCCCACCTCGCCGCTCTTTTCGGGGTGAAATTGACAGCCGAGGATATTCTCCTTCGCCACCGCCGCCGTCAACAGCTTATCGTACTCCGTCGCGGCGATCACGCTCTCGTCGCAATCGGTCGCGAAATAGGAATGTACGAAATAGGCGCAATCCCCCTCTTTCACGTCCTTGAACAAAAAGTGCGGACGGGGAAAGCGCAACCCGTTCCAACCGATATGGGGCACCTTTAACCGCTCGTCGATCAAGCCGCGCATAGGCACTACCTTGCCCTTGATCAAGCCCAAGCCCTGATGCACGCCGTATTCGTGGCTCTCGTCGAACAGCATTTGCATACCGAGGCAAATACCCATAATATACTTGCCCGTCTTTGCTTGCTCTTTCAAAAGCTCGTCCAAGCCCTTTTCTTTCAATTTAGCGACCGCGTCGGCAAACGCGCCCACCCCGGGGAGCAGGATCTTGGAAGCGTTTGAAAGCGTCTTCTCGTCCGCCGTCACCACCGCTTCCGCACCCACGCGCTTTAACGAGCATTGCAGGGAATATAAATTCCCCACGCCGTAATCGACTATCGCAATCATTACAAAACTCCTTTGGTGGACGGCACCTCGTCCTTTCTCGCCTCGTCGATCCTCGTCGCCTTGGCAAGCGCGCGCGCCGTCGCCTTGAAAACGCCCTCGATGATGTGATGCGCGTTTTTCCCCGCAAGCTGACGGATATGCAGGGTGAGCTTGGCTTCGCGCACGAACGCCAGCCAAAATTCCTCGCAAAGCTCGGTATCGAAATCCCCCACCTTTTCAAAGGCGAACTGTAGATCGATCGCCGCGTAATCCCGACCGGAAATATCCACCGCGACCGCGATCAGCGCCTCGTCCATAGGCAGGGTGATATCCCCGTAACGCACGATACCGCGTTTATCGCCGAGCGCCTTTGCAAACGCCTGCCCGAGCGCAATACCGATATCCTCCGTCGTGTGGTGGTAATCCACCTCGGTATCCCCTACGCATTTTACGCATAAATCGTAGCCTGCGTGCTTGGCAAAGAGGGTGAGCATATGGTCGAGAAAACCGCAACCGCTGTCTATTTCACTCTTTCCGTCGCCGTCTAAATCCAAGCGCAAACGGATATCCGTTTCCGCCGTTTTACGAACGATCTCCGCTGTTCTCATTGGCTTTTTCCTCCAAAATTTCTTTGGTCTTTCGTAAAAAGATCTCCATTTGCTCCGCCGTACCGATCGTTACGCGGTTAAAATCCTTAATGCGCTCGCCCGTAAAATTCCGCACGAGCACCCCCCTTTCTTTGAGCTTTTCATACAGCTCCCGACCGCCGATCTTGTCCGAGCGCACGAATAGGAAGTTGGTCTTGGAATCGAGCACTTCAAAGCCCAGCTCTTTCAGCGCGGTTGCCGTAGCTTGCCGATTCTCGCAAACGATCTTGCAGTTGCCCGTAAAATAGGCGTTTTCGCAAAGCGCCGCGCGCCCTGCCGCCGCCGTCATACGGTTGACGTTGTAGGGGTTGGTGGAATATTTGATCGCGTTGAGATCGGCGATCAAGCTCTCGCAGGCAAACCCAAGCCCCAAGCGCGCGCCCGCTAAGCTGCGCGATTTGGAAAAGGTTTGCGTCACGAGCAAATTGTCGTATTTTTGAACGAGCGACACGCAGCTTTCCCCACCGAAATCCACGTACGCCTCGTCGATCACGACGATATTATCGGGGTTGGCTTTCACGATCTCCTCGATCTGCCAAACGGGCAAGCAAAGCCCCGTCGGCGCGTTGGGGTTGGCGATCACCACCGTCGCGTTCGCGTGTAAATAATCGCGGTAATCGACGGAAAAATCCGCTTTGAGGGGGATCGTTTTATACGGAATGGAATGTAATTTCGCAAACACCGAGTAAAAGCCGTAGGTGATATCGGGAAACACCACGGGGGTATCCTTGTCGCAAAACGCCATAAACGCGAAATGCAAAATTTCGTCCGAGCCGTTGGTAGGCAACACCTGCGTTTTCTTTACGCCGAAAATCTCCGCCGCCTTTTCCACGAGCGCACTACATTCGGGGTCGGAATAGAGCTGCGATCTCGCCCCCTCCGCCCTTGCCGCTTCCACTACCGACGGGGGCGGCGCAAAGGGAGATTCGTTGGTATTGAGCTTGACGTACTCCGTATCCTTGGGCTGTTCACCAGGGGTGTACGGCGTAAGCGAAGCGTATTTTTTGCTGAAATATTTGCTCATGGTTATACCTGTATTTTTTATCCGTTTGACTTGTGCAGTTTTTAGTAAACGAGCGAGAGAAAACGCAAGTTCAACGCCGTATTGCGTAGCTTATTCTTCGTTTTTTACACGGATCGTTGCGCTTCTTGCATGCCCCTGCAACCCCTCTTTCTCCGCAAAATACGCTACCTTGTCGGCAGCTTCGTTAAGGGCTTGCTCGGTGTAGTATAAGTATTGCGTTTTCTTTACGAAATCGTCCACCGATAAGGGGGAGGAAAACCGCGCCGTG
>JAFURP010000012.1 GCA_017471785.1 Clostridia bacterium | reverse complement strand
TGGCGCAGAGAAGAGGATTTGAACCTCCGGACGAGTTCCCCCGTCACACGATTTCCAATCGTGCTCCTTAAACCACTCAGACATCTCTGCAAATAGGGCGTTTTCTAAACGCCTATTTATATTACTGTATTTTTTGAAAAAATGCAAGCATTTTTGCGCGCTTTTGTAAATTTTTCGAATTTTTATTTCGCGTCCTTATAACAATCGCACGCCTTGCCGCTGGGTAAAAATCCCGTATCCGAGCATTTCTTGCACGAAAATTGCGGCTTTAAGTCCGTTTCCTTGATCCCCATTTCCGCTAAGACCGCCTTGCGCGTAGCGAGCAATTCCCGCTTTTTCTCCTGCAAGGCAGGCAGCCTTTGCGGCTCGAATACCTCCGCTTTGGCAAGCGCAAGCTCCATCTTTTTCAGCTCCGTGTTCGTTTCCTTGAACTGCGCGTTCGCGTTCGCCTTCGCCGTGAATTTGTCCGCTTTCACTTGCGCCTTTTCCCGAAGCAAAGCGTAGTATCTTTCCCTGTCCGATTTTGCGTTGACCGCCTCGATCGCCGCGTTCGTGTAACCGCCGCGCGCGCCGCCGTTGCCCGTTTGCGCGCCCTCCGATACGGGAATATTCTTCACCTCGAATATCTCCTGCCGCTTCCAATCGGATAATATTTTATTCATATAGGGGATAGGGCTCGCGCTCGTCGCGCTGCGCTTTGCCGCCTCCAAGATCATTTCGTCGTTGAAATTCCAATCGCGCCACGTGCGAATGAGCGAGGTGTTCGTCGCCGATTTGCGAAGCACGCCGCAAATTTCCTGAATTTTCGCAAACAGCTTCAGCTCGTCGTTCTTCTCCTTCAAGAACGCCTTCACGCTCTCCTTGCTCACGATACCGTCGGCAAACAGCTTTTCGATGATCGAATCCATACAATCGAAGCTGCCGCGCTCCGTTTTCAAGCAAAAGAGCGCGAGCTCCAACAGCGAGGCGTCCTCAAACCCGTAGGTGCACCATTTTTCGGTGTATTCCTCGATATAGATGGCGGGATTGCTCACCTTTGCGCCCAGCTTGCGCGCGATACGGAAGGTCAAATTCGCCAAGACCTCCCTTTCTTCGAGATAATTTTCTATCTCCTGCGCCTCCGTCTTGCCCTTTTCGTACAGGTCCTCGAGCAAAGCCTCCAGCGTATGCATATTGCCGCGCTTTAATTTTTTCGCCGCCGCTACGATACCCTCGCGCGTAAAGCCGAGCGTTTCCGTCCACTTGCGATAGAGGGAATAATCGTTCTCGTCGGGCGTTTTTTGATAGGAGCCCAAAGCGGTGAAGATCGCCACGAGATCGCCCTCGTGCGCGTTGTAATTGGACAGCTCGCGCTCCACCTGCTCGTAGGTGGTCGCGCCGCCGCGCAGCAGCTTTTTCGCCTTGTTGAAGATATAGGAGGGGGATACGTCCTCGCCCTGCTTGTTGATACAGTATTCGGCTATCAATAACAGCGCCTGCGGCTGTATGGAGTTTTCCTCCAAAAAGCGCATATATTTCAAATAATCGCCTGCCGATACGAATTTGCCTACCTTTTGCATCTTGCGCTGCAATTCTTTATTGAAATCGGCGTACTGCTCGTAGCGCACCTTTTTGGGTCTGCCGATCGCCGATCTTACGGGCAAATACTGCACGGCAAACGGCTCCTTGGATAAAATTTCCACGAGGTCGTAATCCTGCCAAAACTCAAACGCCTGGGAGATCTTTTCCTCGGTGGCTTTGAGTACCTCCGCCATCGATCGCAAGCCGAAATCGGAATCGCCCGTCTTGCAAAGGTACAAGCCGTAAAGATACACCTTTACGGCAAACCCGTCCGCCTCGGGCAAATATTTGGTGATGAATTTGTTTTCCACGCTCACGAAGGAATTTCCGTCGCAATCCTTGGAAAAGGAACAAAACGCCATAGCCGCGCCTCCGCCTTGTCAATTTGTGGAAATTAGGAAAAATTTCGTTTTCCTTTTCCACTTTTCTTGATTTCTTAAAAGAAATAGTGTATAATAAAATGGTATAAGTATCTCCGCGCGCACTCACGCGGTAAAAACATTATACCCCTTTTTATCGGGAAATGCAAGCCGTTACGCGAGCATTTTGACAAAAAAGGCGAAAAAGTCCCAAATAAACGAACGGGCGAAAAGGAGAGAACGGCTTGAAGATCTTGCACACTTCCGATTGGCATATCGGTAAACGCTTAATGGGGCGCGAGCGCTTGGACGAGCAAGCGGCGGTGCTCGACGAGATCGCGCGCGTGTGCGAAGCGGAAGCGGTGGAGCTGGTGCTGATCGCAGGCGATATCTTCGATACCTACACCCCCAGCGCCGAAGCGGAGGAGCTGTTCTTTTCCAAGATCAAGGCGATCGCGGGGGAGGAGCGCGCGGTGCTGATCATCAGCGGCAACCACGACGACGGCGTGCGCCTTTCGGCGGTTTCTCCTCTTTCCGAGCGGCAGGGCGTCTACATAGTCGGCAACGCGCGCGGCGCGCTTTCGACGGGGCAAGCCGGTCGTAGGATATTTCCCGTACGCTCGGGCAAGGGCTACGCCGTATTCCAAAACGGCAGCGGGGAAAGGGCGTTTATCTCTATGCTGCCCTATCCCAACGAGGCGCGTTTCAAGGAGGAAAAATCCGACCTGTCCTATATCGAGCGTATGAAGGGCTGGATCGCGGAGGGGGAGAGCGGCAACGACGAACGATTACCCTCTATCTTCCTCGCGCATATCTTCGTTCTCGGCGGTAAGGCTTCGGACGGCGAACGGGAGATCGACCTCGGCGGCGCGCGTGCGCTCCCCGTGGAAGCGCTTCCGAAAAGCGATTATATCGCCCTCGGGCATTTGCATAAAAAACAGCGTATGGGCGGCGGCAACTGCTATTACAGCGGCTCCCCCTTGCAATATTCCTTCGACGAGAGCGCCGATAAGGGGGTCAAGGTATTCGACCTTACCAAGGAGGGCGTGCAAAACCTGAAGGATATCCCCTTAAGCGCGGGTAAAAAGCTCGTGCGGTTGCAGGCGGAATCGGTGCAAACGGCGATCGATCTTTTGCAGGCGTACAAAGATTATCTCGTGGAAATGACCCTCGTTTTGACCGCGCCCCTTTGTTCGCAGGAGGCGCAGGCGCTGGCGGCAAACCCCAGCCTCGTATCCCTGCTCACCGAGATCCGCTCGGAAAACGAGCTGGAATTTCAATCGCGTAAGGGGCTTTCGGATAGCGAGCTTTTCGATTCCTTTTACAAAGCCGGCTTTTCCGCCGAGCCAAAGGCGGAGCTTAAGGAGCTGTTCTTATCCACGCTCGCGGAAATCGACGACGGAGGCGCTTTATGAAACCCGTCTATCTTGAATTTTGCGGCTTAAACAGCTTTTCCGAAACGGCGAGGATCGATTTTCAAGCCCTGTTAAAAGGTGGCGTGTTCGGTATTTTCGGGGACACGGGCAGCGGTAAGAGCACGGTGCTCGACGCCATTCATTTCGCCCTCTACGGCGAGGTGGATAGAGTACCCAAAGCGTTTGCCGACTGTATCAATCGCCGTATGGAAGCGGCGAGCGTGACCTTCGATTTCGAGCTGACGAAGGAGGGGGTACGCAAGCTGTATCGGGTCAAGCGCGAGAAAAAACGCAAGCAGGGCGCGAGCAAGGCGTATCTTTACGAGGGCGGTGAAAACGGCGCGTGGAACGCGCTTGCCGAAAGCACGCGCGACGTCAACGAGCGCTTGGAAGAAATTATCGGCTTGACCTTTGAGGATTTCAAAATGTGTATCGCGTTGCCGCAGGGAGATTTCGCGGCGCTCGTCAAATCCACGCCCGCCGAGCGGGTAAAGCTCGTGGCGCGCCTGTTCAACCTCGAAAAATACGGCGAAAGGCTGTCGGCGGCGGTGTTCGCCAAGTACAAAGCCGCGGAGGAGGAGGTCCGTTTAGTGCAAGCGAAGATGGGCGAAAACGCAGGCGGCGAGGACCGGATCGAAAGCTTACAAGCCAAGCTCCAAGCGGAAAAAGCGGCGCTCGCCGCGTTGCAAGCGGCGTGGGAAAGGATAGAAACGGCGGTGCAAAAAGCCGAGCAGCTGCAACGGGAAAAACGGGATTTCGACGCGCTTGAAAAACGGTTGCAAGCGCTGACGGAACGGCTTGGGGAGATGGAGGAAAGACGCGCTTTGTTGGAGCGCGCGCCCAAAGCTAAGGCGGTGCAGGAACAGGCGCAAACGCTTGCCAAAACGCAAACGGCCAAGCGCGAAGCGGCGGCACGGGCGACGGCTTTACAAACGGCGCACGCGCAAAAGACCGCCGCGCTCGAACGGGAAAAAGCCCTTTTCGAGGAGGCGGATTACGATGAAAAATTGCTCAAAGCCAAGGTCGATCTGGATAAAGTAAGATCGTCGGCGGACGATTATAAAGCGGCGCAACGGGCGGAGGCGGAATACCGCGCTTGCCGCGCCGAATACAAGGCGCTTTTGAAAAACGCGCAGCAGGAGGATTTCGCGGCGAAAAAAGAGGCGTTTGAAAAGGAGCTTGCCGCGCTCGGCGAGGACGAGAACCTGCTCGATTATTTGAAGCATACCTATAAAGAGGTGCTGCTCGCGGACGCGTACGGCGAAGTGCGCGCCGACCTTGCCCGACTCGCGCAAAAATATCCCCAAACGCAGGCGGATATCGACGGGCTGTTGAAAAAGTACACCCTTTCCCAAGCGGACGGGGCGCGCGTGGTGGATATCGCCGCGGTCAATTTGGCGTTCAAGCAAAAGGAAGCGCAAAAGAAGCTGATCAAAGAAAGGCTCGAGGAGCTGGATAAACGCCGTCGCGCGTACGAGGAGAACGAAAGCAAGAAAAAGCTGTTGGAAAAGCAGGGGGCTTTGCTACAGCAAAATTACCAAGCCACCCAAGCGAAGATCGCGGGCGTGCTCGCGTTAGGGACGGAGCACGAGCTGAGCGAACGGGTAAACGCCCTGTCATCCGCGCAGGCGGCGGCGCGTAGCCGTATGGAAAATACGCAGGCGGAGATCGCCGCGCTGTACGCCAAGGGCGAACGACTGCAAGGAATCATTCAGGAACAGGAAAAAAGCGAACGGGCAAGCGAAAAAGCCCTGCTCGAAGCGTTAAAGACGGGCGGCTTTGCACGGGTGGAGGAGGCGATCGCGCTGTTGGATAAGATCGGCGACGAGGAGCGTGCGAAAGGGGAGCTCCAAGCCTTTTTCGAGGAGCTTGCCGCGTGCAAACAACGGCGCAAGGAAGCGGACGAGGCGAAATGCAAGGCGTTCGACGAGAACGCGCTGCTCGCCCTGCAGGCGGAAAAACGCGCGTTAAAGGCGAGCGTGGACGAAAAAAACCGTTCGCTCGGCGCGGCGGAAACGGAGCTTAAAGCGCTGCTTGCTTTGCGCGAGAAATATCGCGCCTTGGAAAAGGAGCTTGCGGAAAAACAAAAAAAGGAACGGCTTTGCGAGGAGCTTTTGAAGCTCGTTCGGGGCAACCGTTTTCTCGAATATATCGCCTGCGAGTATTTGCAGGAAATATGCGCGTCGGCGAGCAAGACCCTGCTTTCGCTCACGGGCGGTAGGTATTTCCTCAAATACGAGGATAAAGAGTTTAAGGTGGGGGATAATTTGGACGGCGGCGTATACCGCGCGGTCAAGACCCTTTCGGGGGGCGAGACCTTCCTCGTATCCCTATCCCTCGCGCTGTCGCTGTCGGCGGCGATCTGTATGAAATCGTTGCGCCCGATCGAATTTTTCTTCCTCGACGAGGGGTTCGGCACGCTGGACGAAAAGCTGGTCGATACGGTCATGGACGTTTTATCCAAGCTTGGTAAGAGCTTTTCGGTGGGGCTTATCTCGCACGTGGAGGAATTGAAGCGGCGCGTCGAACAAAAAATACTCGTAACGGCGGCAAACGAGAGTCGCGGTTCGCAGATCCGCGTAATATGCTATTAAAAGGACCGCGGCGTTCTTCACCGCTTGCCGTGTCGGCACCGTAAAAAATTTATAAAAAACGGAAGAGGGAAAATAAAAACAGTCGAAATATCCAAGAGAAAGAGTGAATTATGATCGTAAGCGCAATATCTTTATGGAAAAAATTTAATTTGACTACCCCCTTGAGCGTAAGCGAATGGGACATCACCAAACGAGGGGGCGTGCGATGGAGCAGGATCTCCTTTTCGGGACACGAGGTCGAGGACGGCAGCGTGCGTATTTACGCGCGGTTTTGCAAGCCCGACGGCGAGGGCGCGTATCCGGCGGTTCTACTGCTTCCCGACGCGGGCGAATTGTTGGACGAGGAGCTTTGCGAGTATTTCGTAAGCAAGGGCTACGCCGTGCTCATGCCCGACTATTCGGGTAAGATGCCGACGGATAAGGACAGCGATTTCCGCACCATCTATCCCCCCTCGCTCGACTACGGCAATTTCGCCAAGGCGCGCGGGCTTTCGGATATGGAAAATTTACAGGCGGACGAAACCACTTGGTTCGAATGGTTGTACGTCGCCCTGTTCTCCGTGCAGTTTTTGAAAGCGCGCGAGGATATCGGTAAGATCGGGGTCGTCGGCGTGCGTAAAGGGGGCGAGCTTGCTTGGCAAACTATGCTTTCGCCCGATATCGCCTGCGGCGTGCCCATCAACGCGGTGGGTTGGAGATCCTTCTCGAGCGTAGCCAAGTTCGGGGATAACGTCGCACGGAATTTAAGCGACGACGTGCACCGCTATATCGCGGCGGTGGAGGCGCAATCGTACGCGCCCTACGTCAAATGCCCCGTTTTGATGCTTTGCGCCGTTCGCGACGATACCTACGATTGCGATAGAGCGTACGACACCTATTCGAGAATAGGCAACGACGACGGCAACGCCCTCGTCTACTCGGCGCACGGCGGCGCGTGTATAGGCCCCAGCGCCCTCAACGATATGGACCTGTTCTTGGAAAAGAACTTAAAGGGCAGGGAGATCTATATCCCCGACACTTTGAGCGTGTCCGTCAGCGAAGGAAAGGACGGCTTGGAGGTGGAGGTCGCTTGCGATAAAGAGGGGCTTTTGGAAAGCGCCGGCGTCTACTACGCCGAGGCGGACGTCCGTACCAAATGCGCCTACCGCGATTGGCGAAAGATATGCCGCGTGGACGGTAAATCGGTCAAGGACAATAAATTCGGCTGTAAGATCAAGCCCTTCGAGGGCGCGACGGCGGTGTTCGTATTCGCGTACGCCAAATATATCAACGGGTTTAGAGTAACCTCCAAGATCACGGCAAAGCGCTTATCCAAGCCCAATCCAAACGCCGTCAAGGGCAGAATGCTCTTTTCGGGCAAGGAAACGGACAGCTTTTGCGTGGCTGAATATAAAGATTATTCGGTGGCGAATATCTTCTTGGAGCGGGAGGCGGTACCCAAGCTCTCCAAGGGGTACGGCGGTATCGAGGGCGCGTTCTCCGTAGGCGGCATCAAGACGTATAAGATCAGCTCGCCTACGTATATTCCCGACGAAAACGCCCTGCTCGAATTCGAAGCGTATTTCCACAAGGACGACGTCCTGCGCGTGAGCGTGGAGGTGGGCGACGTGGAAAGGGAGAACGAGCGATACACCTGCTTGATCCCCGTCAAAAGCGGCGGCAAGTGGAAGCGTATCATCTTAAAGGCAGCGGATTTTAAGGGGGAAAGCTGCGGCTCGCCCCTGCAAAGCTTCGCCGAGGGTCGCGCGCTCGTATTCGATTGCGACGAGGAAGAAACGGAGTTCGCCGTCACCAACATACTTTGGTTATAAAGAGGCTACCATGTACGAGATCAACGATATCGTCGTTATGAAAAAACCGCACCCTTGCGGCGGCAAGGCGTGGACGGTCGCGCGCACGGGCGCGGATATTAAATTGCAATGCAACGGCTGCGGCAGGTTCGTCAATCTTACGCGCGACGAGCTGAAAAAGCGCGCAAAGACCGTGGAAAAAGCGGTAGAGGAGAACGAATGAAAGAAAAGAGCTTGACAAAAGGGGAATTGTACGAAAGCCGCTTCGGGTTTCGGGAGCGAAATTCGAATTTTTGCTTCTTGCTCGTCGTGGTTTTGATCCTGTGTTCCTTTTTTATCGTTCGCTATCATTTTGTCTCCCATTACGGCGGTATCGTCGTTTCGGGCAGCTCTATGCGCGAAACCCTCCACAACGGCGACAAGCTGTTTATGCGCTTTACGGACGAGGAGCATAAGGCGGACCGCGGCGACGTGATCGTCGTGTACGTGGGCGATTATCCCGAATGTAGCGACGTGAAGGGCGGCTATCTCATCAAACGCCTGATCGCCAAGGAAAACGACAGGGTAAAGTGCGTAAACGGACGAATTTCCGTTTGGTACAGCGGCGGTACGGGTTGGGAGCCGCTCGAGGAGGACTACGCCTACTACGGCGAGGGGAACGCTTATCAAACGCAGTACGACTTTGCCGAATATACGGTGGGCGAGGGAGAGATCTTTTTCCTCGGGGATAACCGAAGCTCGGCGGGGAGCAGTAAGGACAGCCGTTACCTCGAGGGGAAATCCCATTTGACGGGCTTATACAAGGAAACGGATATCGTCGGATACGTGCCCAAATGGTCGCTTTATAACAAATGGCTGGGGGATATCTTCCTCAGCGACGAAATAGCGTAACGGCAATAGATAAAAGGCTACGTCCCAACCCTCGGTTGATTTCTGCCTATAAAACACGGCGCAATACGGCGTAAAACGCGCGGTTTCGTACGGTATCGAGTACGCGCCCTTGCGCTTTACTTGTCTTGCTTGTGTTTTATAACGGCATATTCTCAACCGTTTGTTGTGCCATCGCCTAATAAAAGAAATAAAAAAAATACGGTATAGATACGGAAAACAAGGAGAAAGAACATTATGAACATTCGGATCACATCGGACAGCACCTGCGATCTCGGCGCGCTCGTCGCCGAGAACGATATCGGCATTTTGCCCTTGCAGGTCAACTTGGACGCGGAAGCGTATCGCGACGGCGTGGACATTACGCCGCAGGATATTTTCGATTTCGTCGCAAGGACGAAGATCCTGCCCAAGACGAGCGCGCCGAGCGTAGCGGAATACGAGGAATTTTTCGCCGAACAGCTTAAAACCTACGACGCCGTTTTGCATTTTAACATTTCCTCCAAAAGCAGCGGCTCGCACAACTTTGCCAAGCTCGCCGCGGAGGGCTTTAACGGTAAGGTGCGCGTCGTGGACAGTCAAGCGCTTTCCTCGGGACAAGGCTTGCTCGTTATGAAGGCGGTGGATATGCTCAAAGAGGGCAAGAGCTTGGACGAGATCGAGGAAACGGTGAGCGCTTTGCGCCCCTTCGTCAACACCTCGTTCGTGCCCGATCAGCTCGATTATTTGCATAAGGGGGGCAGATGCTCGGGAATGACGATGTTCGTTGCAAACGCCCTCAAAATTCATCCCAAGATCGTGATGAAAGAGGGGCAGCTTATGCAGGGCGGCAAATACCGCGGGCATATGATCCATTGCATCTCGAAATATATCGACGATCTGAAAGAAACGTACCCCGATTACGACAAGACCCGTTGCTTCGTCACCCATTCCTCGGCGGATAAAGAGCTCGTGGAGGCGGCGAAAGCAAAGGTGAAGGAGATTTTCGAGTTCGACGAGATCATCGAAACGGTCGCAGGCTCGATCATCACCAGCCATTGCGGTAAGGGCACGCTGGGCGTACTGTTCATTTATAACCGTTAAAGGAGAAACAAATGGTATCCGTTTACAACGACGCCGACTATCTTTCGGCGCACAAACAAAAGCAACGCCTGTTCTATATTTTCATGGGCGTAACCCTGGTCTATCTCGCCTTTTGTATAAGCTGGTGGATATACTTTATGTCCCTCCCGTACGCGGCGAATAAATTTTGGCCCAAAGCGTGCGTATATACCGCTTCCGTGCTGTATACGGTGTTCGCGTTTATCTATTTGGCGATACCCTACAGCCGCGTGCGGCGTTATTATAAAATGCTTTCGTACGTGTGCGAGGGGTTAAAGACGGAGGAGAAGAATTTCTTCTATTCTTTCCGCGAAAAGAGCCTGCAAAAGGAGAATATCGACGTCGTTTCCTGTATCTTCGAAACTTGGAATAAAAAGAAACAGGAATGGATGGAGCGCGAGGTATATGTAGACGCGGAAAAACCGTTGCCTGCGTTTGAAAGCGGCGATTATATCCGCTATATCACGCAAAGCAACTTTATCATCAAATACGAGGTTTTACAAAAACAAGCGTTGGAGTTTGAGGAAGAGGACGAGGAGTACGAAGAGTACGAGGAATACGAGGAAGAAACGGCAACGCAGGAGCAAGAAAATCAAGGAGAAGAACAATGAGAGCAGTCGTCACCGTAACGGGTAAGGATAAAAAGGGCATTATCGCCACGGTCAGCTCGTTCCTTTCGGGAAAGGGCGCGAATATCGAGGACATTTCCCAAACCATTTTGGGCGAATATTTCGCCATGATCATGATCGTGGATATTTCCTCTATCAACGAAGAGCTTTCCGCGCTCGCCAAAGAATGTGCGGAGCTGGGCAAGCAGATCGGTATGTCTATCTATATGCAACACGAGGATATTTTCAACGCTATGCACAGCGTTTGACCCAAGGCGCGGCGTAAGGAGTAAGAGAATATGTTTACGAATAAGGACGTTTTGGAAACGATAGAGATGGTGGAAAAGGAACACCTCGATATCCGTACGATCACGATGGGTATTTCCCTGTTGACCTGTATCCGCGACAGCGCGGAGGAAACGGCGCAAAAGGTGTACGAGCTCGTATGTACGAAGGCGGAAAATATCGTCAAGACCGCGGAAAATTTGTCGGGCGAATACGGTATTCCCATCGTCAACAAACGGGTGTCCGTCACCCCCGTCAGCCTCGTCAGCGCGGCTTTTCCCACGAAAGCGCCGTTGATCGGTAAGGCGCTCGATCGGGCGGCAAAAACGCTGGGTATCGACTTTTTGGGCGGCTATTCCGCGCTCGTGCATAAAGCTACCGCCGATTACGAGCGGACGTTTATCCGTACCATTCCCGAGGTGCTCGCCTCCACCGAACGGCTTTGCTCGTCCGTCAACGTGGGCTCGAGTAAATCGGGTATCAATATGGAAGCGGTGAAGATGCTGGGCGAGGTATTCAAGGAAGCGGCGTTTTTGACCGCGGATAAGGACGGCATCGGCGCGGCGAAGCTCGTAGCCTTTTGCAACGCGGTGGAGGACAACCCCTTTATGGCGGGCGCGTTCCACGGCGTAGGCGAAGCGGACACCGTCGTCAACGTCGGCGTTTCTGGCCCCGGGGTAGTCAAGCACGCCCTCGAGCAGATCCCCGACGCGGATCTGACGGAGGTCGCGGAGCTCATCAAACGTACGGCGTTCAAGATCACGAGAGCGGGTCAGCTCGTCGCCAAGGAAGCGGCGAAGCGTTTGAACGCGACGTTCGGTATCGTCGATCTTTCGCTTGCCCCCACGCCGGCTATGGGCGATTCGGTGGCGCAAATTTTAGAGGAGATGGGTATCCAAACGGTGGGCGGCCACGGCACGACGGCGGCGCTCGCGCTGCTCAACGACGCGGTGAAAAAGGGGGGCGTAATGGCTTCCTCGCGCGTCGGCGGACTTTCGGGCGCGTTCATTCCCGTTTCCGAGGATATCGGTATGATCAAGGCGGCGGAAAAGGGCGCGATCACCTTGGATAAGCTGGAAGCGATGACCTGCGTTTGCAGCGTGGGCTTGGATATGATCGCGATCCCCGGGGACACGCCTGCGACGACGATCGCGGCAATGATCGCGGACGAAGCGGCGATCGGTATGATCAACAACAAAACGACGGCGGTGCGTATTATCCCCGCGCCCAACAAAGGCGTAGGCGACGAGGTCAGCTTCGGCGGACTGTTGGGTCGCGCGCCCGTTATGCCCGTCCACAACTGCGATTCGTCCAAGCTGATCGATCGCGGGGGGAATATACCTGCCCCGATCCACAGCTTCAAAAATTAAAAACGAAGAATAAGCTACGCAATACGGAGTTGAACTTGCGTTTTCTCTCGCTCGTTTACGCAAAGTAAACTCCCTTCGAGAAATCCGCGTTCGCCTCGTCTTGCTTGCTTCTTGCTTCGTTTTTATCGCTCGGCTCGGTGTAGAACGAAGAAACC
>JAFURP010000056.1 GCA_017471785.1 Clostridia bacterium | reverse complement strand
TAGAGATATACGCTGCCGGCAAGCTCCGGCTCGAGCGCGAAATCGTTCATAAAATTCTTCGCCCAACCGCGGCTACCGCCGCCGATATACGTTATTTTCAAATTTTTTAAGTCGTTCATGATCCTTTCCTTCTTTTTTCTTTCCTTATTTCCCTGCAAAGCGGCAACCGCCGCTTTGCAGGACGTTATTGCTTTTATTCCGTATAGCTAAACTCGCCGTAGTAAATCGCGAAAGCGTCGTTATTCTGAATTTGACCAGTTAAGTTAGCCAAAGGCAAATACCCGTCAGTTCTCGCAAACAAATTTGCAATCTTAATTTTAATAGTGTAGCTCACATTACTGCTACAACTGCCTTTATATCCGCTATCGTTTGTTGCCGAACTTCCAATATAACCTTTCGAGCCGCCTACATTTATCGCAACCGTATACTGCGTTTCTCCCGTATATACATACATTGTATATGTTAAATAACCGTCATTGAAGTACGTCGTATAATACGCTTCCGAGTGCATTAAATATTTTACTCTTACTTTTATATATTGTTCTTGCGTACTAATGGTTGCTCCCGTTACCTTTAACGCACCGTACGTTGCCTCATCACCCGTAGCTTCGGTGATGCTCAATGTGCTGGTACTGTTAGCTTCAAAGCTTTCCGCCAAGATCGTAGTATCTACCCATTCAAACACCGTGCTGTTGAAGATATCCACTACGCCCGAGTAGATCGTATCTTCGCCCGTCGCCACCGTCAATACGTACAAGCCGCTCAAATTCGTCAAATCGACCGTTTCCGTCGTATAATCGGCGATCTTGGTGCTGGTGTTTTGATAGGTGAGCGTGTAGGTCAGATCCTCGTAGCCAGCCACGTGCGCCGCGCCCTCCGCGCTCATCAAATCGCTCCACGCGACCGCCGTCACCGTCTTTCCGTTCTTATCGAACATAGCGATATCCGCTTCCTCGTAAAGCTCTACCGCTTTCGCCAAACGGAAGTTGCCCCAGTAAACGCTACCCGTATGCGTGTTGTTTTCCGTGTTGTTTATATAAACACGACACAACATCCAACTACGCTCGGTTATCAAATTCGAAACCGTTATCGAAATCGTATTTACCGTTTCGATCGGCATTGCCGTTCTATTTCCGTAGACGTCGTAATGCACCGTAAATTCCGTCGTATCGGGCGCGCCTGCGTCCGCCGTCATATAGAAATCGTATTTTAACGTTTTATCCCCGAAATACGTGGTATAATACGCGTCGGAGTGCATTGCGACGATATCCAATCTCGCCATACCAACGCCCCTCGTATAAGCGCCTTTCATCGCAGGACCGGTCATACCGATATCGTTCAGTTCGTCGTCCGTCGCTTGAGTGAACGTCGTATACTGTGCGCCCGTATTTCTTTCGAAACTACCCGCAAAATCCGTTTCGTCGACCAATTCGAACACCGTGCTGTCGCAAATATCCAACAGCGTGCCCGTAAACAACGTGTCCTCGCCCGAAACCGCCTCTAACGAATACGCGCCGTTCGCAAGCTCGGAAAGCGTGACCGTGCTATCCGTAAACGTCTTTACGTTGCTTGCGTTATTGGTCGCCGTCAGCGTATAGGTCACGTTGTCTGCTTCCGCGATCGCCGTCTTTACGCTCTCCGACATTACGCTCGTCAGATCGTAGGTCGTCGCCGCGTTTTTATCCACGAGCGCGACCTTATCGTAATATTGCTTTACGCAAAGCTTGCCGTTGAAATACACCTCGCGGGTCAACGAGCCCGTTTTTTTCGCGTTGAATTGATAGCCCGAATAGATCTTTTTCGCCGCCGTTATCGTACTGCCGTACTTAAAGTTCGTCACCGCCACCGTTTGCGTTTTCGTATCGTCCAATACGTATTCGCCGTCTTCGTTGGCGAAATATTCCTCAACGGTGTAGGAATTGTTCGTATCGGCGACCGCCTTATCGATATAATTGGTTTTCAACCAAGTTTTTTCGTCGCCCGTAAGCTTCGTATCCTCCGCGTACGCGCGTTGCGCGATATACGCGGGCGAAACGTTGTTCGCGTTATCCGCCGCGAACGAATAAGCCACGGTGCCGTCGCTGTTTAACGTCGTCTTTACGTAGCCCACGCCGTAAAATTCGTTGGTGAGGTTGTTGAGCAGATCGGGATTCGTTTCGTCCGTATTCGTGCCGTCCAAAATATTGACGATAGAGCCTGCGTAGGAATAGTAAGTATCCGTAGCGTTTTCAAGGTACATCGTATCCGCCGTAAAGTTCATGATACGCACCTTACCGACGTCCTCGTACGTCCACGAATATTTGCCGTCCGCTCCTTCCGTCCATTCCGCCCAGTCGTAGAACGCGCTTGTACCGAACACGTTCGCTTCGTCCAGCGCCTTGTATTGATGATACGCGTACGGCGCGATCAAAACGCCGAACTCCACTTCCTTATACTTCTTCCCGTCCCCGACGTTGTTCATCAGCGTTTCGTATTCGCCCTTGGGCATAGTGACGGTGTAGGTCAAACCGTTTTGTCCGTCCTCCTCGCCGATACGGAGGCTTGCGCCCTCTTTCATCGCTACGGTAAATTCCGCGGAAGCCTGTGCGATCTCGCCGCTGAGCTGCGCTACGCCTACGCCTGCGCTTGCCACGCAAGCCAACGCGCAAAATGCTATTAAACCTTTTTTTGCCGTTTTCATTTTCATCCGTTACTCTCCTTTTCGTTTTCAAAGACCTCTAAGTTGAAAAAGTCGCTTTGCGTTGTAGCGCCCGTGAACGTCGACGTACGTATCACGTCTTGTTCTTGGAGCCGCCGCAACGACAGGTTTGGTTGTTGATACGTTTTCATTCCAGCCCTCCTAATTTGTTATTATCAAAAAAATCGCTTTGCGAATTTTCCGTTTCTACCTTTTCCACCTTTTCAAAGCGGAAGTTGCCTATGTAGGCGTATTGCTTCGTACTGCCCGACGTCGATTTCATAATGATCAGCAATCGGTTGCCCACGTAATCGTCGCCCAAGAACAGATCGTTAAAGCTGTATTTCACCGAGATCAGCGTATTGGAAGTATACGTCGTCGCCGTCTTTTCGCTTCCGAAGCGGATATCGTAAGTCACGCCGTCGTCCGTCACGCCCTCGGGCTTCATATACAAGTCGTAGGAGATCGTCCATTCGCCCGTCAGCATTTCCTCGTAATACGCTTGGCTATGCAACAGCTTCAAGCCCAATCGCGCGTAACCGACCGCGTCGTTCGGTTGCGT
Organism: Clostridia bacterium; assembly: GCA_017471785.1. Taxonomy (GTDB): domain Bacteria; phylum Bacillota; class Clostridia; order Christensenellales; family Borkfalkiaceae; genus Scatosoma. Next base: position 12,524 of record JAFURP010000056.1, on the reverse strand, counting down.
GCCCTGCGTGCGGTAGAAATCGCCGACCAAGCCCAGCTCCTCTTTTTCCGCCGCCGTCGCGATCATTTTGGTATGGACGATCCTCGTCGTTAAGCTGTCCGTCGAGGAAACGTCGATAAACTCGTACTTTGTCGCCTCGCTGTAAATATCGACGGTCACTTCTTTATAGGTCGTACAAGTCGTTCCGAACGCTTGGTAATCGGCGGTCAACAGGCATTGGTAATAGCCGTCTTTCGTGGAAACGAAGCCCGTATCCGTCGTTTGCACCGCCTCGTTTCCGAGATAGTAGGCGCTATGCAATTTTTGCGTCAACACCGTCGTTTCGTATTGCATTTGTCCAAATAGCTCCGTAACGGTTACCGTTTGGCTGCTCGAGGTCCTTTCTACGATCGCGTTCGTTCCCACCGTGATCGTGTCCGAAACGTCGAAGCTCACCGAAGCGTCGGCGCGGTAATTATTACCCTTGGGGATCGCCGAAAGCGTATACGCGCCGTTGTGCGTGAATTGGAATTCGGTATCTCCCGTCAAATATCGGCGCAGACCGTATTCGTCGGAAATGAAGTACCCTGCCTCGTAGCTCGTATCGTCGTACTCGAAGAACGCTTCGGGACGGACCGTATCGCCCGTCGAATAGTCTTCCGTCGCGCCCGTGCCCTCGAGCTCTACGCTTTTGGTCACGTATATATCGTCCACGTATACGGTGAGCGGATACGTCTTATCGGCGTTATTCACGTTAAACAGCCAAACGAGCTGTGTTTTCCAATTCTCGTAATGGTCCTGTAAGTTGCCGTACCTCGCGTCCGTTCCCGTATTCAAGACGGGAATACGGATCTCCGTCCAAACGCCCGATTGCAGCGTGCCTGCCTTTATGTTTCCGCTCGAGCTTGCGTTTCTATATCGGCGCACCTCTCTATCCGCCGCGTCCGTATATATCCATACGCTGAGCATATCGTAGCCGTCCTCGGCAAGCGTTTGATAATAGGAAAGCTCTCGTCTTGCGTTCAAATAAAATCTCGGATAGGTGATCGCGTCCCCGTCGTTTACCGTGATTTGCAAAAGCTTCGTTTCTTCTCCGAAACGGTCCTGAACGCCGCTTTCCGTGGTGTCCGTGACCTCCCAGCCGTACGCGCCGTAGCCGTTCAGCTCGCGCGCTTTCGCCCAATATTCGTCGAACACCTCCACCTCGCCGAATTGCGCGGGCTCGCGCACCAACAGCTCGTAGGTATATTTCAACGTTCTCTCGCCCTCCGTCGCTTTGACCGTAACCTCGTACAAGCCGTTGCCGCTCGGCGTAAAGCTTGCGCCCGTTTCGTTTGCCCGTACCGCCACGTCCGCGCCGCCAAACGAAACCTTATATTCGTACGTGGGCGCTTCCATCTTCGCAAGCGGAGTGATCGTTACCGTTTCGTCGTTGTCGAACACCTTTTTGCTCGTAACGACGAGGTCCTTCGCGTTCAACACCTTGATCTTGGTTTGCTTGGAGTGCGCTTGGTTTTGATAGTCGGTGACGTAGAACGTGACCGTATATCCGCCGCCGTCCACGGCAAAGAACGTTTGCATCGTCGTCTCTACCTCTTGACCGTAGCTGTCTTTTACGTCAAAGGTGACGTCTATGGTATTGCCGTAGCTATCCGTTACGCAAGGGCGCACGATGGAATAGGATTGCCCGTATTCCACGCTCGTCTCTTCCTCTACCGTAAAGCCGTACACCTCGTACACGGGCGGCTCTTGCTCTTTTTTACAGCCCGTGATAACGCAAGCGAGGGCGATAAGAAAAAGCAATAATACGTACTTAAATTTGTTTTTCATCTTTTTTCCTCCGCTTACTTTATTGCGCGCGTTCTATCCGCATATTGTCGAGGTAAAACACGCCGTTGGGCGTATCCGTCGTCCAAATGGTAAACGTGATCTTGTTCGTCGTAGCAAAGCATATCCTGCTCGTCACCTTTTCGCCGCTGTTGATCTCGTCGACCGTAAACTCGTAATGGTTCCAGCCGCGCTTCAACGGAAGCGCGCCGCTTGCACCCTCGCAAAGCTGTTTGGTAAAGTAAAAAGTATTGTTTCTCGCCAACGAGAAATTCATCATCACGATACCGTTTTGTTCGGGTACGTAGAGATCGAAGCAGAATTTGTCCTGCCCCTCGTACTTGGAAAAATCCACGTAGTTCAACAGCTCGCTGCCCATGATCAAGCCCACGAAATAGCGCGAGGAGGTGGTCGGCCAAGACTTAATGTGTTCAAACGACACCTTTACCGCCGCGCCGCCGTCGGCTTTGGGGGATATAATATCGTTTTGCCAAGTGACGATAGGCTTATAATCGTCGCCCGCCTCGCCGCCGTTCGGGGTCAAGAGCTTATATTGCCAGCTTTGGTCAAACGAACAAATCTCGTTTTCCTTGAGCTGACGGGGCTCGCCCTTGACGGGATTTTCCGTCTTGTGCAAACAAACGTTATCAATGTAAAACACCTTATCCTCGTCCTCGGGACGTTCGAAATAAATATTGATACCTTTTACCTGATTGATAACGCTGCCGTCCTCTAACGTGACCTCGGGAATGGTGTCCTTGATGATATTCAAATTGACCAAATTGTAGCCGCTCGCAAGGTCGATCCAGTTGATCGTATCGCCTACGACCTCGTACGCGCCTCTCCCTGCGTTGATATTGAAATCGTAGACGATCTGAAGCCCGATCTTTTGCGGCTCGTCGTCCGTATTCGTCACGTCCAACGTCAACATACTCACGTTGGAAAAATTCGTATAATCGGCGTCCTTATATTCCACGGTCGCCGCTTGATACAAATACGGCGTGCCCATATCCCGCCAAGGGGATTTTTGGATGGTGCATTTGGCGCTGTACTCGCCCTCGGTCACGTACGCTTCGTCCTTCGAACGCTCCATCTTTCCGAACCCGTTGTTCAACCATATCGCGTTCATATCCTTCGCGTGCTCGTAGCTGTTCAAAAGGATCTTGGGGCTGGTGGCGAGGTTTTGCGTTTGTTCCTCCTCGTCCTTACAGCCGACCACGCAAAACAGCGTCGTCAAGGATAAAACGAGCCCTACCGTCTTAAAAAACGTTCTTTTCATATCCGTTATCCTCCTACAAGCATATCGTATAACGTAAGCGTATACGATCTGTCCGCAACGGTATCGTCCGCAAGGCGGAGCCGCAACAGTTGCAGGTTTCCGTTCTTCGTTAAGTTGAATTCGCTCAATTCGATCTTGACTTCGTTTTCTCCCGCTTTCAACTCGACCGTGCCTGCGGAAATGTACACGCCGTTTTTCGCTTTACCCGCAACGGTGATCTTCATATCCTCCTGCGCTACGATATTAAGCGTGATATACGCCTGCGTTTTGTCGATATTCAACGCGGAGAGATCGAGAACGGCGGTGTGACCGCTCAATTCCTCGCCGCCTACGACGTTATACAAAAGCTCCAAGCCCTTCCCACGCTGCGTGCTCGTTTTCACGTTCGCCTCGCCGCCGTCGAGCGTTACCGCGACCTTTCCGCCTTCGAATTCGCCTGCCAAGGACACGACCTGTAATTTCGCGCCGAAATCAAGCGCTACCGTATATTCGTAAGCTTCCGTCTTTGCCGTTAAACGCAAAGCGTTTTCGTCGTTTACGAGCGGGATTTGGAAACGGTAGGTCACGATACCGTTTTCGTTCGTGCCCTCCTTCAAGACCCCGTCCACCGATATCTTCGTCGCTTCGGGCGCGGAAACGGTAACGCTTACGACGCCCTTTTCGCTCGTGATGTTTTCAACGACCACGCCGCAATTTTCCGACATCAAAAGCAAATTATTTAAGATCTTTCTCGAATTTTCGAAAATTTCGATATAATCTTCGGTGTAATTATAGGAGATACCCGTATAAAGCTCTTTGGTAAGCTGGGCAAGCACGTTATCGAAGTGCTCGTCGTTATAGGCAACGTTTTTCGCCGCCGCACGCGCGATATAGTTTTGTTCGAGCGCGTACAAGAACTCGAAGTCTTCGTTGCCGTCGAGCACGCCCTCCAACCGCACGCTCGCCACGGGTCCGTACACGCCGTATTCGCGTCCAGGGTACACCAAGAAGCCGTCGCCGTTTACACGCGCGAATTTTCTCGCCGTATTATACTGGTCTTGGAAATATCCCCCTTGCACCGCGCCGTATTCGCCACCGCGCGGTCCACCGAGCGCGTACTGCCACAAAAGATTGCCGACGATATTGTATTCGTACATCATCCACGAAAACATTCTCGCCGATAACGCCGTATCCTCGATATGATAGGTGGGATAAGGGATTTTGGGGTTTTCACAGGTATACGTCCAAAGATCTCTATACCCCTCGTCGTAATGCGTATCCACCCAATTTTGATAGGTGGCGATCAACGAGTCGGAGCTCATATACGTCAAAAGCGGAACGTAAGTACAAGGCGACGTCATCGTGTCCACGTACATTCCCACGCAAAGATCCCGTATGTTTTTCAAGGATAATAAAACGGTTTCTTGGAACTCGGAAAGCTCGCCGTTTTGCTCCCACTCCGCCCTGTATTCCTCCGCCATCGTTTGATACAGCTCGCGCGTGGTTTTATACGTGTAATTGCAATCGTCCACGTCCCCTTTGAGCGTACGCTCGTCGAGGGATTGAAAATACGTGCCTGCCTTGGAAAAGAGATTGATATTGTGCTCCACGCTGTACTCCATCATCTTCGTCAAAACCTTTCGAAGTTGAGAAATATTCACGCACGTTACGGTATTTCCGTATTCGTCGACCGCGCTGGAGTTTACGTAGGGAATACGCGTAAAGCCCACGCGCTCGTCCAAAGTAGCCTCCGCCAATCTTTCCACCCAATTATCCAAGCGTTCCTCGATCCCCTCCGAATTGGGGTCGTAATTGGTTTCCATCCCCGGTAAGCCGCCCGAATCCACGCGGTAATCGAGCATAAACTCGTAATACGCCTCCTGCATTTCGACGGTCGAATCCAGCTCCGTGCCCTCCAACCGTTGCCAAGCAAGACCGAAATCCTGTTTGGTGTGCTTCGCGTCGGACAGCGTGTATTCCAACACCTCCACCTTTACGGGGACGTCGTACGTACTATCGTCCAATTTTAATTGGAACGTACCCGTATATACGCCCGCCGCCTGCGTTTTCGACGGTTTGATCTTTATCCAAAGACCTTGGTTATCGCCGCTCGTACAAGCGTTCTCCTTGCTATCCACGTAATTTTCCATCGGCACCAACGCGTCGGGATACATACCCGCGCCCGTTGGCGTTTTGGGGTCGGAGATCGACTTTACCTCGATGTATTTTTGCGCGAATACGGAAAAGCTGTCCTTGGAAAGCAGGTTGCCGTTTGCGTCCGTGAGATCGGATACGGTCAGATCGAACGCGGCGACGTCGCTTTTCGGATTGAATAAAATTTGCGCGGATTCGTTTTCGTTTCTGAATACGGTAAAGGACAGCTCCTTATTTCCGTACATAGACGAATAATCTTCCTCTTGCTTGATCTTTACGGAGGAGGAAGCCGTCCAAACGGTCGCGTCTACCTCCGTTTTCGCCTCGTCCTTACACGCGCTTGCCATCACGCTTGCACCGAGCGTCAACGCGGAAAGCGTCAAAGCTAAAATCCTATGCGTTTTTTTGTTTTTCATCTTTGTCCCTCTTAGCCCTTTAAGCCCGCTTGACGGAGCATAATGTCAAATCTGCCGTTTTCTTCCTTGTAATATTCGATATCCTCTTGATATACGGCGTTAGCCGACTTTCTCGCCGCGGCGTTGCTGCTTAAGAAGTTCGCTTGCAGATTGACCGCCGTCAAATTCTTCAAACCGCCGTACGCCACCAAGCGCGTTTGCGCCATATCGTGCAACGGGATCGCCGTCCTACCCATTTTCACGTGATCCTTTTGCAGAGTCGTAAAGGAATTGAACAGTTCGGGGTTTTTCGTTTCCGCGTCGTACGTAAACGCCGTTTGACAGCCGCTCGTTTCGCGCATAAAGATCTCGATACCCTTATCCGAAGCCATAAACAACAGGAAATCCTTGGCAAGCTCCTTTGCCGTGGAATAGCTGGGGATATACGCCTCGTGCACGTTCCAGCTGTTCAAAAGGTTTCTCGCGTTGTAGATCTTCTCGTAATCGGACGGCGTAAGCTCCTTTTGGAAACGCTCGTTAAACGCCGCCTGCGTAGCCGTAACGTCCTTGTTTTCGTCCACGCATTGCACGACGAACGCAAGCTCCTCCTCCGATTTCACAACGCTTAATTTCTCCGTTATCGTGCTGATAACGGGGTTTTTCATCACCGTAATCTCCCCTTTGATGAGCTCGGACATTTCCGTTTCCAGCCAGTCGCCGTTGGTCATCATCACCGCGGTACCGTTGAAGAAGTGCGCCTGCAACGACATAAAGTCGAGCTCCTGCGACAACGGGTTTACGTTTTGGCTGTCGTAACCCATGATCCTTTCCAATTCCTCCAAAGCGCGCAAGCGCCCTTTTTGTTCGAATATCTTATTACTCAACTCGCCGTCGGCTATGCCGTTGAAATAGTTCGCGTATTCGTCCAAGCCCTCGTATTGCGCCCACCAAATCGTAAACAATGTCCTATAATACGTAGAGGATGAAATAAACGGATAAGCGTCCTTGCTGTTCGTCGCGCTCGCCTTGATATCCTCGCACATTTTCGCAAGCTCGTTGCTCGTTCTGGGCATAACGTAGTCCGCGCCGAGGATCTCGTTTTTCGCCGTCAAGTTGATAAACAAGCCCGCAAAGCCGTTTACCCAAGGGAAGCTGTAAATTTTTTCCTCGCCGTTATCGGTGGTATACAGTCTATCCGTATACTTGATCTCGTTCATCTTGTCCTTGACCTTCACGTCCTCGTTGGGGATCACGGAATCGTACACGGAAGTCAGATCGAGATACATGCCCGATTCGTAATATATGTAGCCGCTTTCCGAAGCGGTAAAGAGCAGATCCGCCGTATTACCCTGCTCGCCCGCCATGATCTTGCTGTTCGCCATCGCTTGGTCCGCCAACGAGTCGACCGACACCTTCAGTTCGGGATATTTGGCGGTGACCCAATCGGTCTTTTTGAATTCCTCCGCCTGTGCTTCCAACCACTCCGTGCCGTACCCAAAATCGCAAATGAACATTTCGAGCGTGTTTTCGTCGTTGGCTACCTTTTCCTTACAGCCCACGCCCGAAAACGCCATCACCGCGCACGCACCTAACGCAAGACTTCTTTTTACTACTTGTTTTCTCATAATTTACTCCTATCGTTTTTTTATTGTTTTTCATTTATCAACCCTTTAATCCACCGACCGAAAGGCTCGTCATGATCTTACTCGACGTGCAGGCGAACAAGACCAACGGCGGAATGACGGATAAGATCAAGCCCGCGTAATATCTCGGGAAGTCGCCCATTCGTTGCGCCTCCAACTCGCCGTACAAATACAAGCCCGCGGCAAGCGTGGGAAAGCTCGGTATAAACATCAGCACGCTTTGATAATCGTTCCAATACGAAATCGAATTGGTGATCGCATACGTGAGCAATACGGGAACTGCTTGCGGCAGCATTACCTTAAAGAATATCGCAAAATGGTTTGCCCCGTCGATCTCCGCCGCCTCCATATACGAACGGCTTACCGATTTGAAAAAGCCGTAATAGATGAGGAAGGAACCCGTAAAGCCGCTCGAATGGGACCATATCACGTACAGCGGCGTATCAAAGATGCCGATCACGTTCAAAAACTTGATATTCGCAGGCGCCGTACCGACGACGGGAATCATCAAATTGATAACCGCTACCGTGTAGATCAAGTTCTTGCACTTGAAATCGAACTTACTAATGCAATAACCCGTAATACACGGCATCATGATCGCAAAGAAGGTTGCGAGCGCCGTATACCACAGCGTATTGAAGATCATTCCGAACAAATTCGTTCCGTCCACCTGCAAGCCCGAAAACGCCTTGCTATAATTGCTGAACATCAGCTCGTTCGGAAACGCCAATTGTTTACCGAAGAAATATTCCATAGGCGTTTTCAACGAAGCCAAAACCACCCAATAGACCATCAGTAAATAGCTCAACGTTTGCAAGGAAAAAACGACGAAAACCACGCTGAAAAAGATACGCTCGCCCGGCGTTCTCCTGCTCAATATATCCTTTTGCTTTTTGACCTTTTTCCTATCGATACCGTTTACGTATCTCATACTCTTTTCCATATTCGCACCCCCTCCTTAATATTCCACGGCGGGTATCCGTTCTACCAACCATCTGACGCCCAGCGCGATGATCGCGCCTGCGACCGTAAAGATAAGCCCCGTCGCGGCTACTTGGTTGTACGCGGAAGCCCCTTCGAAATACGTTTTATGGAATATCCAATAGCCTGCGGTAACCGTTCCGTTGTATCCGTGCGTTAGCATCAATACCGAATTACTCACGCCGAATATACCCGTAAAGCTCAAGATGAGAATGGTCGAGAACGAGCCCCAAGTCATCGGGAAAAGGATTTGGACGAGCTCCCTCCAAACGCCTACGCCGTCTATCCGCGCCGATTCGATCACTTCCAAAGGTACGCGAACGAGCGCGCCTCCAAGAAGTAACATATGTCCGCCCCAACTCGTCCAAAAATTGTAGAAGAACACCATCTTGTTGGCGTAATCGGGGTCGGCGAGAAGCTGTGGAAGCTGTTCTATGCCGAATATCCTTACGATATCGGCGAGCGGACCGTTCGTTAAAATGAAGTTTTTGAATACGGTCGCCACGACGACTTCAGAAAGGATCGCCGGAATATAGAATACGATACGGAAAAATTTCGTACCCAGCATCTTTTTATAGAATACGTACGCGATAAAATAATGGAAGAACAAAGAGCCGATGCTCACCAACAACCATAAGAACGTATTCCGCAAAGCGACCGCCAAGGAAAACGTCGCTTGCGTATTGAACATATCGGTAAAGACCGCCTTGAACGTCAACAACGACCATTCCCCCGTCGGGAGCTGAAAAGCCATCAAAATCGTATTAAACTTTACAAATATCCAGCTTACTAAAAATTCCAAAATCGGATACGCTAACATAACGCAAAGAAAGATAGTAACTCCCCTTTGCGCTTTTTTCTTTTTCTTCTTGGCTTTGACCTCGTCGACTTCGGACAAAATCTCGTTTTCCATGCTGATCTACTCCTTTTCCTATGAATAATTTCCCGTATGCGTTACCTTTTTTAATACGGGATATACCGTTACCGTACCCGTCTTTAGCGCCGTTTCGGATAATACCGTGTTCTCGGTTACCGTGACCGCGGTCTTACCGTCGCTCGCCTCCCAGCGCAAGAACACGTAACGGGCGCTTTGATCGTTTAATATCGTAGGCGTTTTCAAAAAATCCAACGCTTCCCCTTGCTCTACCGTTTTCGGCTCGATCGTATGCAGGTGCGGCGTTTCTTCGTTCGGCACGCTCAATCCGCCGACGGACAAATACAGCGTGCTTCCGTCCATTTCCGCGGAAAGCCTAAAGCAAACGGTATACTCCGTTGCGGTTTCCTCTTCCCCGTTTTCGGACGACGGCGGACCGCTTTGTTGCGTACCCGTATCCCCCGTTTGCGTTTTATCCCTGTCTATTTTGTCGGTACAGCCGACGAGAAACAGGCAACATAGGATAAGCATACATAAAAAGATTTTTTTGAACCTCATATTTTCCCTCGTGTGTTTATTCAAAACCAACCCATTTTTTTCGCTCTTTTCGTGATGGCTTCCCAAATAATATCCACGCACCAGTAATGCCCTTTCGGGGTCACGATCAATTCGCATTTGTCTTCGCAGCCTGCTTTCTTGTAAATTTTCTTTACCGTTTCGTATCCATCCTCTACGCCGTGCAACGGGAAAATATCGTCTAACGCGCCCGTAACGACGATCATCTCCGTAGGCGCGATCAACGCGGCAAGATCTTGCATTTCAAAATACAAATAAGCGTTGGGTATATAATTGCAAAAACAATGCATCGGCTCCATGATCGAGGCCTTGTACGAGCAAAACGCGCAAACGGGAACGGCAAGCTTTATTCGCTTATCGTAACACGCGGCGTAATACGTGGCCGTGCCGCCGCCCGAACCGCCGGTAACCAAAATTTTATCCGTATCGCACTGCGGAAAATCGTAAAGACAATCAATCGCTTTGGAGATATCCCACACTCGCTCGGCAATAATCGTTCTACCCAGCATCAAGGCAAGCGTCGAATCCCGCCAGCAAAACCTGTCTTTTTCGGGTTTATTCTCGCCCATACCTCGCTGTTCGATCGCGAGCGCGATAAATCCGTTGTCTACCGCCTGTACGGCTATCGCGGCGCGGTCCTTCGCGTACGCCGCCTCCTCTTCGTTTTTCGGCTCGTTGATAGAAAGATGGAAGCCCGACGAGTGACCTTGTAAGACGATCGCCACGGGCAACTTTTTCCCCTCGGGAATATTATCGGGAATAAGCAAATACGCAGGGACGAAATGCTCCCTTTCGCTTTCAAACACGAAACGGATCTGTTTATAACCGTCCTTTTGCACCGTCGATTCTATTTCCACGCGTTTGGGACAATCGTTTTCTTTGATTTTTTCGAAGCCTAACAGCTCTATGAATTTTTCACCGATGATCTTCTTTTGCTCGTCAAGGTCTTTGTTTTCGTCAAACGCATATTTCGGCGTCGTCAAATCCCGAATTCTTTTCAAGCAACGGTATCCGTCTATCGTTCTCATTTTTTACTCCCAATAAAAGGATTTGGGGTAATATTCTACCCCCCCCCCCATTTTGCTATGATTTATTATATCATATATGCCATAGACATTTCTATAATATTTTTTTGTTTTTATATAATTTTTTCCGCAAAAGTATTGACATATTTTTCCGCCCCTGCTATAATAACGATAAGGAGCGTTTTATGTTTGTCAAATATTTTTTCACCAACAATCTTTCTATCGTTGCGAACGTCAACGTGATATCCTTTTCTTACACGGAGCTTAGCGACGCGCCGTCGTTGATACATTCGCATCCGCATTGCGAAATTATTATACCGTTAAACAGTAACGGGTATTTGATATGCGGCGATAAGCAAATTCCCATTACGGATAATCATATCTACATTATCAATCCTGCGGTTTCGCATACCGAGATCAATCTCGTGGATAAAAAAGGCAGGAACGCATATACCCTTTTCAAATATTACGTCGTTAAGATCAACGAGCAAATTTACGACAAGGACGGGGTTTTAAGCGATTGTATCACGCTTTCGAACAGCGAACTGATCGGCGAGTTGAAGGACACGCTGAAAAAAGCGTACAAATCGGTAACCAAAAATCAAAACACCCTGACCACGCTGAATCTTTCCATATTTTATTATCAATTTACCGAATTGTTGGCGGAAAAGCATTGCAATAAAAGCAGTAAACCGCTCGCGCCCATGCATACGGATTTTATTAAGGAATTCGATTATTTCGTTTCGAAAAACTATAATATCGAGATCAATATTGCCGATTTTGCGAAACAGCACAATATTTCCCACGATACGTTTATACGGAAATGCAAAGAAGAAACGGGATATACGCCAAGCGCGTACATCTTAAAAAAAAGATTGGACATATCCAAACATTTGTTGTCTACGTCCAATTTTACCATTTATCAAATCGCGCAAATGTGCGGTTTTATCAGCGCCGCCTATTTTACGATGCAATTTAAGAAGCGGGAAAAAATCACGCCCTCGCAATTCAGGCAATCTTTATAAACCTTCTATTTATTTCTGATTGCAATAAAAATTCAAGCGAAAATACATAACGATCACTATACACCACAAAACAGCACCTCGTTTGAGGTGCTGTTTTGTGGTGGGCAGAGGTGGATTCGAACCTATAAGACAATCGCGAAATCCCTTATAAATAAAGGGTTTCAGCGTTTACCGCCCACCAACAACCCAAGAAAATCGAGCTGATTTTATACCCTTAAAAACTGCTTTCTTCTCTATGTAAAAAAGTTATCCATCTTTCGCAGATGGATAACTTTTTCATAATTATTGTTATTTATGCTTTGCACTTGAAATTATTAACAGTATCAACGTACTATAAAGACATTACTCATAATCAGGATCTAAATCTATTTCAGCATTGTCCAACAAATCGTCTAAATCATCAAAATCATAGCAAGACAAAACTCTCGTTCGATAACCCTCAAAAATTTGTTTCAGTTTTTTCTTGAGCTTTCCTCTACTGAAAAACGGTTCATCCTCAACTGCCACAAGCGCTTGATTGTAGAAATGCTGTATTTGCGACAAGACCGATTGTCTTTTTCTTTCTATTGAACGCTCTCTATGCTCCGCCCGCGCTTCTTTCACCGCAGACAAATTATGTATATTGTTATAATATGCACAAAAATCAAAATAAAACTTCTTAGCCCTTTCAATGCTTGAGGCTCGTTTTTCGCATTCTATGTAATCCATTAGTTTCGCTTTAATTTTACTTTGCTCCACCACAGAAATCATATGTGTTTTTGACGACAAATGTTTCAACATTTCCGAC
>JAFURP010000055.1 GCA_017471785.1 Clostridia bacterium | reverse complement strand
GGGTCTTCAGCCATATAGTTGTTTGCCTTGGACGCAAATTCCGCGTTGTTCTTCATAGCGTCGTTAGTTTGCTTAATTACGTTGTGGCAGGCAGAGCAAACGGTTAAAAGGGGTTGACCTTTAGCCTTTGCTTCTTTTAGCGCGCGCACCGAAGAAAGTTTGGTTGCAATTTCATCAGTACTAGTCGTAAACGCGCCACCGCAACATTGCCAGTTTTCAATTTCTTCTAAGGTAACGCCAAGCGCTTCTGCAACCTTACGAGCGTAAACGTCAAGGTCTTTTGCTTTAGTTCTTAACGTACAACCGGGATAATAACTTACTTTCATTTGTTTTCTCCTATACCATTTGTTCGGGGTGGAACACTTCGTCAAACTTTTCAGCGGTAAGGAAACCGAGTTCCACGCACGCTTCTTTCAGCGAAATGTTTTCCTTGTAAGCTTTTTTCGCCGTCTTTGCCGCGTTCTCGTAGCCGATATACGGGTTGAGCGCGGTGACCAGCATCAAGGAATTATACAAGTTGTGCTTCATCTTTTCCTTGTTCGCCTTAATACCCGTTACGCAGTTGCTCTCAAACGAACGGATACCGTCGGAAAGCAAACGCACCGATTGCAAAAAGTTGTAGATGATCACGGGCATAAATACGTTGAGCTCGAAATTGCCCTGCGAAGCGCCTACGCCCACCGCTACGTCGTTCGCCATAACTTGTACCGCGACCATCGTCATCGATTCGCATTGCGTGGGGTTGACTTTTCCCGGCATAATGGACGATCCGGGTTCGTTTTCGGGAATGAAGATCTCCCCGAGCCCGTCGCGAGGACCGCTCGCAAGCCAACGCACGTCGTTGGCGATCTTCATCAAGTTACAAGCGAGCGCTTTAAGCGCGCCGTGTGCGAATACGAGTTCGTCCTTCGCCGTCAATGCGTGATATTTGTTTTCCGCCGTTACGAATTTTTTACCCGTGAGCGCGGACACCTGCGCCGCCACCTCCTCGGCAAAGCCCTTGGGCGCGTTAAGCCCCGTGCCGACCGCCGTACCGCCGAGCGCAAGCTCTTTCAAGCCGTCCAAAGCAAGCGTGAGCTGGGCTTTGGTCTTTTCGATCATATTTCTCCAACCGCTGATCTCCTGCGAGAACGCGATGGGAACGGCGTCTTGCAGGTGCGTTCTGCCGCTCTTTACGATCCCCTCGTTTTCCGCCTCCAAGCGTTTGAGCGTTGCCGTGAGCGTATCCATAGCGGGGAACAAATTGTCCTCGATCGCCACGACCGCCGCGATATGCATCGCCGTAGGGAAGGTATCGTTGGAGCTTTGGCTCTTATTGATATCGTCGTTGGGGTGCAAAAGCTTTTTACCCGCAAGCTCGTTGCCGCGGTTGGCGATGACCTCGTTCGCGTTCATATTCGATTGCGTGCCGCTGCCCGTTTGCCATACGACAAGCGGAAAGTGGGAATTGAGCTCGCCCGAGATCACCTCGTCGCACGCTTTAGAGATAACGCAAAGCTTTTCGTCGTCCAGCTTGCCGAGCTTGTTGTTCGCAAGCGCCGCCGCCTTTTTCAAAACGCCGAACGCTTTCGTGATCTCACGGGGCATCACCTCGTCGCCGATACGGAAGTTTTGATAGCTTCTTTGCGTTTGCGCCGCCCAATATCTATCCGCGGGGACTTGCATTTCCCCCATCGTGTCTTTTTCAATACGGTACTCCATTATACAACCTCTTCTTTCTTAAATTTCGATTTGCGCGATAACGCCCTTGAGCACTTCCGCGCTGTTTCTCATCTTGGCAAGCTCGTCGTCGGAGAGCTTGGGCGTGAGCGTGGTCACGATCCCCTCGTTGCCGATGGCGCAAAGGGTGGAAAGAGCCACGTCGGAAATACCGTACTCGCCCTCCAAAACGGTGGATACGGGCAAAATGGTATACGCGCTCGAATAGATAGCGTTGACGATCTTCGCCACGCAAGCCGCGATACCGTAGAAGGTCGCGCCCTTACCGGCGATAATTTGACCGCCCGATTTTTTCACGTATTCCTCTACCTCCGCTCTATCGTACGGGGTCACCGTCAACACGCTTTTATCGGTGAGCGTGCTCTCGTATTCCGCAAGCGATACGCCCGAAATATCCGCCGTGGACCAAGCCACGAACGAGGAATCGCCGTGCTCGCCCAAAACGTACGCGTGCACCTGCTGTTGATTGACCGAATACAATTCGGAAAGACGCGTTCTCAAACGAATACTGTCCAGCGTCGTGCCCGTGCCGATCACGCGGTTTCTGGGCACGCCCGTAATCTTGCAAAATACGTAGGTGAGTACGTCTACGGGGTTTGCCACGAATAAATAAAGCGCGTTGGGCGCGTATTTCACGATCTGCGGCGCGATGCTTTTCAAAATATTTACGTTCGTTTGCGTTAAATCGATACGCGATTGCCCGGGCTTTCTACCTACGCCGGAGGTGACGATAACGATATCCGAATCCGCCGCGTCCTCGTACGTGCCGCAATAGATCTTCGCGGGGGAAAGATAAGGGGTGGATTGTCTGATATCCATCGCCTCGCCCTTCGCCTTTTCCACGTTGACGTCGATGAGTACGATCTCCGCAACCGAGCCCGTTGCTACGAGCGTGTATGCTACGGTTGCACCAACCGAGCCTGCACCGATAATAGTAACCTTGTTGTTCATAGTTTATATCTCCGTTTGTATTATTTTCCGTTTTTTGACGCGCGTAAAAAGCGCGTATTTCTACTCGTACCCCATAATTATAGCATAAAATCCCCCCAATTCCAAACGCTTAAACCGCCTTGCGGTCAATTTTTAATCGCTAAATCGATAAATTTTTATCTTTTTCGCAAAAATAGAAAACCTCGCAATTTATTTGCGAGGTCGTAAAGACGCAATTCCTGTTTATCAATCGTCCGCGAACGCGCCGACGAGGAGCAAGCCGCCCTCTATCACGGTGAAGATACCGCCGACGACGAACACCCAATCGACGGTGTTGCCTTGATTGAACATCAAAAGCGTACCGATCACGATAAATACGATGGGTATGGCGTATTCGCAAAGGGTGTAAAACAAGGTGGCGCAGCTTACCTTATTTTTGATCTTTTCATACAATAATAAAATGCCCGCGATCAACAGCACGGCGGCGACGAGGTAGAGCACAGCCTCCACGATCACCCAACCGCAAACGATAACGACCAAGCCGAACACGAGCTTGACGATCGCCGGCGGAAAGCGACGATTGAATAGATCCATTACGCCGAACGCCGCAAGCCCCACGCCGAGTACCGTCATTAAGATACTGATCAGATCGCCCCTAAGCACGATCAAGAGTACGCCGAGCGCGATGGTCGCAAGCGCCGTGACGATCTTTTCCGATTTTTTCATTGTCCACTCCTTTTAATCCTATCTTACGCTTCATAGGAAAGAAATATTCCGCCGTCTTTATAAAAACCGCGACGAGCCGTCGCGGTCTATTTTCTTTTTCGATACCGTCAGTTGCGCGACTTTGCAACGAACGTTGCAAAGCGCTGATAACCGTTTCCTCTTGCGTGCTTTCAGCTCTACGTCGGATAACACGGCGTCTTTTCCGACTTCCGTTTCCTGACCCCGAAAACGACGGAGCACTCCGCTGGGTATTCGGGACGAAAGAAGCTTTTTCTCTTGGAATATATTATACTATATGCAATAACCGCAAAAAAAGTACGCTTTTTTTATTTTTCTTTTCAAAGCTCGATCACGCGTAAATTAGTAAGCACCTCGTCGTACTTTTCTTTGGTAAACGAAACCTTGCCCACCGTCATCACCGTCGCCGTGCCAGCCGCAACGCCGGCGCGTAAAATTTCGGACAATGGCGCGCCCTCTTGCAGCTTCAAAGCTGCCGCCGCGACCATACCGTCGCCGGCGCCCACCGTCGAATTGACGGCTACGTTGACGCTCTTGCAATAGAAGCTGTGCGTTCCGTCGGTGAGCACCGCGCCCTGCTTGCCTAAAGAGAGCAGCACCCGTTTTGCGCCGCGATCCAACAGCTCGTAACAAGCCGCGAGCATATCCTCTTTGTCCGATACGTGCCTGCCCAGCGTATTTTCCAGCTCGTCGAGATTGGGCTTTACGAGATCGACGCCTTGACCGAGCGCGGAAAAAAGTCTTGCGCCTTGGGCGTCTACGATCTTCATCGATTTGGGATCGACGGCTTGGGCGAGTTTGCCGTAATACGCGGCGTCCACGCCGCGCGGAAGTCCGCCCGAAAGCACCGTTATATCGCTGCGCGCGGAAAGCATACGCACCATCGAAAGCACTTCCTCCGCCTTTTCCTTGCTCACTTCCTCGCCGATATCGTTGACCTCGGTGAGCATAGAACGGTTGTCGATAAATTTATAATTTTCGCGTACGCGACCCTTACTCCAAACGAAAGTGAAGGGTACTCCCTCCTTATCGAGCGCGTTCTCGAATATATAGCCGTTTTCGTTATACATAAGCCCCGTCGCAAACGGTTCGCCGCCCAATCTTTTTACCCCGATCGCCACGTTGAGCGCCTTACCGCCCAAGGAAAGGGTCTTGCTTTTGACGACGTTCGTTTTTCCCACCTTCAGCGCGTCAAGCTCAACGGTAACGTCCGTGCACGGACTCATACAAACGGTTAATATCATATTTCCCTCACAATTCTTATCATCATATATATTATATAACACAATTTGGAATTTTTCAATACCAAACGCAAAAATTTTTCACTTATTTTTCAAAAACGCGCGTTGGCGCAAAAAAAGACCGTTTCCGATACCCGAAAACGGTCCGTTTGTTTTTGACTTACATAGAGATCATTTGCAACGTTTCGTACAGCTCGTAATTGAACCTCTTCTTCATAGAAACGGCTTCGATGATATCCATATCGATAATTTTATTGTTGCGAATACCCACCACGCGGTTGCCGCAGCCGTCGTTGAGCAAGCGTACGGCTTTGTTGCCGAACTGCGCCGCCAACATTCTATCCGCCATACTCGGCGAGCCGCCGCGCTGTACGTGTCCGATACAGGTGGGACGAACGTCGTATTCGGTGATCGCCTGCAATTCCTTTGCAAACTTATCCGCGCTCATGACCCCCTCGGCTACGATGATGATATTCGAGTGCTTACCGTTGGCGCGCGAGCGATGGATACGGGAAGCGATCTCGTTCATATTGAAAGAAATTTCGGGAACGACGATGATCTCCGCACCCGAAGCGATACCGCTGTACAGCGCGATGTCGCCGCAATGTCTGCCCATAACCTCTACGACGGAAACGCGTTCGTGCGACGTCATCGTATCGCGAAGCTTATTGATGATATCGAGGCAGGTGTTTACCGCCGTGTCGAAGCCGAGCGTATAATCGGTATATTCCAAGTCGTTATCGATCGTTCCCGGGATACCGATGGTAGGCACGCCGAACTCGTCGCTGAGCGTTTTCGCGCCGCGGAAAGAGCCGTCGCCGCCGACGACCACAAGACCTTCGATGCCGTGCTTTTCCAGCGTTTCGACCGCTTGCTTTTGTCCTTCCTTCGTCATCATCTCCAAGCATCTTGCCGTACGCAATTTCGTACCGCCGAACTGCACGATATTGGACACGCTACGCATCTCCATAGGGATAACGGCGTCCTCGATCAAACCGGCGTAGCCGCGTTCGATACCGTAGACCTCCATACCGAAGTAAATACCCGAACGAACGACCGCACGGATCGCGGCGTTCATACCGGGGGCGTCGCCGCCGCTCGTCAACAAACCTATACGTTTCATTTCATACACCTCTTTACGTCTTTTGTTCCTCGTTTTCCCCTGCGTTTTGCGCGCACAAATATATTATAGCAAATCTTTCAAAAAAAACAAACGTTTTTAAGCAACTTTTTCAATTTTTTTTGCGAGTTTCGCAAAAAGCCTATCAAAGTAATTTAATCGCGCTATCGGGCAAAAAGCTGGAAAGCTCGGCGAGCAACGCGCGATTGGGAGCAACCTTTTGCGAGCAGGACATTTTTTTGCCGTCCTTGACGAAAAACACGCTCGTTTCCCCCTCGTAGAAGGTCAAAGCTTCCATAAGCTCGTCGATATCCGCGTCCTCCAAGCCCGTGATATTGAGCCAAAGCTTCTTTTCCGAATCGGGCTTTTCCCTACGCGGCGCGGGCGCGGTTGGCTCGTCGTCAGCCACGCGAGCCTTTTGCGTGGATTTTTGCGCCTCGTCTATCGAAAACTCCTGCATTTTATCCAAAATGATCACGGGCGCTTTGTCCTCGTCGATACTGATCTTACCCGACAAAGAGACCACCCTGTCCGTTTCCAAGAAATTGCGGATCTTATCGTACACCTTGGGGAAGCAAACGCATTCGATCGAGCCGTACATATCCTCGACGGTAACGAACGCCATCAGCGAGCCGGTACGCGTCTTGAGCTTCTTGAACGTGCCGATCATACCGCCCATGGTAACGGGCATACCGTCGCTGATCTCCGTATACGATCTCGCGCCGCCCTCTTCCTCCTCCGTGTACGCGTTGAGCATAGAACAGTTGAAGCTGCAATCCTTGAAATAGGGCAAAAACTTTTCGAACGGGTGTCCGCTGACGTACACGCCGAGCACCGATTTTTCCTTGGACAGTCTTTCCATCGTTTCGTATTCGGGAATATCGGGATAGCGGATATCGAGCGCCTGCTCCTCGATAAATTCCCCGAACAGGGAAATTTGCATGCCCCCCTTTTGCTTGTCCATAGCCACTACGCGCGAAAACGCTTCGTCGTACACCGCCGCAAGCTGCGAACGGGCGTAACCGAAGCTGTCGAACGCGCCTGCGTATATCAAGCTTTCTACGATACGGCGGTTGATCAATTTCGCGCAACGCATGATAAAATCGGAAAAATCCTTGAACGGTCCGTTGTTATCGCGCTCTTTGATGACCGCTTCGATCGCGTCCTGACCAACGCCGCGAAGCGCGCCCAGCCCGATACGAAGCCCGTTGCCCTCCACCCAAAAGATCGCTTTGGATCTATTGACGTCGGGCGGCAAGACGTCGATGTTCTTTTCCTTCATATACATAATATATTTGGAAATTTCGTCGATCTTATCGATACGGTCGTTGAGAATACCCGCCAAAAATTCCTTGGGATAGAACGCTTTCAAATACGCCGTTCGGTAGGCTACGACCGCGTACGCCGCCGCGTGCGATTTGTTGAACGCATACGAAGCGAAGCTTTCCATATCCGCGAATATCTTAGCGGCGACCTCGGCGGGAATACCGAGCGAAGCGCAGCCCGTGATGCCGTCCTCGGGCGCGCCGTAGATGAACTTGTCCTTTTGCGCCATCAGCTCCTTTTTCTTCTTTTTCGCCATGGCGCGGCGAACGAGGTCGGCTTGTCCGAGCGAATAGCCGGCAAGCTGTTGGAATATTTGCATTACCTGTTCCTGATAGATGATAACGCCGTAGGAGTTTTTCAAAATAGGCTCCAAATAGGGCGTATCGTATACGATCTTTTCAGGGTGATGCTTATTCTCGATATATTTGGGGATAAAGTCCATAGGTCCCGGGCGGTAGAGGGAAATACCTGCGATAAGATCCTCCAAGCAGTTGGGTTGCAGGTCTTTCATAAACTTTTTCATACCGCCTTGTTCGAGCTGGAACACCGCGTCCGTATCGCCGGACGAGATGAGCTGATAGGCTTCGGGGACGTCTACCCCTATTTCGTTGAAGTCGATATCGATCCCCAACCCCTCTTTGATATATTCGAGGGTGTTTTGGATATCGGTGAGGGTGGTGAGCGCGAGGAAGTCCATCTTCAGCATACCCACCGCTTCCACTTCTTTCATATCGAACTGCGTTACGATATCCTCGCCGTTCCTTGCCAGCGGTACGTTGTCCGCCAAAACCTTGTTGCAAATTACGACGCCTGCGGCGTGCTCGGAGGTGTTCTTGGGCATACCCTCGAGCTTCAAGCCCATATCGATCACGCGGCGGAGCTCGGGATTGCTTTCGTACACCTCGATAAATTCGGGATTTCTCTTCTTCTTTTGCTCGGCGAGATTTTTCTCGACCTCCGCACGCTTTTCTTCCGAAAGCTCGGGGTCTTGTAATTGCTTTTCGATCTTGGGTATCTTTCTACCAAGCAGCTCGCTGATGGTCGATTTACCGTCCATTAGCTTTGCCACCTTGTCCGTTTCCGAATAAGGAACGCCCATAACGCGCCCCACGTCCTTGATGACGGCGCGCGAAGCAAGCGTACCGAAGGTCACGATCTGCGCTACGTTTTCGGGGTGGTATTTTTTACGGACGTATTCGATCGTTTCATACCGTCTTTTGGTACAAAAGTCGACGTCGAAGTCGGGCATGGAAACACGGTCGGGATTGAGGAAGCGCTCGAAGATCAAATCGTAGCGCAAGGGGTCTACGTCGGTGATACCGATAGAATACGCGACGATACTGCCTACGCCCGAGCCGCGCCCGGGACCTACGGGAATACCGTTTAAGCGCGACCAATTGATATAGTCCCATACGATCAGGAAATAGTCGGCAAAGCCCATCTTGATAATGATGCTCAGCTCGTATTCCACACGCTCTTTGATCTCGGGGGTGATATCCGCGTACCGCCCCTTCAAGCCCTCCCAAGTGAGCTTGGTGAGGTATTCGGGCGAGGTGGAGCCGTCGTCGGGTTTATATAAAGGGATCAGCGAGGTGTCGCGAATGGGGTCGCCGTAGGGCGTGATATCGAAAACGGGCTCCTCGATCTTATCCGCAATAACGCGCGTGTTGGTTATCGCTTCGGGGACATACGAGAACAGCTCCGCCATCTCGTCCCCCGATTTCATATAAAACTCGTGCGTTTCGAACTTCATTCGCTTGGGGTCGGCAAGCGTTTTCTTCGTTTGGATACAAAGCAAAACGTCGTGCGCTTCCCAATCGTCCTTTTCGATATAGTGCACGTCGTTGGTGGCTACCAAGCCGATATCCAACTCTCTGGCTATTTTTATAAGGTCGGGAATGACCTGTTTTTCGTCGGCGATGCCGTGGTCTTGTATCTCGATATAAAAATCCTCGCCGAACACCGCTTTCATATCCGCCGCCCATTGCTTCGCGGCGTCGTACTCGCCGTCCAACAAAAGCTGCGGTATCCTACCCGCCAAGCAAGCGGAAAGGCAAATGACCCCCTCGTGATGCTTTTTGATATAGTCGTAGCCGATACGGGGCTTGCCGTAGAAGCCCTCGATATAGGACAGGGAATCCAATTTTACGATATTTTTATAGCCAGTTTTGTTTTTGGCGAGCAAGACGATATGGTCGGTGTTCGTGCCTGCGCGCTTGTCCAAATGATTATCGGTGGCGTACAGCTCGCAACCGATGATGTATTTGATGCCTTTTTTGACGCATTCCGCCGCAAAATACAAGGACGCGTACATATTGCCGTGGTCGGTCACGGCGCAGGCGTCGATATTATTTTTGACGAGATAATCCACGAGGTCGTCTACCTTAGCCGCCCCGTCCAAAAGACTGTATTCGGTGTGCAAATGCAAATGCACGAAATCGGTCATTTTACAACTCCTCCGCTATATCCATAAGTCGCCGTATACGGTGATTTAAGCAGCTTTTGCTCGTACCCAAAAGCTCGGCAAGCTCGCGCAACGATTTTTCGGGATATTTGAGCCGCGCTTTGCAAAGAGCGATCAGCTCCTCGCTTAAATCGGCAAAATGCGTTTTCTCTTGTATTTTTTGAATGGCGACGACCTGCTTCACCGCCGCGATCGCCGTCTTGTCCGCGTTGCCCGAAAAGCAATTCCGCGCGCGGTTGTCTTGGTTTGCCGCGTCGCGCTTTTGCGTGAACGCCTCGAATTTCCGCAAGCAATTCTCCGCGCCGATCACGGACAGGAAATCGGAAATAACTTCTTTGCTCTTGATATATACCACCTGCGTTTCCTTACGCTCGACGAGCTTGGCGATAAGCTCCATTTCCACAAGCAGCTCGCAAAAATCCTTCGCCGTTTGCCTATCGTCGAAAACGATCTCCAAGTGATAGCCGCTACCGCCGCTTGCTTTGGGTAAAATGCAACTGCCGCCGCCCAAAAACGCGCCTTGGATATAGGCGAGCTTTTGTTCCTCGCTCTTGATCAGGGAAGCGGCTATCCCCTCGCGTATACCGCTCTTGTCCCGTTTCAAAAGCCCGAGCCTATCGAGCGTTGCCGTGGCTTCGGCGGGGGGACATTGCATAACGAGCTTGTCCCTGCCGCTCTTTCTATCCCGCGTTGCGTGGGTCACGAACAATTCCACCGAAAAGACTTCGGAAAAAAGCTGCATAAAAAATTCCGCTACCGTTTCCGTTTCGCTCACGAGAAAAAAAGTGGGCGCGCCGTCTTTTACGCCCAACGCACCGCTCGTGCGGACGAACGCGGAAACGCTCGCTTTTTTTGCCGCCAAGCCGCCGCGAGATAACGCGGCGCTTTTTGATACGATCTCTTTTTTGATATCGGTAGTAAAGCTCATATTCGTTGCTTAAAGATGCTTTTTGAATTCGCTGAAACGGAAAACGGGGAAGCGCCCGTCGATATTGTCTATCCTATCCATAGGGAAATTTATGCGCGCAAGCTGTTCTTCCACGAGCTTGGTGTCCCCCACTCTATCCGCCGAGTGCGCGTCCGAATTGATAATAAAGCGCGCGGAGGTCTTGGCGACGATATCGGAAAGCTCCTCGTCCGTGAGGTGCGTTTTCTTGGAATTCAATTCGATATACGTGCCGTGATCGGCGGCGCATTTCGCCACTTCAACCACCTCTGCGGGACACATATACCCCAAATGCGTGATGGCGTCGATGGGATTGTTTTTAACGGTATTGATATAAGCCACCGTATTGCGCTTGACCTGCCGTTTGGTCGTACAATGAAGCATAGATTGCGATATCCAATTCCAATAGCCGTATTTGGACAACTCAAACGGTTTGGTATAATGCACGTAGATATGATGACCGCAAAGGTAGATATCGAAATTTTCGTAATCGGCGTCGGTGAGATCGGACTTGCCCGACTCACCGCGAACATTCGCTTCTATCCCGACGAGGACGCGTACCCCGTATTCCTTTTCCGCCGCCGCACATTCCGCTTTATACGCCTCCACCTCGCGCCGACGAAGCCCGTAGACGATATGCGAAAAGCCGTGGTCGGAAATGCCGATCTGCTGCAAGCCCAACTCTTTTGCGCGCGCAACGTTTTCCGCGACCGTATTTTTGCCGTGGGAATAGGGTGTATGCGTATGGTAATCTGCCGTTAAAATCACTTTCGTTTCCTCATTCCAAATATCGTATTTCTTCTTCCAGCCGTACGTTGTACTGTGCAAAAACCGCGTTCTTCACGACGGCGATCAGCGCTTGAATATGCTCGGACGTAGCGCCTTTATCGTTGACGATAAAATTCGCGTGCATTTCCGATACCACCGCGCCGCCTATTCGTAAGCCCTTTAAGCCCGCGCCCTCGATCAGCCTTCCCGCGACGGCGTTCGGAGGATTTTTGAACACGCACCCCATACTCTTGCCCTTGGGCAAATGCTTGCGCCTGTCCGCGTACGCCTTGAGCTTTACCAAAACGCTCGCCTCGTCCGCCTCCTCCAACGCCAGCTTCGCGCCCAAGATAAAGTCGTTATTTTGCATAAACGCGCTGTGTTTATAGGCGTATTCGCAAGCCGATCGGGGCAATACGGTAAGCTCCCCCTCCCTTATCACCGTTACGCTTTCGACGAGCTCGCCGATATACGCGCCGGCAACGCCTGCGTTCATATACAGCGCGCCGCCCACCGTACAGGGTATGCCGACGAGAAATTCCGCGCCGCTCAAGCCCCGTTTTTTACACGCCGAAAGCAACGCGCCGCTCGTCACGCCCGCCTCGACGAAAACGCCGTTTGAAAAGGAGATCCCTTTGAGCGATTTGGTGCTGATAACCACCCCGTCCGATTCGCCGCTTTTGGGCAAGACGTTGGAGAGATTGCCGAGCACCTGATAGGGAAAGCCGTCCGTCCGTAAATACCCGACGAGCGTTATACATTCCTCCGCCGTTTTCGGATAGAACGCGACGGGTGCAAAGCCGCCGCAACCGATGGTCGAGCGTTTCGTAAAATCAAAGGGTTTTTCCGTAGTAAAAGCCGCGTATTTTTCGGATAAGCGTATTCCGTTCAAAATCGTTCTCTCCTATTATAGCATATTTTTTCTTTTTTTGAAAGTATTTCGCCGTATTTGCACGAAAAAATTTTTTCCTCGCGCTACCTTATAAATATGCGCGCCCTGTGGAGGTTATGAAAAACGAAAAAAGGCGACGGAACGACAAACGGTTGAGAATATGCCGTTGGGAAACGCAAGCAAGACGGGCATAACGCAAGGGCGCGTACTGGAGGTACGTAACCGCGCGTTTATGCGCCGTATTGCGTAGCGTTTCATAGGCAGAAATCAACCGAGAGGCGTTCCGTCGCCTTAACGACAAAAGAGCCGAGGCGAATAACTCGCCTCGACCCTTAAATAAGAGGAAATAATCTATGAGCAAATTTAAGCCTTGTAGATAACCTCGCCGCCGCGAACGGTCATCAATACGTCGTAGCTGCTATTGAGCACGGTGAAATCCGCGCGCTTGCCGACCTTGATACTGCCTGCCTCGTCGTCGATACCAAGGTTTTTGGCGGGATTGAGCGTGGCGCAATCCACCGCTTTTTCAAAGGGCACGCCCACCTTTTCCACCAGGTTTTGAACGGCTCTGTTCATACGCAAAACGCTACCGGCAAGCGTGCCGTCGGCAAGTCTTGCTTCCCCGTTTTTCACGTATACCGTTTGACCGCCCAGCTCGCTCACGCCGTCGGGAATACCCTTTGCGCGCATAGCGTCGGTGATCAAGGTAAGCTTGTCCGCAGGCTTGTTTTTTACGAGCAATTTCATAGCCGGAACGGAAACGTGGATCGTGTCGGCGATCAGCTCACAGTTGAGCTCGTCGATAAGCATAGCGCTGCCCACTACGCCGATCTCTCTATGGTGCAACGGCGTTTGCGCGTTGTAGGTATGCGTAACGTTACAAGCGCCCGCTTCCACCGCCTTTTGCACGTCCGCGTATTTCGCGCCCGAATGACCGACGGAAGCGACGATCTTATTCGCGCTCAAATGACGAATAAGCGCCTCCGCGCCCTCCGTTTCGGGCGCAAGGGATACGATCTTGATCGCGTTCCCGCTTGCCGCGTTGTATTCGTCGAACACCTCGATATCCGATTTCGCCACGTATTCGAGCGGTTGCGCGCCCTTGTGCGCCGCCGCGATAAACGGTCCTTCCAAGTGGATACCTACCACGCGCGCGCCCTCTTTGGAGTCCGCTTCGCGATACGCCTTGACCGCCTGCATCGCCTTGGTGATGTTTTCCTTGCTTTGGGTCATAGTCGTTACGAGGAAAGAGGTCGTACCCTCCGCCGCGACCGTCCTTGCGATGATCGCAATATCCTCTACCGTACCGTCCATTCCGTCCGAGCCGCCCGCGCCGTGAATGTGCTGGTCGATAAACCCGGGTACGACGATCGCGTCCTCGGGAAGCGCGATCTCCTCCGCGCCGCTCACGCAGCAACGGGAAATTTTTTCGATCTTTTCGTCAAAGCAAACGCTCGTTTGCTTTAAGCCCTCACCCTCTACGTATACGGTTGCGTTTTTGAAACATTTCATAGTCGTTCTCCTTTCGCTTACGCGTTCGCAGGCAAAGAAGCCGCCGCAATGCTTTGTCCGACGCGTCTGTTCGTTTCGTCGGGAAGTCCGATATCGAGGCTCGCGAACGCGGGATATTCCTCCGCCAAAACCTTTTTGCAGGTGGCAAGAATGATATCGCCGCCCTTGCCGCCCATAACGCGGCCGAGCAAAAGCATATGCTTGATATCGTAAAATTTAGCGTAGAAAGGAATGGTGTGGGCAAGGTATACGCCGATATCCTCGTAAATTTGCGCCGCGAGCGCGTCGCCCTCGTCCATCATAGCCTGTACTTCTTTGAGCTTTTGCGCCGGCGTAAGCCCGTCCGCAAATTTATGACCGCCCGCTTCGGCAAGCTTGATGACCGCGTCCTGCGAGAAATATTTACAGCCCACGCCGAAGTCGCCGCTCCATTCGTCTTGCATCGCGCTTTCGTTAAAATCGACGGGCGCGAACGCAAGCTCGGAAAGCCAACCGTTGATGCCGCCGTCCGTATTGATATATCCGACCGCCTCGCTCGTACCCATAGCGATACCAAGCACGCCGTTATCGTTCAAGTCGATAGCGCCCGCAAGCGCGGTAACGTCGCCGTCGTTGGCTACTTCAAGGGGGATCTCCTTACCCATTTCCTTGCTCATTTCCTTGGCTACGTTGATATACATATTCTTTACGTAATCGCCGTGCTTTTTCT
This sequence comes from Clostridia bacterium, assembly GCA_017471785.1. GTDB lineage: Bacteria > Bacillota > Clostridia > Christensenellales > Borkfalkiaceae > Scatosoma. The sequence continues at coordinate 53,758 of JAFURP010000055.1, read as the reverse complement.
TGTCTACCTTGATGAACAGGGAAGCGACCATGATCTTGTTATCCACGTACACGCCTGCGGAAGAAACGCCGATCGCGTCCACGGTGGGCATTTTGGAAGCCGCCGTTTTCATAGCCGTCAAAATTTCGTTATAGTGATAGGTGGGGTCCTCGGTAATCTTCGGATTCCAAACGACCTCCTCGCTGTAAACGACCTCGCCGTCGATCACCGCGCTCACCTTTCTATCCGAGCCGCCCGCGTCGAAGCCGATACGGCAACCGTTCAAATAGCCGCCTACGCGTACGGAATTGTTCTTTTGCGCGGGAATTTGGTCCTTTTCAAGCCATTCCACCTCGAAAGGTCTTTCGTAAACGCCGCTCATAAACTCTACGTCGAACGCGCGCAAGCCCTCCATCGTGTACGCCTTTTTCAAATATTCGTAAACGGACCTGCTGCCTGCTACGGAAATTTTGAAGCCGCCAACTACCCACAAAATCGTCTTTGCCAAACGCTCCGCCACGCGGAAATTGAGCGCGTCGTTCACGCCGTCCTGCAGCGCGTTATAGGTATACACGTAGTTATAGCCGCCGCTCCTTTCCGCCACGAGCGTAACCTCTACGCTCTTACCGCTCTTTTTTACGGTTTCCTCGAAATCGTTGAGCGCCTTGATCATAGGATAAAAGTTCTTGTCCAAAACGGGCATCTTCATAATATTTTTATCTCCTCTATTATATATTTATTCTTTTATATTATAGCATAACCCGACCGAATTGCAATAGAAATTCTTTCATATTTCTTTGGTATTCTTTCACAAACCCGCAAAGCGAAATAATTTCGCATACAAGTAAAACCGCTACGGTTTTCCGTAGCGGTTTTGGTTATCGTACCATCATTTGCGGTTTTCGCGCCATTGCTTGATCTTATCCTCTATTTCTTCCTTTTGTTCTTGAAGCTTATCTTCGTGTTCTTTCAGCTTTTCCGCAAATTCGTCGCGGCGCTCTTTCGCCTTTTCTTTTATCTCGTTCTCTATTTCCTCCGCCTTTTCGCTCTTTTCCGCTTTTAACGCCGCAACGGCTTCCTCGTACTGCTTTTTAAGCTCGTCGTATTCCGCTTTTTTCGTATCGTATTCTTCTTGGATAAGCGCACGATCTTCTTCGCTCAAGCTTTCGTTTTGAAGCTGCGTTTCAAGATCCTTCAACTCCTTGGCAAGCTCGAAAAGCTCCGCGTATTCCTCTTTTACCGCGTCAACGGCTTCCCTATACTCGTTACGCAGATCGATCGGCATTCCGTTTTTAACGGAATCTTCTTTGATGAGCTCGATCCTTTCTTCAAACGAAAGCGCCAAAATTTCTTCTACGGTCATTTCGGGATAGAGCTCGAGGATACGGCTGATCATTCTTGCGTCCTTCAGGGAAACCTCCCATTCGGCTGCAAGCGCTTCGTACGCTTCCAATTCTTCGGGAGATACCTTTCCGAAAATACCCTTCTTGTCGAAAAACCCGTTTATTTTTTCGGTGATTTTTTCTTCAAGCTTTTCCATAAGCTCCGTATCGTTGCCTTCGACTAAAATATAGACGGTCGCGTCCTCCCCGTCCACGTCGATAAAGCCGAGCTCGGTCGCCATAGCGGTAAACGCCTCCCCCGCTTCCTCCGCGGTCATACCGATAAGCTCCAGCTCGCAAAGCACCGTTTCGCCGTCCTCGTTGATCGCGTTTACGGCAACCACTTCACCCTCTTCGTCAACGACCAGCTCGATCTCGGGGTTGATCCTCATGCTGATATACGAAAGCTCCTCAGCGCTTGCCGTCGTGGTGGAATTACAACCGAAAAAGCTTGCGCAAAGCAAACAAAAGCCTACTACCATACTTAATAACTTAAAAATTCTTTTCATTTTTTATTTCTCCTTTGGGATTATTTTTTAATTTTGGTGTGCGTTATCGACGATCATCCCATTGTATTTTACCCTCCTTTTTTAGCCTTTTCACCTAATCAATAAAGTTGAACGGGATTTTATCGCAAAAAAAGACGAAACTTTTTTTCGTTTCGTCTTTTTTTCGTTTTTCAAAGGAAAAAATCAATCGTCAAATCCGTTCCCCGGCTGTTGACGCTCGGATCCGTGCGACGGGAAGCCGTCCTCCTCGTCGAGCCTTTCGAGCTCGCCCGTTTGATAGTCCACCTCGTATTTGTATATCTCTTTATCGTTATAAAATTTTACCGTTACCGAATATACTACCTTCGTTTCTCCGCGCTTGGACGGTAAAATAAAGATACGGGCTTCTTCCACTTCGTCCTCCGTTTTGCCAAGCTCCGTCAATACTGCGGACAAAGCGTCCTCCGTTCCCACTTTGACGTTCACCGATCCCGAGATCAACTCGTCGCTCGGCTTTTCTTCTTCGTCGTCGGGCTTAGCGGAGTACATTAAATTGAGATCCTTTATAGACATATTCGCAAGCTCGGCAATATCCTCTTCCGTTATCAATTCCATACTGCCGATCATTTTATCGAGCAAATACATCTTTCCGACGGATATACCTTGTTCTTCAGCTCTTTGCTTCAAGGCCTCGTCCGCCTTAACGGCTTGGGCGATAATAGCACATTCCATTTCCGAATTTACGAAAACCTCGTTTACTTGATTGGTAATATAGCTTAAAAAGTCGCTCGTATTATTTTCATTGGTCGTATCCACGCTGATAAGCATAGAATTGTCCTCCGACGAAAGATAACCGTTGACGTACATCGCTCCGACGATCGCGTTTAACGCCGTTTTTAATTCCAAGCCCTCCAGCTTCATTCCGTTTAACAGCGTTTCCGCGTCGGTATTTGCCGGCGTACAGGAAAGAACGGTATCGTTTTTATCGAGCGCAAGCTCTAAGCTGGGATTTACGTCGAGATATACGCAGGTTTCCGCCGTTGCGACGGGTTGCGTTTCGGGTATGATTTGTCCGACGAATAAGCCCAAGCCGAATAAGACCAAGCACGCCACAAACGAAACGGCTCTACGGAAAAACACGGGCAGCTTGCGCGTTTTTCGCTCGTCCGGGCACACGGAATATTGCGTTTCGTTTTCACAAGCCGAAAGAATACGTTCCCGATTATCGGGCGTTTCGCTCTTATACGCGTCTATAATTTTGTCTTTCCATTTTTGTTTCATTGATCATTCCTCCTTTACGATCGCCTGCAATTTTTTGATCGCGCGATTGTATTTTGATAAAACCGTCGATAACGGTCTTTGCAAAAGCTTTGCGATCTCTCTATGCTTCATACCCGATACGATATGCAAGGAAACGACCTCGCGCTCCTCTTCGTTCAACGCTTTCAAAAGCTCTCGCAAAAACGCGTCGTTGATAACTCCCTCTTCAAAATTCTCGTTCGACGGCGTGTTTTCAAAGCTTTCGTCAAACTCTACCGTACGCGCCTTGAGCTGAAAGTGCCGTCGGATCAAATTCAGCTCGATCGTTATGATCCAAGCCATAGGCTTGCCCTTGGGCCGATATTGCTTTGCGTATTTATATATTTTCACGAACGTATCTTGCATAATATCGTCCGCGTCCTGCTTGTTGCCCGTTTTGGAAAGCGCGTACGCGAACACGTCCGTTTTGATCAGGTCGTATAAACGACCCATAGACGCCGTATCGCCCGTTGAAAGACTTGCAAGCAACTGCTCTATTTTATCGTTTTTGTTTTCGATTTCTTCCGCGGTAAGCGCAACGATCACCATCACGATTGCTTTTATCCCCTCGCCGTATTTTTTTAATTATAGCACGAAAGGCGACAAAAAGCAATCTGAAAACGAGTTTTATCGTCAACCTTTATTTTTCCTTTCTACTATATCAATAACCGAAAGCCGTTTTTTATCGCAAAAAAATAAAAAAAGCTCGGATCATGCTCCGAGCTCCCTTTTTTATCTTTTTACAGCGCCGCAGCGGCTTTTTCCAAGCGCGCGAGCGTTCTTTCTTCGCCCAAGATCTGCATGATCGTCCAAAGATCGGGGGTGTTGGCAAGCCCCGTCGTGGCGATACGGAGCATTTCCGCTACGTCGGACACGTTGCCGAAGAACGCCGCGGGATCGGCTTTGTACGCTTTCATATCGGTTGCGAAGCCGTATTCGCCCGCCACCGCTTTTACCTTGTCAAACCAAGCGGCGCTATCGTCCGCGTACGCGTACGCGTTTTTGAACGAAAGCAGGATCTTCTTGACGAGCGCGTTATCGAAGCGGTAAGCGTACGCGGGTGCAAACGTTTCGTCGAAGAAATAGCCGATCGTTTCCACCGCCTGCTTGGCGCAAATAAAGTCTTTGCGGCGTTTCTTACCGCCTACGCCCATACAGAGCGCGAGAACCTTGAGCATATACGCCTTGTCCGCGAAATACGCCTTTTGCGCCGCCGTGCCGAATTCGTTCGCCCAAGCCTTGAGGAAGTCGTACGCTTCTTCCTCGGAAAGCTTCGCCATTTGCGTTTTGGAAATGTCGTTGAGCTTCAAAATATCGAACAGCGCGCCGCTCTTGCCCATTTTTCCGATAGAATATTTGAATTCCTCCAAGTCCTTATCGGGAAATTTGAGCATCCACTCCTCGAAGTTGGAATTGAGCAAGGTCATCATATAGGTACGCACCGCCGTAGGGTGATAGCCCTGCTCGCGATAGAAAGAGAGCGAGGCTTCGGGGTCTTTACGCTTGGAAAGCTTCCTACGCGTTTCGTCGTCCATTTTTTGAATGGAGCAGTTGTGCCCGTATTTGGGCAATCGGAAGCCGAGTACTTTGAACAGCTCGATATGGATAGGGAGGGAGGAAAGCCATTCCTCGCCGCGGATAACGAGCGTCGTACGCATAAAATGGTCGTCAACGGCGTGGGCGAAATGGTAAGTCGGGATACCGTCCGATTTCAAAATAACCACGTCTTGGTTGTTTTCGGTGATGGTGATATCCCCTTTTACCTCGTCGTGGAAGGTATGCTTCACGTCCACGTTTCCTTGCGATCTCAAACGAATGACGTAGGGTCTTCCCGCCGCGAGATTGGCGTAAATCTCCTCCTCGGTCAAATTACGGCATTTGGCAAATTCGCCGTAATACCCGGGCAAAAGCTTGTTTTCCGTTTGATGCTCGCGCGTTTTTTCCAAGTCCTCCTCCGTGCAAAAGCAGGGGTACGCCAAGCCTTTTTTGATCAACTCTTTTGCGTACGCGTGATAGATCTCGGCGCGTTGGCGTTGATAATAGGGTCCGTACTCACCGCAAAGATCGGCGCCCTCGTCAAACCGCACGCCGAAATACTTAAGGGAGGCGTGAATGACCTCCACCGCGCCCTCTACCTTGCGCTTTTCGTCCGTATCCTCGATGCGGAGATAAAACACGCCGCCGCTTTGATGGGCGATACGCTCGTTGGCGAGCGCGACGTAGAGGTTGCCGAGGTGCATAAAGCCCGTGGGGCTGGGCGCAAGACGGGTCACGTGCGCGCCCTTTTCCAGCGTTCTTTCGGGATAGCGCGCTTCGTAATATTCGAGCGGCCGTATACTTTCATCGGGAATTAAAGCGTTTGCCAATTTGTTCAGATCCATAATCGTTACCTGTTCCTTTTCGTAATTTATATTTCGAAAAACTCCAAATTCTTTTCGGAAATTTCGTACAATCCGTTTTCAATGCCGTGAGCGATCTCCACGATCCGCTCGCAAAGGGGCGTGGGTACGCCCGTCTTTTTCCCCTCCTTGCAAACGACGCCGTTGATATAATCGATCTCACACCTTCTACCGTTTTGGATATCCTTGAGCATACCCGAAACGAGCTTTTTGTGCTTTCGCATAGCGATCGGAAGCAAAAACGACGCGATACGCGTTTTGAAAACGCCTCTGCCGCCGAGCAGCTTTTGCATATCGTGCCCTTGCATAGGCTCCAACGTCACCCCCGACGCCGCCGCGACGTCCATACACTCGCGTAAAACGCCGAGCGCGATCCTTCTCGAACGCCTACCCTTGGCGATCTCGCCGAAGGTCTTGCCCGTGACGACGGAAAGCCCCGAAAACGCCGCGTTGATCGCAAGCTTGCTCCATCGCGCGCCCATCAGGTCGTCCGCTTTTTGGGCGAAGCGCGGATCGTCTATCGCTTTGGCGGCAAACGACAGGATATCGAGAAGCAGCTCCGTTTTACTATTATCGTTTTGATAGCCCGCTACCTGCAAGCGCATCGCCTCTAATTTGGAGGTGAGCGCAACGCTGCCCTCGCCGATAAAGGTCGCGCCGAACGAGGCAACGCCGCCGTAGGTGCGGTCGGCGCCGATAACCTCCGCAACGCTTTGCTCGGGCAAGCCGTTTTGCGTGGTACAAACGATACCGTCGGGGCTTAAACGACCTTGTAAAAAGGCGAGTATCTCCGCGTTGCGTCTTTGCTTGGTCATCAAAAACACGACGTCGTATTGCTCCGCGAGCTCTTCGGGCGTACGGGCTTGTACCTTTACGGTAAATTCCGTATTTTCCGCTTCGCAAACGATTTTCGCGCCCGTCCGTTTCATACCCTCGACGTGCTTTTTATTGCGCGTGATCAAATGTACGTTTCGCAAGCCGCCCTTGGTCAACAGCGCGCCGAGCACCGTGCCCATCGCGCCCGCGCCGTAAACGGCGATCTTTTTATCCGTTACCTGCATTGAAGCGCCTCAGCCACCGCATTTACCGATTCTTCGATGCTCATTCCGTCCAATTCCACGATAATATCCGCGTGCTTTTCGTATAAGGGCACGCGCTCGTCGTACATATCCTTGAGCGTAAAGCCCTCCTTCAACACGACGCCGCGCGCCTTATAATCGCCCAAGCGCTTGGACATCTCTTCGAAAGAAAGCTTCAAATATACGACCGTGCCGTTATCGCGCAGCTTTTGTACGGCGCTTTCGCGGTAGACCGCGCTACCGCCCGTAGCGATCACGCAACGCTCCGCGGCGATCTGGGAATTGACCTGCGCTTCGATATCGAGATACCGTTCGTTGCCGAGCGTGGCGATCAAGTCGCGCAGGCTTTTGCCCTGCCGCGCAACGATCACGCTGTCGCTGTCGATATAACCGTAACCGATCCTCGCGGAAAGCTCCGTGCCGATCGTCGTTTTGCCCGAGGTGGGCATACCGATCAAAATAACGTTACTTTTCTTCTTCATAATTCTTCTCCGTAAGTTCGTTCGTTGCGTACCTGCCCCGTCCCTTTTATTCGGCGCGTTCCTCTTCCATAAAGGGCATGAGCACGGAATTTTGCACGTAGAGATATTCGTCCTTTATCCGTAAATTATCGCCGTCGAGCTGTAAATATTGCACCGTCTTTTTCAAGGCGTTTGGAAAATCCTCGGCAAGCGAAGTACCGAATTCGTTTTTATATTCTTGCATCGAAACGCCGTATTTCGTGCGAAGCGCAAGCATAACGAATTCGAATTTCGCGTCCGCTTCGTTGACCTCCTCGCTCGTTACGGCGGGATAGAAGCCGGATATCACGCATTTCATATACTCGTCCAGATCAAAGGTGTTGGTAAAGCGTTTACCGCGCATAAACGAGCTTGCCGAAACGCCGAAGCCGATATATTCGCCTCGCTTCCAATAATTGAGATTGTGGCGGCTTTCGTACCCCTTTTTCGCGAAGTTAGATATCTCGTAGCGTTCGTACCCCTTTTCTTTGAGCAGGGCGCAGCCGTAGTCGTACAGCTCGGCGACCTCGTCCGTATCGGGAAGCTCGCCGTTGAGATAATCGGTGTAAATGGGCGTGCCGTCCTCGACGGTGAGCGCGTACATAGAGATATGCTTAGAGCCGCAAGCGCTTGCCAGCTCTATCGTTTTTCGGACATCCTCTTTCGTTTGATTTTTCAAGCCGAGCATAACGTCGGTACTGAAATTTCGTCCCTTCAAAAGCTTGGTGGCAAAGACGTAATCGCGCGCGTTATGGATACGCCCCAAATCGGCAAGCTGTTCGTCTATCGCCGTTTGCAAGCCGATGGAAAAACGGTTGATGCCTGCCTGTAAATACGTTTGCACCTTGCTCTCCCCGATCGTCCCCGGGTTGAGCTCCAAGGTAATCTCCGCATCGTCGGTCAATCGGAAACATTCGCGGATACGGTTCATCGCGCCCAAAACGAGCTTGGGCGGTATGTACGAGGGGGTACCGCCGCCAAAGTATACGCTATCGAAGGTATAATCCTTGAGCTCCTCGCCGCGCATTTTCATTTCCTTATACACGCAAGCCATATACGCTTCCGCATACTCGATCTTATCGGGAAAGGAAGTGAAATCGCAATAGGAGCATTTGTGTCTGCAAAACGGAACGTGAACGTAAATTCCTGCCATAGTTTCCTCTTTTTCGCCGCGTTAAACTCGGGCGTTGAAATTTCCTTGATATAAATATTTTTCCAAATCGACGGTGAAGGCTTCGTCCACCTCCACCCCTTCTTTTCGTAAAAGCTCCGCCTGTATCTCCTCGCCGCCGAACGCAAACGCGGGCGCAAGCCCGCCGAAACGGTTAACTACCCGATGACAGGGTATCACGAACGGCTGGGGATTAACGTGCAACGCAAACCCCACCTGTCTTGCCGCCCTCGGCGAGCCGAGCGCGTAAGCGATCTGACCGTAGGTCGCCACCTTACCCTCGGGTATTTGCTTGACGATCTCGTAAACTTTTTCGAAAAAGGTCTTGCTCATATATTCTCGACGAAATTTTAATCCTTGTTGGTTTTGAGTATCTCCATAAACACTTCGCTGGGAACGTCCACCGTACCCACCTTACGCATACGCTTTTTGCCCTCTTTTTGCTTTTCGAGCAGCTTTCTCTTACGCGTGATATCGCCGCCGTAGCACTTGGCAAGAACGTCCTTCCGCACCGCCTTTACCGTTTCGCGAGCAATAATTTTTCCGCCCACCGCCGCCTGTACGGGAATTTCGAAAAGCTGACGGGGAATAGCGTCCTTGAGGTTTTCGCAAAGCGTTCTGCCTCGCTCGTACGCCCTGTCCTCGAACACGATGGTCGAAAGCGCGTCGCAAATATCGCCGTTGAGCAGGATATCCAAGCGGACGAGCTTGGAGCGCTCGTAGCCGGCAAGCTCGTAATCGAAGCTGGCATACCCCTTCGTGCGCGATTTCAAGCCGTCGAAGAAATCGTAAACGATCTCGTTGAGTGGAAGCGTATATTCCAGCTTCACGCGCCGTTCGTCCAAATAGGTCATATTTTTGAACACGCCGCGCTTTTCCTTACAAAGATCCATGATCGGACCCATATAATCGGGGGGCGTGAATACCTCCGCTTTCACGATAGGCTCCTCCATATATTCGATATCGGAGGGATCGGGAAGATGGGAGGGATTATCCACGAAAAATTCCGTGCCGTCCGTCTTGTGCACGAGATAGCTAACGCTGGGCGCGGTGGTGATTATATCCAAATTAAACTCGCGCTCGATACGCTCTTGAATGATCTCCATATGCAAAAGCCCCAGGAAGCCGCAACGGAAGCCGAAGCCGAGCGCAACGGAATTGTCCGGCTCGAAGATGAGCGAAGCGTCGTTTAACTGCAATTTCAAAATGGCTTCTTTCAAGTCGTTGAACTTACTGCCGTCCAAAGGATAAATACCGCAAAAAACGACGGGCTGCACCTTTTTATACCCAGGGAGCGGTTCGCTTGCAGGGCGCAGGGCGTGCGTTACCGTATCGCCCACGGCTACGTCCTGAATGGATTTTATGGAGGCGGCGATATACCCTACCTCACCTGCTTTGAGCTCTTTTTTAGGCAGGAGCGAGGGAGCGAACGCGCCCACCTCCGTTACGTCGTAAACGGTGGAGGACAAGAACGTCTTGATCTTATCGCCTACCTTTACCGCGCCGTCCTTAATGCGAACGAATAAAATAACGCCTTTATAGTTATCGTAATAGCTGTCGAAAATGAGCGCTTTGAGGGGTGCTTCCGTGTCGCCGTCGGGCGCGGGGAAATAGGTGGTGATCGCTTCGAGCAGATCCTCGATATTCGTACCCTCTTTCGCGGAAACGCAAGGGATCCCCTCCGCGTCCAAGCCGATGACGTCCTCGATCTCCTGCTTCACCTCGTCCACGCGCGCGCTGGGCAGGTCGATCTTATTGATGACGGGCAATATCTCCAAATTGTTTTCGATCGCCAAATAGACGTTGGCGAGCGTTTGCGCTTCCACGCCTTGCGTTGCGTCCACGACCAAGATCGCACCCTCGCAAGCGGCGAGGGAACGGCTGACCTCATACGTGAAGTCAACGTGTCCCGGGGTGTCGATGAGGTTGAACTCGTATTCCCGCCCGTCCTTTGCCGTGTAATACATTCTTACGGGCGTGAGCTTGATGGTGATACCGCGCTCCCGCTCGATATCCATACTGTCGAGAAGCTGTTCCTCCATATCCCGTCCCGATACCTGCCCCGTGCGTTCGATCAGCCTGTCCGCAAGCGTGCTTTTACCGTGGTCGATATGTGCGATTATACAAAAATTTCTTAAAAGAGAATTAGGTCTTGCCATAAATATTCCTTATACGATTTGGTGTTATTTGCGGAAAAGCTCGATAAAACAATGTAGCGCGTAGGAAACGGGCGCGTTCTTTAAGAGCAAAATACCCACCGAACGGACGGGAAGCTTGAGATCCGTTTGTATCTCGAAAAGCTGTTTTTCCTCCAAGCGGCGCGTCGTGTATTCGCGCGGCACGACGCCGATACCCATACCGCTCGTGACCAACCGTTTCATCAAATCCCAGCTCCCCACTTCGATCGCAGGCTGGAAGCTTATCCCCACGGAGCTTAAAAAGTTTTCCAACGAACGGCGCGCCACCGTGTTTTCGTCCATTAAGATCAAGGGATAATTTTTGAGCTTGGAAAGGGGCACGACGCCCTTGGTAAGCTCGGGGAATTTGTCGCTCGTGATAAAGATATCGTTGAGACGCATACAATTTCCGTGCAATTTGAGTTCGGGATCGGCGGTAATGGGCAAATTGACGAACGCAACGTCGCATTTGTCCGATTTGAGCTTTTCGATGGTATCGGGCGTGAAGTCCGCCGTCAGCTCGATCTTGACGGCAGGGAAGCGCTCGTGAAATTCCACGATCTTATCCGCAAGGAAGTATTCGAAAATGGTGTCGCTCGCGCCGATACGAACGGTACCCGTAGCGGAATTTTTCATCTCCGCGATACGGTTTTCCGCCTCCTCCAAAAGATTGAGCGCCCGTTCCACCTCCGCGAATATCACCTTGCCGCCCTGTGCGGAGAGGGTCATACCCCTGTGCGTGCGCGTGAAAAGGTTTACCCCCAGCTGCGTTTCCAGCTGTTTGATCGAACGGGATACCGCAGGCTGAGAAATATACAACTCCTCCGCCGCCTTGGTCAAGCTGCCGCTCTTTGCCACCGTATAGAACACCCTGTATAAGTCTAAATTTACCATGATCGCATACCTGCCCCTTATCTTTCGTACCCGTTCCTTATTTCCCTACGCAAAACTTCGCGAATATCTCCTCGATGATCGCTTCCGTCGCCGTTTCGCCCGTGATCTCGCCCAGCGCGTCCCAAGCCTCCTTGACGTCAATGCCGATCAAATCGAGCGGCTCGCTATCGCAAGCGACGATCGCGCGGCAAAGGCTATCCTTTGCCCGTTTGAGCGCCGCAAAGTGCCGTTCCTCGATCAAAAACGCCGCGTCCTCGCCTCTATCGCCAAAGCTCTTTTCGTAAAGGAGCCTTTTAAGCCTTTCCACGCCCGTACCCGTTACCGCGGAGGTATAAACGTCCGCGTCCGTGTCCGTTTCGTCTTTCGTGATATCCCACTTATTGACGACCTTGATAAGCGGCTTGCCCTCTATCATTTTCAAAACGCGCGCGTCCTCTTCGCCGATACCCTGCGTAAGATCGGCTACGAATACCGCGACGTCCGCCGATTTGATGATCGCCTCCGCTCTGTCGATACCGATATTCTCAATGGCGTTGTCGCTTTCTCGAACGCCCGCCGTGTCGTATAGATTGAACTTTCGCCCGTTTACTTCGATCGTGCCCTCCACCGCGTCGCGCGTCGTGCCCGCCGTATCGGAAACGATCGCTTTATCGTAGCCGAGAAGAACGTTCAAAAGGGAGCTCTTGCCCGTGTTGGGCTTACCGCAAATGGCTACGGTCACGCCCGATTTGATCTTTTTGCCCGTGGCGTAGCCCGCAAGGAGCGCGGACAAGCTTTCGGTGAGCGCCGTTAAAGATATTTTTAATTCTTCGATATGCCGTTCCTCGATATCCTCCTCGGGATAATCGACGGAAACGTCGATGCCTGCGAGCAAGGTTTTGAGCTCGCTTTGCAGCTCACGTACCCTATTCGTCAGCTTTTCGCTGTATAAAAGATACCCCGCCTTGACCTCCGCATCCGATTCGCCGTTGATCATATCGGCTACGCCCTCGGCGGAGGAAAGGGAAAGCTTTCCGTTCAAAAAGGCGCGTTTGGTAAATTCCCCCCTGCCCGCGCTTCTCGCGCCGTGCAGGAAGGTTTGCTTTAATATGCCGCGCGCCACCGTTTCGCCCCCGTGACAATGAAACTCCACGATATCCTCGCCCGTGTAGCTGGCAGGCGCCTTGAAATACACGCAAAGCCCGAAATCGGTGAAATTGCCCCCGTCGATCTTGCCCGTATACATACGGTACGGCTCGAAATCCGCCACCTTGGTCTTGCCCGTGGGCGTGAACATTTTTTCCGCAAGAGCGAGCGGAGCTTTACCGCTGACGCGAATAATGGCGACGCCGCCCTTGCCTACCGGCGTGGCGATCGCCGAAATATTATCTTCCATCATACCTCCGCATCCTCCTACGATCGATTTATAACTTACGCTTATATCTACCCTCTATTATATCACAGTATCGTTTAAGTGTAAACCGTTTCGCGCGCGTACGCGAAAAAAAAGACGGAAAAATATAACCTTTCTTTATTTTCCGTCTTGATTTTATTCAGTTTTCGGTCAATCGAAAAAGCCGTCGGGATCGTTGGGATCGGACTGAGAAGGCTGTTTAGGCGCCTCGTCCTTATTGCCCTCCGCGCCGCCGAATTCGCCGAAGGGATCCTCGGGCGGCTGCGGCGCGTTTTGCGGCACGTTTTGCGGCGTGCCGTAGGGGTTCCCGTAGGGATTGCCGTAGGGACGGTTATAGCCGCCGCCGTAGTAGGGATTATAGCCGCCGTAACCGTTGTATTGTTGCTGCTGACGCATATACGCCTCGTGCCGTGCGCGCATATACGCTTCGTAATCGATACCCTGACGGTTGCGTAAGACGAAGATGACGATAAAGCGCGAAACGGGGATAAAGAGCGCCAACAAGCCGAGTATGAAATAGTTTCTCGGCGCGTAGCGTTTATAAAGCGCGATGAGAAGTATAAGCATAAACACTTCGTAGACGAGCTGGAAGATAGGCAAAATATATTGGCTTACGCCGTAGAATTTATACGCCACCGAGGAAAAGCCCGTTAAATTGATCCAAAACGGGATACCGAACTGATCGTATTCGGGCGCGCCCTCGACGAAGTATAAATATAACTGCACCGCGATCGACAAGCCGCATAACAAGGTGGTCAAAATTTGCGCGATCATCGTATATAAGCCCGCGCGTTTCATACGTTGACCGAACACCGTACACTCCCCTGCGATCTTACCGATATACCATATATTGGCAAAGGGAATAAAGGCGAGCCATCTCTTTTTCAAGCCGCGGCGTTTTGCCATAGCCGTCAAGCCGAAGCCCTGTAATATAAAGAGCGCAAGCCAAAGGGACGCGCCGCCGAGCGCGCCGCCGAGCATCGCCCTCCAACCGTCCACGCCGAAAAACAAAGCTATCGTCGTGCCTATATCAAACATTTGATAAAGTTCCATATCTATCTCCTACCTATTCGGTTTTGCATTTATCTCCGTAATCGACGGACATAAGGGTTAAGCCCTTTGCCGGCATCGTTTTGCCAAGCAGCGCCCGTTCGCCCCTTTCGTAGGCTTGGAAAAGGCTTTCCTCGTCGCGCCTGCCGTTTGCCAAATCGAGCAGCTCGCCCACCATCGTACGCACCATATTGTATAAAAAGCCGTTGCCCGTTACGAATATTTTCAAATCGCGACTGCCGTAGCTTTCCCCCTCCTCCACGCGCACCTCGTACACCGTACGGACGGTGGTCTTTACGGAGGAGCCCGAAGCGCAAAAGGCTTTGAAATCGTGTTCACCCTCGAAAAGCCGCGCCTTCCTTTGCAAGATATCTACGCTCGGCGCGCTATCCACGCGCGTAGCGTACCGCTCCTTGAGGGGCATTTCCCGTTCGGATTCGTACAGGCTGTAGCAATAGGTCTTTTTCTTGGCGCTGCGGTTACAATCGAAATTTTCGTCCGCGGCGTACCCCTCCAAAGCGCGGATATCGGGGGGCAAAAAGCGATTCAAACAATCGGGCATTTTTTCGGGCGGGACGGTGGCGTCCAAATCAAAATGACAGGCTTGCCCTGCCGCGTGTACGCCCGCGTCCGTACGACCGCTCGCCGTTACGACTACCCTTTTCCCAAGCGCTTTTTCTATCGCGTTTTCCAATTCCTCCTGCACGGAGAGCGCGTTCCTTTGGCGTTGCCAGCCTGCGTACGCCGTGCCGTCGTATGCAATTTTCAAAACGAAGCGCATTGCCGTTCCCCTCCGTTAAATAATCGCCGCCGTGTATACGCGGAGCAAAACGATCCCTGCGATCAGCGCCGCGATAAGGAGAGCAGCGAGCAGATCGCGCCAAGTATATTTGAGTTTTTTGTATTTCGTACGCACCTTACTGCCCGAATAGCAACGGGCGTCCATAGCGTCGCCAAGCTCGTCGGCGCGCCGAAACGCGCTGATAAGAAGCGGGATCAAAATGGGTACGATCGCCTTTACGCGCTTGATCAGTCCCCCCGTTTCAAAATCGGCGCCGCGCGCCTTTTGCGCGTTCATAATACGACCCGTTTCGTCCGTGAGTATGGGGATAAACCGAAGCGCGATGGACATGATAAGCGCCAGCTCGTGCACGGGGAAGCGTATCCATTTGAGCGGCTTTAACAGGCTTTCGATACCGTCCGTAAGCGCGACGGGGGTGGTCGTCAAGGTCAAGATCGCCGAGCCGAGCACCAAAAGGAACAGTCGCGCCGCAAAGAACACGGTGAAATAGACGGCTTCCTTGGTGATCTTGACGATCCACCACGAAAACAAGACCGTTTCCCCCGAATGGAAGAACAAATTGAGCAGCGCCGTAAAGATCAACAGGAACAGCACCGCTTTTACCGAACGGAGCAGGCTTCTGAACGGCACGCCCGAAAGGGCGGCTACCATAACGAACACCACGGCGCAGGCGCCGAGCGCGTAAAAGTTCTTCGCAAGGAATACCGCTACGATATACGCGATCAAAAACAGCAGCTTCGTGCGCGGATCGCATTTGTGTACGAAAGAGTCGGAGGGATAGTACTGACCGAAAGAAACCTCACGCATTTCCGTTCCCTCCTTGCGTAGAACGCATACCTGCCCCCTCCGTTTTAACCGCTTGCAGGAGCTTTTGAACGAGATCGTCCGTCGTGAGGTCGCAATCTACCGTTACGCCGCGCGCGGCAAGCGCGCGTACAAGCTTTGCCGTAAACGGCACGTCCAGCCCTGCCTTTTCCGTAAGCTCGGTCGTGGAAAAAAGGCGTTTGGGGGTATCCTGCGCGAGGATCTTGCCCTCCGAGAACGCGGCGGCAAAATTGCAGTTTTCCGAGATCTCGTCCATATCGTGCGAAACGATGATCACCGTCTTGCACCAATCGGCGTGCATTTTATGGAGCAATTCCATAATCTCTTCCTTGCCCAAAGGGTCGAGCCCCGCGGCAGGTTCGTCCAAAACGAGGATCTCCGGCTTCGTCACGATCACGCCCGCGATCGCCACGCGGCGTTTTTGACCGCCCGACAGCTCGAACGGAGAGCGGTTTTTGACCTCTTCGAAATCCAACCCCACTCTTTCGATCGCCTCGCGTACGGCGGCGGAAACCTCCTCGTCGCTCCAATCCTCGCAAAAGTTTTTCAACCCGAACGCTACGTCCTCGTACACCGTTTCGGCAAAAAGCTGATATTCGGGGTATTGGAATACCATACCCACCTTTCTTCTAAGCGCCTTAAAATCCGTCGTCTTTTGCGTTAAATCGAAACCGTTGACGTTCAACGTCGTTTGCGGCGCTTCGGGCGCGTTTTTCTTGCGCTTTTTAGGCTTGTATTTCTTTTCGGCGGTAGGCAATTTGATGAGCGCGTTCAAGTGCTGGACGAACGTGGATTTTCCGCTGCCCGTATGCCCGATAATCCCAAAAAAATCCCCCGCAGCTATCCGTACGTCCACCCCGTTCAACGCGTGCGTGGCAAACGGAGAGGAGGGATTGTAAGTATAGGACAAATTTTCGCAAACGATACTGCCGCTCTCCGCCGTTCCCGTGCTTCGCGCTCTTTCTTGCGCCCCGGAGAAAGAGGCGTTTTGGGGTAAAAGTGCGGCAAGCTCGCCTGCGAGCGTTTCCGCGTCCAAGCAATCGCCTATCGCAAGTCCGCCGCAACGGAGCTCTCTGCAAATTTTGACGGGACGAGGCAACGTCAGCGAACAGCTTTTGAGCGTTTCCTCTTGGCGCAACACCTCGTCGGGCTTACCCGAAAGCACGATCCTGCCGCGGTGCATCACGACGGCGCGATCGGCAAGCAACGCTTCCTCGGGGAAGTGCGTGATCAACAGTACGGTGATCTTTTCCTCGCGGTTCAAGCGCAAAACGACGTCCATCACCTCTTTTCTACCGCGAGGATCGAGCATCGCCGTCGATTCGTCCAAGATCATTACGCGCGGCTTTAACGCCAGCACGCCCGCGATCGCAATACGCTGTTTTTGACCGCCCGAAAGGCGCGAGGTCGTGGAAAAGCGGTAATCGTTCATACCCACCGCGCCGAGCGCAAAATCGATACGCTCGCCGATCTCCTCGCGCGGCACGCCGATATTTTCGGGTCCGAACGCGATATCGTCCTCCACGATGGAAGCCACCGTTTGATTGTCGGGATTTTGGAATACGATCCCCACCTGCTTGCGGATCTCGAAAAGTTTTTTCTCGTCCGTAGCGTCCAAGCCCATGACCGTTATTTTTCCCGCGCTCGGGGAAAGCAAGCCGTTCGTGAGCCGCGCAAGGGTGGATTTACCGCTTCCGTTATGACCGAGCACGGCGACGAATTCGCCCTCCTCCACGGAAAAGTCGATCCCGTCGAGCGAAAAAGCCGCGTTATCGGCGAACGGGTCGTTCCCGTTCCCCTCCGCTTCGTATGAAAAATGTACTTTTTCGAATTTGATCGCTTCCATGCTCTTCCCAACGCCGCTTTTACGGCGTTTCCTTTGCTTATTCTATATTATAACAAATTTTTCCTCGTTTTACAATGAAAACGAGGTGAAATTTTAGCCAATTTTCTCTCACTTTCCAAGCGCTTTTACGGTATACGCGCCCTCTTTCGTCGCCGTCACGATCACGCTTCCGTCCTCGTCCGTACGAAAGATCTCCGCGCCTGCGTTTCGTAAATTTATCAGCGCTTCTTCGGACGGATGCCCGTAGTCGTTATCCTCGCCGCACGAAACGACCGCCGTTTGCAAGTGCAAAAATTCCAAGAACGCCGCACCCGTCGAATCGTTACTGCCGTGATGCGCCACCTTGAGTATTTCCGTGCTCGTAAGCTCCACGCCGTACCGCGCATGTAAGCCGAGCGCGCCGTCGCGCATCAACCTTTCCTCCACGGACTTCGGCGCGTCGCCCGTAAACAGGGCGCTCGTGCCCATATAATCGAGCCAAATCACCACCGAGCTTGCGTTGTCGTCCGTTTTCGCAGTATCGCCGTCCTCCGCGTTTTGAATATACGGATACACCACGGTCAACGCGTAGGGATACGCACCCTCGCTTACGCTCAGCTTCATTTCGGGATGCTCCGCGTTGGGCGGACAGGCGGTAAAATAGGGACAGCCCTCTTGCAGGAGCTTCGCATAAAATCGTTCATACGAAGCCGTAGGCGTTTTAGGCGTTTCGGGTAGAAAGGCGCGAAGCACGTTCTTATGCTCCAAAACGGCGGTCAAGCCGCCGTAATGATCCTCGTCGGCGTGCGTTAAAAACAAGTAGTCGACGGTATCCGCGTCCAAAGCGTTGAGATGGCGGAGCAAAGCGGTGTTCGAAGCGCTCGTACCGTTGCCGCCGTCGATCAACGCAAGCTTCCCGTCGGGAAGCTCGATCAAGGTTGCGTCACCCTGACCCACGTCGATAAAATGGATACGCAATTCTCCCTCGCCGCGCTTGCCCGTCTTGGGCGTATTCAAATAATATATCCAAGTCTCCGACGACAAAAACGCGCGGAGCACGCAGGCGAACACAATACAAACGCCGATCAGCACGACCCCGATCCACTTTAGCCGCTTTTTATTCCTCTCAACTTCCTTTTTCTCCGAGGCGTAGCCCATACTTCTTCTTCCGTAATCTTTACGTTACTCTATTTCTTTGGGGTTCGCCCTTTCGAGCTGCGCGAAAACGGCGTCGAGCGCGTCCGTTTCGTAATCCTCTATACGACCTGCGTCCGCCAACGAGGCTATCCTGCCGTCCAACGGCATACGCGCCGTTGCGGGAATAGCGTATTCGGCGGCGAGCTTTTCCACCTTACTGTGCCCGAACACCTCTATCTTTTTGCCGCAATCGGGGCAGACGAGGTAGCTCATATTTTCCACGAGCCCCAAGACGGGCACGTTCATCATTGCCGCCATATTCATAGCCTTTTCCACGACCATTTTCACAAGATCCTGCGGCGTGGTAACGATCACGATACCGGCGATGGGAATACTTTGGAATACGGTGAGGGGCACGTCGCCCGTCCCCGGGGGCATATCGATAAACAGCAAATCGACGTCTCGCCAAATGACGTCCGTCCAAAACTGCATCACCGTACCCGATACGACCATACCCCGCCAAACGACGGGCGAGGATTCCTCGTCCAACAGTAAATTCATAGACATAAGCTGCATACCCGACGGAGATAAAACGGTTTCGATACCCTCTTCGCTACCCGTCGCGTGTTCGTGTACGCCGAACATATGCGGAATGGAGGGACCCGTGATATCGGCGTCCATAATGCCGACGGACATTCCTTTCTTTTGTGCCAGCGAAGCGAGCAAAGAGGTGGTGAGCGATTTTCCCACGCCCCCCTTTCCGCTGACCACGCCGATCACCTTTTTGATCGACGATTTTTTATGCGGCGCTTTCAAAAGGCTCTCTTGCTTTCTCGAAGCGCAATTGGAAGAACAACTCGAACAGTTGTGATTGCAATTTCCCGACATTGTAACATACTCCTTTAACTATCTTATTTATTATACCTTTCTTGGGCGCGTTTGTCAATGTATTTGAGCTTACAAAGAAAGCAATCGCGCGAAATTTGGCAAAATCTTCCGAGAAAAGACGGATATCCCTTGTAAAAAACGCGTAAAAACGGTTGCAATCCCTTGGAAAATGGTGTATAATATAAAGGCTGCGCGTAGGTGGGGAGTTAGCGGCACCCTGCATCTGAAATCCGCTATATCAGAGCCGAACGCCTTTCTCGACGGAGTTTATGGAAGGCCGCGCGTCGCAAGGGACGTTGATCGTAAGGTCTTATGCAACGTAATGCCGTGAACCGTGTCAGGACGGGAACGTAGCAGCTCTAAGCGGATGTTTGCGTGTGCCATAAGGTAGCTTTGCAGGAGTAACCTACGACGTTTACGCTTCGGTAAATTTCGGCAAAAAAGGATCGCGCAGTTTTTTTATTTTACAAAAAGCAAGGACTATTTGACAGCTAACGAGTTGTCAGATAGTCCTTTTTATATCCAAGCAAAGAAATATCACTTTCCTCGCCGATAGAAACAGTATCGGCGAGGAACCGGTTTTTTATTCGTCCGTTTTCGGATTTTTTTTATTGGAAGTCTTTTCCTCTTTTTTGCCCTTGATATCCAGCCCGTTGAGCTTCTCGTCGGTCAAGACGATCCCCCGTTGCATGGTGGCGTAACCGTATTTTTCCCTGATCTTCGCCACGGCGTTTTCCGCACGCTCCTTTTTCTCGTACGCCGCACCGCCCGTGACCTCCCCGATCGTCAGCTGCTCGATATGATAGTCAAACCCCGAAACGGTCACGCCGATCATACGTACTCTTGCGCCAAGCGGATAATGCTTGCAAAAAAGGGCGTAGGCGGTTTGCGCGATATCGCCGCAAAGCGCGGTCGGGGAGATCTTCGTTTGCCAAGTGAAATCGCGCATATTCTCGTCGCGCACGACGATATGCACGGTGCTTGCCCGTCCCACGTCCGCCGCGCGCTGACGCGCCGCTACGCTTTCGGAAAGCGCGTATATCCAACGCTTGACCTCCTCACGCTCGGAAATATCCTTGGGCAGGGTGGTCGAATTGCCGATCGACTTCAAATCCTCCTTGCTCTTTTGCCATTTGACCGGCTCGTCGTCCTCGCCGCGCGCAAAAGTAAGCAGCTGCTTGCCGCGCTTGCCTAACAGCTTGATAAGCAACGCCTCGTCCGCCGCCGCAAGCTCCCCGATCGTCTTTATTCCGTACCGCAAAAGGGTCTTTTCCGTTGCGCCGCCGACGAACAGCATTTCTTTGACGGGCAGGGGGTATACGATCTCCTTGTAATTTTCCTTGGAGATCACCGTTACCGCGTTGGGCTTTTTCAGCTCGGAGGCGAGCTTTGCGAACACCTTGTTGAAGCTGACCCCAACGGATACCGTAACGCCAAGCTCGCGCCAAACCGTTTCGCGTATCTTTTCGGCGATCTCGTAGCCGCTCCCAAAGAGCGCCGTGCTTTCCGTCATATCCAGCGCGCACTCGTCGATACTACATTCTTCTATCTTCTCGGTATACCGCTCGTATATCTCTCGCACCAAACGCGAATACCGCTTATACTCGGAAAAGTGCGAGGACACGCGAAGCACGTGCGGACATTTTTTAAGCGCCGAATACACCGTTTCCGCCGTTTTGATACCGTATTTTTTCGCTTCCTCGTTTTTGGCGAGCACGATACCGTGCCGCTCCTTGGGATCGCCGCAAACGACGAGCGGCTTTCCCGCCAGCTCGGGGTTTAACGCAATCTCTACGGACGCGAAAAAATTATTCAAATCGGAATGTAGTATTACCCGTTCTCTCCCGTCCATAACGCACCCCTTTTTACGCGTTGAACGCGTACCTGCCTGCCGCTTACGCCTTCTTTTTTTGCTCGCTGAGATACGCGCAAACCGCGTGCGCCGCGATATTTCCCTCGCCCGCCGCCTTGGCGTACTGATAGGGTCTACCCGTGCAATCGCCCGCTGCAAAGCAGCCCTCGATATTCGTTTGCATATTCCGCGTCGTTACGATATGCCCGTTCTCGACCCGTAAGCCGCCGACGAGCACCGTGGGCGCTACGCTTTCACGAAGCACGAACACGCCGTCAACGGGCAAAGTCTTATCGGCAAAAACCACCTTGTCCACCCGTTTTTCGCCCTCGAGCTTCAACGGCATTTTACGAATGATCTCCACCTTTTCGTCGCCCATTTCCACGTCCTTATACATCGCGATCAAATATACCTTGTCCGCAAAGGAGCAAAGATGCCCGATCTCGTGCTCCAAACGCTTGCTCGTGCATAAAACGGCGATCGTTTTGCCCTTGTATAAAAAGCCGTCGCAGGTGGCGCAATAGCTGACGCCCCGTCCGACGAACTCCGTTTCCCCCTCTATCTGCTTCACCGACTCCACGCCGCAACCGAGAATGACCGAAGCGCTTTCGTAATAGCCGCCCTCTTGCGTCGCCACGCCGAACTTATCCCCGAGCGCGTACACACCCGAAACCTTTTCTTGCGTGATCGTAATTTCCGCTTCTACCAGCTGCGCTTGCACCGCCTTGCAAAAATCCTCGCCCGAAATATTCGGAAGTCCCATATAGTTGCGGATACGCTCGGCTTTGGATATCTTTTCACTCAAAGCCGCCGAGCCGAAAAGCATAAACGATTTGCCGTTCGCCCGTAAGGTGAGCGCCGCCGAAACGCCAGCCGCGCCGCTACCGATAATAATACAATCCAACATTTTTTCTTTCCTCCTGTTTTCAGTATGCCCCAAAAGTCAAAAAACCTTTTCGGTTGCCCGAAAAGGTTTTTCGTCGTTAATAGGGAGGCGTCCATTCGGAATCGTCGTTCGGGGTGGTTTCCGTTTGACTGCAAGAGGCAAAGCCTGCGAGTCCAAACGCAAGAATTACACTTAAAAGTATCGTCAAAATCTTTTTCATAATGCTTAATAATTAGGGGTCCAAGAAGCCACCGACATCTTTGCGTACAAAGTTACTTCACCGATAAGATCTTTCAACTGACCGCCGAACTCGGAGGTGCAAGCGCTGTCCGTATACCACTTAACGAAAGTATAGGTCGTATACTTACTAACGGGATAACCGCCGTTTGCGCTGAAATCCTTCAAAGCGCTTAC
The DNA here is from genome assembly GCA_017471785.1 of Clostridia bacterium. Taxonomy (GTDB): domain Bacteria; phylum Bacillota; class Clostridia; order Christensenellales; family Borkfalkiaceae; genus Scatosoma. Next base: position 31,318 of record JAFURP010000055.1, on the reverse strand, counting down.
CGTAAGCGTTTCGCCCTCGTTCCATTCGGTGGGATAACTGCCGTTATCGTCGAACATATCCGCAGGAATATCCACTATGCTCGTACCTGCGACCGCTTTATAAGTGATAGCAAACTTCAAAGGCTCGGGCTCTACGGAAGGAGGAGGCGTGACCGTTTCGTCTACGGTAATTTTCGCATATAAGGTCGCGTTCCCCATGCTCGTCGTGGAAATACCGCCGAACGCGTACACGCAATTTTTATCCAAATACCAACCGATAAAGTCGTACGTATCCTCTTCCACGGTTATATCCTGCAATTCGGATACCGTCGCGCCAACGCCCTTGGTATAGCTCGTGGGATAGCTTCCGTCCTCTTTATACATAGCGTCGGGAATATCCGCTTCCGTACCGTCGATCACCGCCTTATAGCTGATGGTATACACTTCGGGCACGGTATTTCCGTCGTAATCGGGCGTATCTTCTTTACAGCCCACGAACGCGAAACAGCCTAAAATTACGCTAAAAACGATTGCTAAAATTTTTTTCATAGTGGCTTTTCCCCTATTTTCATAATTATATATAAATTATAGCATAGGTATTTAACTATTGTCAAGCTTTTTTCTCGTCCTTATTTTACCTTTTACGAAAGCGCCACGTCCAAAATCATCATTAGAGTAAATCCGAACAGCACGCCCCACGCGCCGAGGTGAGGCGAGTTTTCCATTCGCGCGTCGGGGATCAAGTCCTCCGCCGCAACGAACAGCATAGCCCCTGCCGAAAACCCGAGCAGCCAAGGCTGTAACGCTTGCAGGTTGGCGGCGAGAAAAAAGCCCAAAAGCGCGAATATCGGCTCGGCTACGCCGCTTGCCGCGCCCCATAAAAAGGCCTTGGTATTGCTTTTGAAAACGCTTTTCATAGGCAGGGAGATCGCCGCGCCCTCGGGGAAATTTTGCACGCCGATACCGACGGCAAGCCCCAACGCCGTCATAAGCGCCGCGGCGCTACCGCTGACGAGCGCCGCGCCGAACGCAAACCCCACCGCAAGCCCCTCGGGGATATTGTGCATAGTCACCGCCAAAAAAAGTCTTTTTGCCTTTTGACGGGTAATATATTCCTTGGGCGAGAGCAAAAGCTCGTTTTCCCGTCCTCTTTTGGGCGCGAGCTTATCGAGCAGCACCAAAAACGCGCCGCCGACGAGTACGCCTATTGCCGCGGGTAAAAAGGCAAAGCCGCCCAAATACGCCTCGGCTTGCGCGATCGCAGGCAAGAGCAACGACCAAACGGAGGCGGCGATCATCACGCCCGAGGCGAAGCCCAGAAAAGCGCTGTTGAATTTGGGGGATATCTCCCCCTTAAAAAAGAAAACGACCGCCGCGCCGAGCGACGTCATTACGAATATGAACGCTATCCCAAAAACGGGGATCCAAACATTCCACATAACCTTTATCTCCCGTACTTCCCGTGTATTTTATCTCACTAACAGTATATGCGGAAGAAAGGAAAAACGCCCTCCTTAGTTCATTAAGGAGGGCGCAAAAATCGTTTTTAATAGAAGGTGGCAAGTTGTTCTTCGGGCGGCTCGCAAACGATGACCCGCTCGGCAACGAGTACGGGACCTTTGCCCTTATAGATGCGGTGCTTTTCGAAGCGCACCGTCGCCGTTACGTTTATCCAATCGCGCGTTTGTAAGCCCATCGACTCGGGCAGCACGCAAGCAAGTCCGCAGTACTGGATATCCGCTTCACAGCAGGTCATAACGTGTCTGCCGACGACGATATCCTGCGGCGAAAGGCGTTTGTCCGTGGCTACGAGCCCTTTGAATTTGACCTTTTTACCGATATACGCTTCCAAATTTTCGGTCAAATCGCGATAGAAAAAGGCGTAGTCCTTATCCTCGATCCGAATAACGGGCGCGTTGATATCGAAGGGTAACGGATCCTCGATATCGTCGAAATCCGCCTTGCCGTCGGGGTGTTCGTAGACGATATCGCAGCGACGGGATACCCCGCGCACGATCTTATGGAACGCCGTTTTGTCCATATCGTTCGTAAAACGGTTAAACACGACGAGCTGGGTGTTTTGCAGCTTATCGAAAGTGAATTGGCGCATATTCGCGTTATAATTTAAGAAAGTGTTGGAATCGAAAAAGGTCATGATCTGGTTGATCATCCACCCCTCGGGCATAGCGTTGAAGAAATCCTCCAACATCCAAGTACCGTTATATTCTACGACGACGCGCTCCGAACCGTATTTTACCTGCAGCTCGGTCAAGTACGACTCCGTCAACTGCTCCTTATCCTCCAAAAGAACGAGATCGACGTTTTCCGCGTCCGCGAATTTAATCGTTTCGTAGTCCTCTACGCCCTCCTCCGTCACCAAGAGCAGGGTCTTTTCTCCCGACGAAAAACGGGGGTCCTCCAACGTTTCCTGTATAAATTTCGTTTTGCCCGATTCCAAAAACCCCAAAAAGAGATAGACGGGCGTTTCGGTGGGAAGCTTTCCTTTCATATCTTTCTCCTTTTTATATCTTGAACAACGCTTTGAGCGCGTCCTCTTTCAACTCGCAACCGATCACGCACAATCTTCCGATCGCGCCTGCGCCGCCGTCGCGGATATCCGCTTCGCAGGGCACGTAGTCGAAATGCACCCAAGCGCCCTCGCCTGCCACGATCCCCTTTGCGCGAAGCACCTTGCCGTATTTTTCTTCGTCTTGCAAAGCTTCCAGCGCGCAAGAAAGCTCCTCTTTCGTATACTTGCGCGTCGTTTCCACACCCCAACTCGTGAACACCTCGTCCGCGTGATGGTGATGGTGATGATGACCGTGATGATGCTCGTGGTCGTGATCGTGGTCGTGTTCGTGGTGGTGATGACAACAGCAGCTCTCGTCGTCGCACTCTTCTTCGTCGTGGTGATGGTGGTGATGCTCGTGATCGTGGTGATGGTGGTGATGATGCTCGTGATCGTGGTCGTGCTCGTGGTGGTGATGACAACAGCAATGCTCGTCGTGACATTCTTTTTCGTCGTGGTGGTGATGGTGATGCTCGTGCTCGTGTTCCACCTCCTCGGCAAGGCGGTCAAGCTCCGATTGCAAGCTGTCCCTACGCTCCATAGTCGCGAGAATGGTCTTGCCGTCCAGCATATCCCAAGGCGCGGTGATAAAGCTTGCCGTCAAATTCTTTTCACGGAGCATTTGTACGGCTTGGGCGAGCTTGTCCTCCGCAGTCTTATCCGCGTGCGAAAGCACGATACAGCCTGCGTTTTCCACTTGGTCGTTGAAAAATTCACCGAAATTTTTCATATACATTTTGCATTTTGACGCGTCCACGACCGTACAAAACGCGTTGAGCTTGGCGTTGTCCAAATTCGCGGAAGCCACCGCTTTGATGACGTCGCTCAATTTCCCAACGCCCGACGGCTCGATAATAATGCGATCGGGAGCGTACTCCGCCGAAACCTTTTTAAGCGCTTGGGAGAAGTCCCCGACGAGCGAACAGCAAATACAGCCGGAATTCATCTCGGTTATATTGACGCCCGCCTCCTGCAAAAAGCCGCCGTCGATACCGATCTCGCCGAATTCGTTTTCGATCAGCACGAGCTTTTCGCCCGCGTACGCTTCCTTGATAAGTTTTTTGATAAGCGTGGTTTTCCCCGCTCCCAAAAAGCCTGAAAAAATATCTATCTTCGTCATTTGTTTCACCTCTTTTCTTTTTTATTGTAAACGTAATTTTTTCCGTATTTTATAGGCGGAAATCAACGAGGATTGGGACATAGCCTATCGCTAAAACGCCCAATTGCCGTTTTTGAAAATTTGCACGCGTTCGCCCGTCTTGGTCACGCCCACGATATCCATATCGCGCGAGCCGATCATGAAATCAACGTGTATCATACTGTCGTTGATACCCCGTTTTTTACATTCCTCGTCGGTGTATTTTTCAAAACCTTTTAAGCACTCGTTAAAGCCGTGTCCGAGCGCAAGATGACAGCTGGCGTTCTCGTCGAACAGGGTATTATAGAACAGCACGCCCGATTCGTTGATGGGAGAATCGTAGGGAATAAGCGCACATTCGCCGAGCTTCCCCGCGCCCTCGTCCATAGACACCATTTGCTTCAAAAGCGCCTCGCCCTTTTCCGCTTTCACCTCCGCCACCCTGCCGTTTTCAAAGCGGACGGAGAAGTTTTCGATGAGTTGTCCCATATAGGAGAGGGGCATGGTCGAATACACGATCCCCTCCACGCTACCTGCTTTGGGGGAGGTGAACACCTCCTCGGTGGGAATATTGGGATTGAATATCCTGCCCTGCAAGGTCTTTTCCTTGCCCCCCGCAAATACGCCGTCCTCGTTGAGCTCCACGCGCAAGGAAGTGCCGTTCGCGCTCTTATATTCCAAATATTGAAGCCCTAACCCGTTCAAATATTTACAGCGCGCGTCTAAATCGGCGTTGTGCTCTTTCCAAGCCTTTACGGGGTTTTTACCGTCGGCGCGCGAGGTGTGTAGAATGACCCTCCACATCTCCTCCACCGCCTTTTTTTCGGGAAGGTGCGGAAACACCTTCTTCGCCCAAGCTTTCCCGGGGACGGCGGCGATACACCATTGATGACGGTTTTCCATTGCCAAGCGGAAGGGCTTGACCTGCGGAAAGATCGCGCGGCGCGCCGCGCTCATTTTCTCTTGGTCAACGCCGCTCATACCGTCGGGGTCTTGCGATTCTATAAACAAGCGGCAGGAATAATTTTGCGCCTTATATTCCCATTTCGCTTTCACCCAAGGCTTCATTTGCGAAAGGGAATCGAGGGAACGGTAGGTAGAGCTGAGCCTTTCGATCGGCTGATGACTCCATTCCACGAACACCTCGCTTGCGCCCGCTTTATAACATTCCTCCACCGTCATCGTAACGAATTCGGGTTGATCGAGCGCGGCGGCGATAAACACCGTTTGCCCTTTCTTGATATTCAAGCCCACTCTCGCAAGCAGCCTCGCGTATCTTTGCAGTTGCGTTTTTCTCATATTTGCCCCAACTCCTTTTCTAAAATTTGCAAGGCGTACGAGGTGGCTTTTTGCACCGCGCCCTCTTCAAAGGGCAGGGCGAGGTTTGCCGCTTTCAGCGTGTCGATATAACCGAGCGAGCCGCCGAGCCTGCAAAGGGTCATATAATCGCGCCAGCAAGCCTGCTTGTCCTCCGCCTGCTTTTTCTTGAATTCCATTGCGCCCATCGTCGTAAGCGTGTAATTGATATAATAGAACGGGTAGTGGAAGATATGCAATTTATGATACCACCAACCGCCGCGGTTGAAGAACGCCGAGCTTTCGTCGTACTCGCGCCAAGGCATATATTTTTTCTCCAATTCGCGCCAAGCGTTCGTGCGCTCGTCGGGAGTCATATCGGGATTTTGGTAGACGATATGCTGAAATTCGTCCACCGCCACGCCGAAGGGTACGAAGGTGATCGCCTGCTGTAAATGCTGAAAGCGATATTTATCCGCCTGATCCCCGAAGAACAGCTCCGCGTAGGGATAGGCGAATTGCTCCATCGTCATAGAGTGTATCTCCGCGATATCCGTCGGCTCGCTCCACGTCGCTTGCAAAGGCTGCGTACGCATCGCCGCATACCCCGCGAACGCGTGTCCCATTTCGTGCGTTAACACGTCCACGTCCCCCGTCGTACCGTTAAAGCACGAATATACGAACGGCGCTTTGTAATCGTTCAAGGCGGTCATATATCCCGTAGCCGCTTTGTTGGGCTTATTGTCAAGATCCATAAGCTCGTGCTCGATCATAAAATCGATAAATTCGCCCGTTTCCTTGCTCATATCCCGATACATCTTCCGCGCCTGCTCGACGAGGTACGCCCTGTCGCCCACGGGCACGGCGTTCCCCTCGGGGAATACGAGCTCCTCGTCGTAAAATTTGATTTTATCCACGCCGATACGCTTCGCCTGCGCCTTATACAGCTTTTCGCAAAAGGGTACGAGGTGCGTTTTCACCTGTTCGCGGAACGCCGCGACCATACTTTCGTCGTAATCCATTCGGCCCTGTTGCATATACCCGAGCGGAATATAATTTTCAAAGCCCATATTCACGCCCATTTGATGGCGGAGCTTGACGAGGCGATCGAAAATTTTACCCATTTCCTTATCGTTCTTTTCGAAAAATTCTTCGTACTTTTTCGCCGCTTCCCTGCGGACCGCTCTATCGGGGTCGGAAAAGTATTTCAATATTCCGTAAAGATTACGTTCCTCCCCTTGAAAAGGAATTTTACAAGCGGCGGTAAGGCGTTGATAGCGGTTGGTAAGCTCGCTTTCCTCTTGCATAAGCGGTACGTTCTTTTCGCAAAAGCTATCCACGCCAAGCTGTACCGAGCGCAAGAAATGCGCGCCGTACTTCTCGTCGATAGCCTTGCGGAAGGGCGAACGCAAAAGCGTTTCGTTGAACGCCTGCATATACGGCATCGCTTCGGGATAGCTTTGGTGGATATATTCGTCCTCCCGTTCGTAAAAGCGATCGCTCGTATCCACCGTATGACGGATCTCCACGATCGTCATCATCGTGCTGATATGCGAGGAATACGCCTCGTCCTCTTTGATACACGCGTCTACTTCCTCAAAGCTTTTCGCGTTTTTCAGCCGCTCGTTGAGCTTGCCGTAAAAATCCTTGAGCGCCTCGAAATCGGGGCGTTCGTATCGTAGCTCCGCAAAGGTTTTCAATTCGTTTTCTTTATTCATCTCGTACCTGCCCTATCTCTTTTATCCAATAAGATCGTAATTGACCGTTTTATAAAAGAGCTCCTTTATCGTTTCGTCCTTCTTCGTTTGCGCCAATATCCACATCAGCTTGGTGATGATGCTTTCGTACGTCATTGAATAGCTTTCCAAAAGATCAAAGCGGTTTTTTAAGCCCCTGCCCACGCGGTAGACGTTCATATCGCTACCCTCTTGCTGTACCTGCGTGGTCACGACGAGCGTTTTTCCTTTTTTCTCCCAACGGGTGATGACCTCGTAAAAGCCGTAATAATCCCCCTCGGGGATACCGCCCGTGCCGTAGCCCGAAAGCACGACGGCGTCGTTATACCTAAAATACGCGTCGAGTATCTCCCCCTTTTGTCCCGGGGTGAGCGTGAGGAGCCCCACCCTCTCGTCCAAGTCGAGATAAAACGAGGGCTCGTTTTTTTTGGGCGTCGTGATATACTGTATCACCTTACCGTCGCGGATCACCGCCAAATGGGGAAAATCCACGCTCGTAAACGCGTTATAGCTTTTGGTGCGCACCTTTTTGGCGCGCGTGCCGGCGATAACCTTGCCTTGGAACACGATCACCACGTCGCTTGCCGCGTCGCTCGCGGCGTATAAAAAGCTATCGCGAAGATTGATACGGCCGTCCGTATCCTCCCTGTCGATGGGCTGTTGCGAGCCCGTCAAAACGATGGGCTTGGGGGAGTGCTGCACGAGGTAGGAAAGCATTGCCGCCGTATAAGACATAGTGTCCGTGCCGTGGCAAACGACGAAGCCGTCGTATTTTTCGTAATTGTCCTTGATCGTTTTTGCAAGCGTTATCCAATGCTCGGGCGTTATATTGGTGCTGTCGATATTGTAAATTTGCACCGCGTCCACGTCGCAAAATTCAAATATTTCGGGCACGAATTTCACCAACGCGTCCGCTTTCAATTCGGGACGCAAGCCCTCCGAGCCAAGCTGCGAGGCGATCGTGCCGCCCGTTGCGATAAGCAATATTTTCTTTTTCATAATTCCCCTTATCAACCGTTTTTACGGCGAAGATAATCCCCCTTTTCCAGCGCCAACGGACATTCGATCTTATAGATACCTTGCACCAGCTTGGCGTCCTCTATCCGCTCGCCCTGTAAATCGTACATCCTTTCCACCGTGAACGAGCGTTTGAAATGCGCGCTCGGAGAAAGCACCTCGAGCTCGTCCCCTACCTTAAAGCGGTTACGCATCTCCACTCGGATATACCCCTCCTCGTTACCTAAAACGTCCGCAATATAGGTATATTCGCCCTTGGATATACCGTCCTCGTAGTTGACCGTTTGCGCGTTTTTACCGTCCGCGTACGCCTCGGTATATTCGCGGTGGGATACGCTCAAAAGCTCCTCTTGCGAAAGGGCAAGCGGCGCGCCGTCCATAAAGCGGCGGTAGGCGTTGATGACCGTAGCCAAATAATAGCCGCTCTTCATTCTGCCCTCTATCTTAAACGAACGGATACCTGCCCCCTCCATTTCTTGTAAACGGGCAAGCATATTCAGATCCTTGCTATTGAAAATATACGTGCCGCGTTCGTCCTGTTCGATCGGCAACCATTCGCTTTTGCCGTTCGTAGCGTTGAGCGCGCGGACTTCGTACCGCCACCTGCAAGACTGTACGCACGCGCCGCGGTTGGACGACCTGCCGTCCAAATAATCGGATAAAAGACAGCGACCGCTGTACGAAATACACATAGCGCCGTGCACGAACGCTTCCAACTCCATATCGGGGTTATATTCGTGGATCTCGGCGATTTCCTTCAAGGACAGCTCGCGTGCGAGAATGACCCGCGAAACGCCCTGCTCCCCCCAAAACCTGACGGCGTATTTATTCGTCGTATTCGCTTGCGTGGAAAGGTGGATAGGCAGGCTCGGCGCGGCTTTTTTCGCCGCGTACACCACGCCCGCGTCGCTGACGATCACTCCGTCCACGCCCAAACCCGCAAGCGCTTGGAAATAGTCGAAAAGCATAGAAAAATCGGCGTTTCTCGCGTAGATATTCGCCGTAACGTAAACTTTTTTGTTTTGCGCGTGCGCCGCGGCTACGGCGCTTGCCATTTCCGCCTCGGTGAAATTGTCGGCAAAGGTGCGTAAGGAAAAATTCTTGCCACCCAGATATACCGCGTCCGCACCGAAATAGAGCGCCGTTAAAAATTTGGAATAGCTTCCGGCAGGGGCTAAAAGCTCCGATCGCATATTCTTTACTCCTTCGTATTTCTTTCGCCGCCCGTATACACGGAAAGCGCCACGCCGTCCCCCACGTTCAAAACGGAGGTATGAAAATCCTTATCCGCCGTGACCGTTTCCAAATAAGAACGTATCTTTTCCACGATCGAACGGCGCTTTTGCGGCGTTTCCTCCTCTCCGCTCACCCAGCCGTATAACAGCACGTCGTCGGCAAAGAGGGTCGCACCCCGTTTCATCAGGCGTTTTAAGTCAAAGAGGTATTTTTCATACTGCGCCTTGGGTCCGTCGAGAAAGACGAAATCGAACTGCCCGTCCATCATAGACAAGATCTCCCCCGCGTCGCCGAGGTACGCCGATACGCGATCGGCTACGCCGAACGAAGCAAAGTTTTCTTTCGCCTCCAAATACCGCTCCTCCTCCAGCTCGATCGTAGTAAGCCGCGCGTTTTCGCACGCTTGCAGCATCGCTACGCCCGAAAGCCCGACCGCCGTACCGATCTCGAGGAGCTTGAGAGGCTGCGTCATTTGCAAGGTCAACAGCAAAAACTGCAAGGTTTCGTCGTCCGCAACGGGAATATCGCGCGCGAGCGCTTCCGCCCGCTTTGCGGCAAGCCTTTCGTCGATATGCAATTTTACGAGCGACGCCGTATACTTCATTGGTAACGTCCTTTTCGCCTATACGTCGAGTACGGATACCGCGACGAGGGGGGATTGTTTGGTTTTTTTATAGAAATAATTTCGAAGCGCCTTTTTTACGTGATTGGAAAGCTCCGCCTTGTTGCCGTCGGCGTAATCGTAGCTTTCGACGGCACGTTGGACCACCGTTTTGATCTCCGCTTCCGTACCCGTATTCTCCGCAAACACGAAGCCGTGCGCTTCCACGACGGGGTCGTTGATAACGTAGTTGCCCGTTACGGCAAGCGCGACGGTAAAAATACCGTCCGAGGACATCTTCAAGCGTTCCTTGATCACCTCGCTCGTGCCGTAGTCCTCAATACCCTCGCCGTCGATCAAACGCGTACCTGCCGGCACGTTTTCGCCCAATTTGATCTCCGTTTCCGTCACTTCAACGCAGTTGCCGATCTCGGTTATCAAAATATTGCGCGCGGGCACGCCCAACGCTTCCACCAGCTGCGCGTGGCGTTTCAAATGACGGTATTCGCCGTGTACGGGGATAAAGAATTTGGGCTTTAACAAGGAATATAAAATTTTGTGCTCCTCTTGGCAGGCGTGTCCCGAAACGTGGATCTTCTCCAAGCTTTCGTAAACGACGTGCGCGCCCTTTTTATAGAGGTTGTTGATGACCCGATAGATCATTTTTTCGTTGCCCGGGATAGGGTTTGCGGAAATGATGATGGTATCGTTTTCGCCCACCGTTACCTTATTGAATTCGCCCATCGCCATACGCGTCAGCGCGCTCATAGGCTCCCCTTGCGAACCGGTAGAAACGATCAAAAGCTCGCCGTCAAACATGTTTTTCGTCTTTTCGACATCGACGAGTACGCCCTCGGGTATCTTCAGTTCTCCAATTTTCACCGCCGCGTCCACGACCTTGAACATACTACGCCCCGAAAGCGCCACCTTTCTACGGTATTTGACCGCCAAATCGATGATCTGCTGTAAGCGGTGCACGTTGGAAGCGAAGGTCGCTATGATCAAGCGACGAGTCATATTTTCGGAGAACAAGTGATCGAGCGTCGTGCCGACCACCGTTTCGCTCATAGTATAACCCTGGCGCTCGATATTGGTCGATTCGCCCATATACAACAGCACGCCCTCTTTGCCCAGCTCGGCGATCCGCTTAAAGTCGATAGGTTCGCCCGCGACGGGGGTCAGGTCTATCTTGAAATCGCCGCTGTGATAGATCAAGCCGTTGGGGGTGCGAACAGCGAGCGCACACGCGCCGGAAATGGAATGGTTTACGTTGATAAATTCCACCTCGAACGAGCCCAGCTTCACCCTGTCGCCTGCTTCCACCACCCGTTGCAGGGTACCCGTAATATGATGCTCTTGTAATTTATTGTCGGTAAGCATCAAGGTCAGCTTGGTACCGTAAATGGGTGTGGAGGAGTCTAATTCTTTCATCAAATAAGGTACGCCGCCGATATGGTCCTCGTGTCCGTGGGTGAGCAATACGCCGCGGACCTTGTCCTTATTTTGCGTGAGATAGGTGATATCGGGCACGACCGAATCGATCCCGGGCATATCCTCGCCGTTGGGGAAGGTCAAGCCCGCGTCAATAACGATTACGTCGTTGCCGTATTCGATCGCCGTCATGTTTTTGCCGATCTCGCCTACGCCGCCGAGAAAAATGATCTTGACGGGTTTTTGCTTTTTCGACGCTTTCTTTTCCTTAGGCATACGGAGCTTCTTTTCCGCGTTGGGGCGCAACGCGTCTACGCTTTCCTTGCGCTCGGGCGTTTTCTTCGTCCGCGGCTGTTTTTCCGCGCGGACTTCTTTGTTTACGCGCGGCTTTTTCGCCGTTTTTTGCGGTGCGTTGGCGACCGCTTGGATATCAAAAGCCGTGCCCATAGGGTTTTTCTTGCCCCTTGCCGACGGTTTTTTATTCGTGGGCTTTTTCGATTCTTGGGTGTTTTCCGTTTTTCTTTCTTTCACTGCTATTTCCTTTCTCCTTGGCAAAAGTACTTTGCCCATAAAATAGAGAGCCGAATATATGGAATTATCAGCTCTCTTTCTTGATTCGTATTCGTTTTTTCTTACGTTCGATTAAAAGTCAAGATCGACTTTCTTTTCTTTCGTGGCTTTGATATACCCCTCGTCAAAGAGTTGCTTGGTCGATTCGTAAGCAAATTCTTCCACGTAGTCCACCGCCTCGAAGCCGTCCGCCTTCACCGCGCCGATCTTCTCCGCAAGGAAGCCTACCAAACGGAGCGCTTTCTTTGCAGCCGCGTCGCTCTTGATCTTGACCATGAACGGCGTATTTTCATACGCTTTTTGCGCGCCGACGTTCCTTTGATGATATACCGTCGTCTTGTATTCGGGAGCTTCGGGATCCAACGCCAAATAGAAGCAAAGCGTCTTACCGCAAATGTTCACCTTTGCGATCGTATCGCGACCGTAGTTAAATCTATCACCGTGCCAGCTTACGTTGGAGTTGATCCTCTTGTACGATTTCAACTCGTTCTTGACGTCGCTATAATACTTCTTCACGCGATCTTCGCTTTGTTTCATCTTTGCGGTGAAGCTCTTTTTCAAGCGTACCACAAGTCCCGTTTCCGCGTCTACGAGCTGATTGTCTACTTCCTCGTACGACTGCTCTTCCGCAACCGCAAGCTCCTCGGTCACCGCCTCTTCTACGACCGGCTCTTCTACGACCTCTTCAACGACCTCTTCTACGACTTCCTCAACGACTTCCTCAACGGGCTCTTCCACCGTTTCTTCCACGACTTCTTCCACAAGAGCTTGTGCGGAATCCGCCGCTTCACATTCTTCGCACTTTTTGCAAAGCACTTCGGAAACCTTGTTCGCGATCGCGTCCAAGCCCTCCTCGTCTACGACGAGTTCGTATGTAGGCTCTTCACAAGGTCTTTCGGCAAGCTTCTCCTCTACGAGGCTTACGAGCGTTTCGTTGTTCGCCGCAAGCTTTTCCGCTACCATATCGGACAAGCGGTCGTAATCGATCTCGACGGGTTTTGCCTCGGGAACCTCCACGGGAGGGATCTTCGCCGCCACCATATCCGCCAAGCGGTCGTAATCGATCGCTACGGGCTGCGCTTCGGGAACGACGATCTTTTCCGCTACGGCGTTAGCCAAAGCGTCCATATCGAACGCCGCAAGCGCCTGTGCGACCGCGTTGGAAACCGCGGAAGCCAACGCCTCCTCGCCGACCTGTACGTTTACCTTCTCCGCCGCTTTTACGAAGCTCTCGTCAATGCGACGGTAGTTTACCTTTTCGGGATAGGGCAAGGATTCTACGACCTTTTCCGCCGCCCCGTAAATAATTCTATCGTAATCGACGATAGCCTCTACCGGCTCTTTGTTTTCCTCGGGCAAAATGATCTCGCCGAGAAGCTCGAGCACCTTATCGCCCACCTCGTCTACGATACGGTTGTAATCTACGTTTTCCGCAACGGGGATCGCCGCTACCGCGTCGAGAACTTGGCGGCTGTGCTCGGCTACGCTCTCCTCCGTCTTTTCCGCAACGCTTTCGATCACCGCCTTGTAATCGTTGTCCTCGTAGAGAACGACGAACTCGGCAAGCTTTTCTTGGAGCTGATTAAGCGCCGCGTCGATCTGCTCGAGCGTGTCGAGCTTTGCCTGCATATCGTCGAGCTTGGAAACGACCTCGCCCGAGATGAGCGCCGTCAAACCGTCGTAAACGGCTTGCTGCTGCATATAACCGTATTTGATCTCGTCGAGGGAATCCTGCAACGCGGGAAGGATCTCCGCGACCTTTTCCTTGACCGCTTCCGCCAAGGCTTCCGTATCTACGTTTTCGAGTGCGGAAACGCCGCCCTCCAACGCTTCGAGCTTTTGTACCGCTTCCGCAACCGAAGCTTTGATAGCCGATTGCATCTCTTCAACGGAAGCTGCCTTTTCGTCCATTTTATTCAAACGCTCGGCAACTTCTTCGGTGAGTAAAGTGGTCAAACCGTCGTAAATGGTTTGATTTTGCTTATAGCTATAACGGATTTCTTGCGAGATCGCTTGCGAGGATTTATCCTTGTCGGTTTGCATTTCCTTATAGACGGAGCTCATTTGAACGGAGGACATACGCATCTCGTTCAAAAGCTCTACTTTCATCCTTTGCAAATCGCGAGAAAGAAAAGAATACAACGCGTCGATTTTAGATGTTTCCAATTGTTTTCTATCAGCCATTTTACACCTCGAAGATTCGTTTACAGGTACGGATTGATCTACTTTTTTACTTAAAAAAGTTAAACTCCTGCTTTTACAACTAATATTATAGCATATCTAACGCAATCGGTCAAGGGTTTTGCCTAAAAATATCGCCCAAAAACGCAAAAAAATTGATTTGTCCGCGTTGAAAACCCCTTTCAACGCGGACACGATACCCTCATTTTCTCTTTTTCGACGAATTGCGCGCGTAATGCGCCGCGCAATTATTTACCCTTTTTCTCGCTTTTGCGTTGGATAAGCTTCACGAGCTCGACGATGGGGATAATGCAAGCGCCGATACCGATCGCAACCGCAAATTCAAGGATGCCCACCGGTGCAAAGCCGAACGCCGACGCGAGGAAAGGCACTTCGCAAACGATCGCAGTCGCTACAAACGAACCGATCGCAGCCCACCACAACCACTTGTTTTGCTCTTTTACGCCGAACAAGCTCTTTCTTTGCGAACGCATATTGAAGCTGTGGAAGATCTCCGCCATAGACATCGTCAAGAACGCCATCGTCGTACCGTGCGAGCTGTCCGCAAACGTCCAAACGCCTTCGTTGATATAATGTCCTACGAAGTAGGAAACGAGCACCAAGATCGCTACGATCACGCCTTGATACAGGACGTCTACGCCCATACCGCCCGCAAATACGCCCGCTTTGGAATCGCGCGGCTTCTTTTGCATAATATCCTTTTCCGCCTTTTCCGTACCGAGCGCAAGCGCGGGGAAGCAGTCGGTTACGAGGTTGATCCACAAAAGGTGTACGGGCTGCAAAATGCTGAAGCCCATCAAAGTCGAAACGAAGATAGCCAAGACTTCGCTCATATTGGAAGCGAGCAAAAATTGAATGGCTTTACGGATATTGTCGTAAATACGACGACCCTCCTCTACCGCGCCGACGATGGTCGCGAAGTTATCGTCCGCAAGCACCATATCCGCTACGTTTTTGGTAACGTCCGTACCCGTGATACCCATGCCTACGCCGATATCCGCCGATTTGATGGAGGGCGCGTCGTTTACGCCGTCGCCCGTCATTGCCGTAACGTAGCCGGCGCTCTTCCAAGCGTTGACGATACGCGTTTTATGCTCGGGCTGAACGCGTGCGTACACGCCGATCGTTTGAAATTCCTTTTGGAAGGTCTCGTCGTCCATTTCGTCGAGCTGCGCACCCGTAACCGCACGGATCCCCTCCTCCAAAATGCCAAGCTCCTTGGCGATCGCTTTCGCCGTATCCACGTGGTCGCCCGTGATCATAATGGGACGGATACCCGCCTCGCGGCATTTTACGATAGCGTCTTTCACTTCGGGACGAACGGGGTCGATCATACCGCAAAGTCCCACGAAGCAAAGCTCTACCTCCAGCGCGTCGCTCTCGTAAGCTTCGGGAAGCTGCTTCCATACCCTTTCCGCGCACGCAAGCACACGCAAAGCACGGTCCGCCATATTCTTGTTGGCGTCGAGTATTTGTTGTTTGTATTCCGCCGTCATAGGCACGGCTTTGCCGTCTTTAAGATAGTGCGTGCAACGCTCGATAACGACGTCGGGCGCACCCTTGGTATACTGCACGAAATCCGTCTCCGTTTGATGCACGGTGGACATCATTTTACGGGAGGAATCGAAGGGAAGCTCGCCCTTTCTCAGAAGCCGTTTTTTCAATTCGTATTTGGGAAGCTCTACCTTGTTCGCCCAAACGACGAGCGCCGCTTCCGTAGGCTCGCCCGTCACTTCGCCGTCCTCGCCAAGCTCCGCGTCCGAGCAAAGCGCCATAGCGGAGGCGATACCCTTTTCGTCCTCGCCGAAGAAATCGACGACGGTCATCTTGTTTTGCGTGAGCGTACCCGTCTTATCCGAGCAAATAATCTGCGCGCAGCCGAGCGTTTCTACCGCCGTAAGCTTACGAATGATCGCGTTACGCTTGGACATATTGGTAACGCCGATGGAAAGCACGATGGTAACGACGGCGGCAAGTCCCTCGGGGATCGCAGCGACCGCAAGCGATACGGCTACCATAAACGCTTCCAAGCCGAACTCAAAGGAAATACCGCTGCCCTGCGCCAAATGCTGAATAAGCTTTACGCCGAATACGATAACGCTGATGCCGAGCACGAGCCAGGTAAGGATCTTCGAAAGCTGACCAAGCTTGATCTGCAAGGGAGTTTTGCCCTCCTCCGCAAGCGCAAGGGCGCCTGCGATCTTGCCCATTTCGGTATCCATACCCGTCGCGGTGACTACCGCTACGCCGCGGCCGTACACGACGGTACTGCCCATATAGACCATATTTTTACGATCGCCGAGGGGCACGTCTTTCGCTTCGCCGATCTTGATCGCCTCCGCGATCTTATCGACGGGCACCGACTCGCCCGTGAGCGCTGCTTCCTCGATCTTCAAGCTGGCGCTTTCCAAAATACGGCCGTCCGCAGGTACCGCGTCGCCCGCTTCCAACAAAACGATATCGCCGACTACGAGCTCCTCGCTAGGCACGGAAAGTATCTTTCCGTCGCGCAAGACCTTAGACTGGGCGGCTGACATTTCCTGCAACGCCTCTATCGCCTTTTCCGCCTTGCTTTCCTGCAATACGCCGAGCACCGCGTTAATGAGAACGACCGCCATAATGATAATGACGTCCGTGGGGAACTCGCTCTCCACCACCGCAAGCACGCCGCTGATCGCCGCCGCTACGATCAAGATAATGATCATAGGATCGGCAAGCTGTTCAAAAAACCGACGAACGATCGATTTCTTCTTCGCCGCCGCGAGCTTGTTTCTTCCGTTTGCGGCTAAGCGTTGCTCCGCCTCCGCTACGGAAAGACCCGTTTCACGCGCGCAGCCTACCTCTTTCAGCACCGCGGCGCTTTCTTCGCAATAATGTTTCATATATAACTCCTTATACATATTTTACAAAATAAAGCCCCAAGCACGATCCTTGCCGTACTTGGGGAAATCCGCCTTTTACTCGTCGTACAGCTCTTATCCTTTGCTATATACGAGTCTCGCGATAAAAATAAGCCAGACCAAACAGGTCGTTATGTTGACTTATCTACGCCCTTTAAGCGTTCGCTACTCCCTCGGGGAAATTATATTTTTATTTTACCACAAACGGAAAAATTTGTCAAACGAAATAGAAAAAAATTATTCTTCGTCGGGCAAATCGACGTTGTGGTATACGTTTTGCACGTCGTCGAGCTCTTCGAGCGCGTCCACCATCTTTTCGAACGTAGCTACCTTATCCTCGGGCAGAGTGATCTTGTTTTGAGGGATCATCGCGATCTCCGCTTGCACGAACTTGATCTTCGGCTCTTCTTCCTCGTTTCTACGTCCTTTGGGCGCCGCCGCCATAAGCTCCGCGTTCTTATCCTCCAAATACTTGCGAACGTCCGAGAACGTTTCGGGCGTCGTAAAGATCTCGTACACGTCGTCGCTCGTCACTACGTCGTCCGCACCCGCCTCCAACGCGTACTCCGTCATGGTGTCCTCGTCAAGCTCTACCGTTCTTTCTACGACGATATAGCCCTTATTATCGAAGTTGTAGGATACGCAACCGGTGTTGCCCATCGAGCCGCCGTGCTTACCCAAGATCGCGCGAACGTCGCCTGCCGTACGATTGATGTTGTCGGTGAGCGTTACGATAATGACCGCCGAGCCGGCTACGCCGTAGCCCTCGTAGGTGAGTTCCTTATAATCCGCGCCGTTCATTTCGCCCGAAGCCTTTTTGATACTGCGCTGAATGTTATCGTTGGGCATATTCGCCGCTTTCGCTTTGGCGATGATATCCGCAAGCTTGCTGTTCGTTTCGGGGTTGGGGTTGTTTTTCGCCGCTACCGCGATCTCCCTACCGAGCTTGGTAAAGATCCTGCCTTTCGCCGCGTCCGCCTTACCCTTTTTTGCCTGTATGTTGTGCCATTTGCTATGTCCTGACATAATAATACTCCTTTCGTTTTTCTTTGTTATCCCAAAAACGCACGTTTTTTGAGAAGATACATCAATATTCCCGCGGAAACCGCAGCGTTCAAGCTTTCTTGCGTGGCTTGCATGGGTATCTTCACGAAACCGTTCGCCGCGCTCCGTACCTCGTCCGAAACGCCCTTCCCCTCGTTACCGATCACGAGCGCAAAGCTTTCGGGCGCGTCGAAGCCGAAAATATTTTCGCCCTGCATATCCGCCGCCAAAACGGGCGTATCCGCAAGCAACGACAACAGCTCGCCGCGCGTGCCCGTATACAGCTTGGTGAAAAACACGCCGCTCATACTCGCGCGTACGCTTTTGGGGGAATACGGATCGGTGCAATCGTCCGTGAGATATATCTCCCTATACCCTGCGGCGTTCGCCGTACGAATGATCGCGCCCATATTCTTGGGATCGGCTACGCCGTCCAAAAGCAAACAAGCGCCCGTGGGCTTGCAAAGCGCGTTTTGCGGCGTTTTCACGCGACACACGACGCCCTGCGGCGTTTTTTCGTCGCATAAAAAGCGCATCACCTCGTCCGAAACGAGAACGGTTTTCTCCTCGCAAAGGTCAAACGCTTGTCCCGAAAGGCTTTCCGCGATAAAAATACGGTCGATCTCCAAGTCGCTTTTCAACGCTTCCGTCGTCATTTTCACGCCTTCGATCAGGAACATACCGAGCGTTTTGCGTCCTTTTTTGTCCTTGAGCGAAACCGTTTCCTTGATCAGGGGATTGTTTTTGGAAGTTAAAATCATTTCTTGAAAAAATGCAAAAAGCCTTTTATACTTTTTTCAAGTTAAAAAGGCTTTCCTCTCCGATTAGAGAGCCGCTTTCGCTTTCTCTACGAGTTGTGCAAACGCAGCCGCGTCGTTTACCGCAAGGTCCGCAAGCACCTTTCTGTTGAGGTTGATACCCGCAACGTTAAGACCGTGCATAAGCTTGCTGTAAGACATACCGTTGATTCTCGCCGCCGCGTTGATTCTGGAGATCCAAAGGCGACGGAAATCTCTCTTTCTTCTTCTTCTACCGATATACGCATAGTTCAGCGATTTCATAACCGCTTCTCTTGCGATTCTATACGATTTGCTCTTGTTGCCGTAGTAACCCTTGGCAAGCTTCAAAATTTTTCTACGCTTTTTAACGGCGTTTACTGCTCTTTTAATACGCATAATTTTCTATCTCCTTTCTTATTTCTTGTACGGCATCATACTCTTGACGGTGCTTTCCTGCGTGGAAGAAACGAGAGTCGTCTGACGCAAATTTCTCTTTCTTTTTCTGTTCTTGGTTTCCGCTTTGTGGTTCTTACCGCCGTGGGAACGGTTTACTTTTCCCGAGCCGGTGAGCCAAAAACGTTTTTTGGTGCTGCTATGCGTTTTCTGTTTAGGCATATCTTTATCCTCCGAAATTTTTTTCTTTTTTACTTTTATATAACCAATCCCCAAAAGGGGACGCGGCTTGTCCTTTTTGGTCCTTGCCTTATTTCGCGGGCGAAAGGATCATAAATATATTTCTACCCTCGGTTTTGGGCTCCTTATCCATCGTTGCCTTGCCGCCGAGCATATCGAAAAAGCGACGCATTACGTCTACGCCCATCGCAGCGTGCGCCATTTGTCTACCGCGCATACGAATAGAAACCTTGACCTTGTTCCCGTCCCCGAGAAGCTCCATCGTCTTTTTCGCCTTTACGTTCAAATCGCCGATATCGATGGTCATGGAAAGATAGATCTCCTTCAACTCGACGATCTTTTGATTTTTACGGTTTTCCTTTTCTTTCTTCGCCTGCTCGAATTTGAACTTACCGTAGTTCATGATCTTGCAAACGGGCGGAACGGCGTTGGGGGAAATTTTCACCAGGTCGAGGCTTTCCTCTTCCGCAATACGCAATGCTTCCGCCGCGCTCATAATACCGAGCTGTTCGCCCTCAGCGGAAATAACTCTGACTTCCCTATCACGAATACTTTCGTTGATTTGATGTTGCTCTTTAATGGTAGTATACCTCACGAAAAAATTAAAGGATCGCTAAATCGTAGCAATCCTTTCCTGCATAATAATCCTCGCTTTTCCGCGATGAAAAATTATCGAGCCGTACCGATCTTGACCGCACGGCGAGAAGTTTTGCTTCTACTTAGCCTAATTATATTACCACAAAGCAAAACCCCGTGTCAAGCGAATTTTTAAGTTTTTTCAAAATTTTTTTATTATTTTTCCAGCCGCACGCGAAAATACTCCGCAACCGCCGCCAAATACCTCGCCGCCGCCGGAATAAGCTCTACGGGGACCTTGGAGGCAAACCGGTCCGCCTCCATCGTGATATCCCCTTTATACCCGATCTTCTCGAACGCTTGAATAATCGCCTCGAAATCGATATTATACGTAAAGGGTATCGCGTGATTATCCCCCCAACGGTTGTTGTCGTGCAAATGGATCGCCCCCAAGTGCTTATCGAGCGTTTCGATCATTCGTACGGCGTTGGTGTCCAGCCCCGTCATCTCCGCGTGCCCGATATCCAAGCAAGCGGTGAATACGTCGTCGGGCAATAATTCCATATGCTTTTTGAAATCGTCGTGGTGCGAGCAAGCCGCTTTGGACGCGTGGTCTTCTTTTTCGTCCCAGTTCCACATATTTTCCACGCCGATCTTTACGCCGGCTTTGCGCGCAACGTTTTCGAAGCTCTTATACAATACCGCGTTTTCTTCCGCGGTATAATCGTTGCAAGGGTGCACTACGCACACCTTTGCGCCCAAAACACCGCTCACCTCGATCGCGCGCACGATCTTGGGGTACATAGCCGCGTTATACGCCTCGTCCCCCTTTCTCGCCGTAGCGAACGGCGCGTGCGTTTGGTTGCAGGGAAGCCCCAGCTTATCCGCAAAGGCGCGGAGGGCTTTTGCCTTTTCCAAATAATCGTCCGCAAGCATGATCCCGTCGGCGACGCCACCCGAAAACATAGAAAAGTCGTACGCGGTGAAGCCGCTCTCCTTGAGCAAGGTCAAAATTTGTTCAACGCCTCCAAATCTTCTGAAGCTGTTGATCTCCGTGGAAATTTTCATAATAACCTCTTAAAAAGCAATTTTATCTTCGATATCTTTTTTCACCGTCGCGATAAACTCGTCCGCGGAAACCGCGCCCGTATCGCCCTTATCCCTGCGACGGACGGATACCTGCCCCGCCTCCGCTTCGTTCGCGCCGACGACGAGCATATACGGTACCTTTTCCATTTGCGCTTCGCGGATCTTATAACCGATCTTCTCGTTTCTATCGTCCACGCAAACGCGGATCCCCGCCTCCTTCATCTTCGCGCAAAGCTCTTTTGCGTAACCCTCTTGCTTGTCGGTGATGGGCAAGATCTTGACCTGCGTAGGCGCAAGCCAAACGGGGAATTTACCCGCAAAATGCTCGATTAAAATACCGATAAAGCGTTCAATCGAACCAAATACCACGCGGTGCACCATGATCGGAGGGTGCTTTTGCCCGTCCTCGCCCACGTATTCGAGCTCGAATCTTTGCGGAAGCTGGAAGTCGAGCTGAATGGTGCCGCATTGCCAAGTTCTACCGATAGAATCCTCCAAATGGAAGTCGATCTTGGGACCGTAGAACGCGCCGTCGCCCTCGTTTACGACGTAAGTAAAGCCCATATCGTCGAGCGCGCTTTGGAGCGCTTCCGTCGCGCTGTTCCAGTCCTCGTCGCTGCCCATACTGTTTTCGGGGCGCGTGGAAAGCTCCACGTGATACTTAAACCCGAACAGGGTATACACTTCGTTGATCAAACGAACGATGCCTTTAATTTCGTCCTTGATCTGTTCGCGCGTCATAAAGATATGCGCGTCGTCCTGCGTGAAGCAACGCACGCGGAAAAGTCCGTGCAGCTGCCCCGATTTCTCGTGGCGGTGCACCATACCCAGCTCGCCCATACGGATAGGCAGATCTTTATAGCTGTGCGGCTCGTTTTTATACACCAAAATACCGCCCGGACAGTTCATAGGCTTGATCGCGAAATCCTCCTCGTCCACCTTCGTCGTATACATATTGTCGCGGTAGTGGAACCAATGTCCCGAGGTTTCCCAAAGGGTGCGGTTGAGCATAATGGGGGTCTGCACCTCCACGTATCCCTCTCTCGTATGGATCTGCCGCCAATATTCGATGAGCGCGTTCTTCAACACCATACCGTTGGGCAGGAAGAAAGGAAGCCCCTTGCCCTCGTTCATGATCGCAAAGAGCTTAAGCTCTTTCCCCACCTTGGTATGGTCGCGCTTTTTCGCTTCCTCGAGCATGGTGAAATACGCTTCCATTTCGTCCTTTTTCGCAAACGCCGTACCGTAGATACGGGTGAGCATCTTGTTATGCTCGTCGCCGCGCCAATACGCGCCCGCGATACTCGTCAGGCTGAACGCCTTGATCTTGCCCGTAGACGGCAAATGGGGACCGCGGCAAAGATCGGTGAAGTTTCCCTGCTTGTAGAAGGATATCTCCTCTCCCTCGGGCAGATCTTTGATCAGCTCCACCTTATAGTCCTCTTTATAACCTTTCATCAGCGCGAGCGCCTCTTTTCTGGGTAGCGTGAAACGCTCGATGGGCAAATTGCTCTTGATGATCTTACGCATTTCCGCTTCGATCTTCGCAAGGTCCGCCTGCGCGATCGGGGTCACGAAATCCACGTCGTAATAAAACCCGTTGTCGATAACGGGACCGATCGAAAGCTTGCAGGTGGGATATATGGTTTTAAGCGCCTGCGCCAAAACGTGCGCGCAGGTGTGACGGTATACGTTCAACCCCTCTTTATCCTTAAGCGTAACGATCTCCAGCGTATCCCCCCCTTTGAGCTCGTGCGACAAATCCACGAGCTGACCGTTGACCTTCGCGCATACCGCGTTTCTCGCCAAGCCCTCGGAAATCGCCGTCGCCGCGTTAAACGCCGTTGCGTTTTCAGCAAGCTCCATTAAATCCCCGTTTTTCAAAACTACGTTCATTTATAATTCCTCCGTTGTTGTTTTTTCCATAAACTTCTTTTTCTTTTACGCGTAACGGCGTAGATACAAGCAAGCCTGACAAAGTATTGCGCCGTATATCCGCCGTTAAAAAATAAAAAAGCCTTAAAAACCTCCAAAGAAGTTTTTAAGGACGCAAATTTCTCGCGCGGTTCCACCTTAATTGCCTTGCGTTGCAAGACCGCTTTTCTATTCTTTCCTCGGTCGAGCGTAAAGCGGTTTCACTATCGCCTCGGAATACCCCTCTTACAGCCAAAGGACGGGCTCTCTGCAAATCCGACTTGCGACGCTACTTGTCTTTACGATTATTATTGTAATCCTTTGCGCCGCGTTTGTCAACCGTTTTCAAAGAGGTTTTTTATTTTTTTCAGCAAAAGACCGCTTTTTCACCGTAATATTTTTTCAAGAACAACGCCGTTTCCCTATCCGTTTCCCCGAAGCAATACACCCGTTCCGCCTGCCCGAGAACAATTTCCCCGATGGGCGTTTCCTTGCCCGTGAGCGCACTTTTGGTCAGCCTGCGATACTCCTCGTCGTACACCTTGCCCCCTTTTACGAACAGCTTCCCGTTGCCGTCCTCGGTCAAAAATTCCAAAAAACCGTTCAAGGACGCTTCCCCCATATCCACGGGCACGTAATCGACGATATCCTGCCAACGCTTGGTCAGCTCGCGCAAGCGAAAGTGGTATACCCCGTCCAAGCTGTACGTGTCGCTGCCCCGAAAACGGCGAAGCGCGTACGCCCTGTCCTCGGGTAGATCCGCCGCCACGAGCGCCGTGATGAGCAGCCGTCTTTGCGTTTGGGATAAAAGGGGCAAGGTCAAGCGTTTGTCGAAATAGGCGTATTTATAGCCGACGGCGATCACGTCCGCCAAATTTTCCTCGGTGAAGCGGCGGATATACGGACAGTACGCCCGTTCCGTTTTGAGCGCGATCTCCGTTTGCTCCCCCTCCTTTTGCATAGCAAACTCGGCGGGAAGAAAGGAAAACCGTTCCTTCACCCGCCCGAAAAGGTAGGACATATACAGACCGTCGAAGCCGTTTTGGGTTATCGTTATCTCATCCACACCATTATTGTATGCCGCGGCGAAAAAATTATTTATTCGATTTTTCCCAAATCCCCTCCTTTTCTTCGCGCATAATTGCTTGACTTGCAAAAAAAAATCCTTTATAATATGGTAGTATTATCACAAACGCTCGTCCAAACGGGCGAGATCGGAGGTCTTATATGATGGATATGAAATCCGTGGAAAGAAAATGGCAGGAAAAATGGGAAAAGACCCGTTTGAACGTTTTCAATAAAAAGAACGCGGATAAAAAACTGTACGTGCTCGAAATGTTTTCCTACCCCTCGGGCGCCAATTTGCACGTAGGGCATTGGTATAACTACGGCCCGACGGACACGTACGCGCGTTTTAAGAAGATGCAAGGCTACGAGGTGTTCCAGCCGATGGGCTTCGACGCGTTCGGCTTGCCCGCGGAAAACTACGCCATCAAGACGGGTATCCACCCCAAGGATTCCACCGAGAAAAATATCGCGACGATGGAGCGCCAGCTGCATAATATGGGCGCTATGTTCGATTGGACGGCGGAAATCAAGACCTGCGAGGAAAATTATTACAAATGGACGCAATGGCTGTTCTTACAGCTTTACAAAAAGGGACTTGCCTACCGCAAGGAAGCCCTCGTCAATTGGTGCCCCGATTGTGAAACGGTGCTCGCCAACGAGCAGGTCATAGACGGTAAATGCGAGCGTTGCGGCAACACCGTGCTTAGAAAGGATATGACGCAATGGTTCTTCAAGATCACCGATTACGCCGAGGAGCTTTTGGACGATCTGGACGGGCTCGACTGGCCGGAAAAAACCAAGCTTATGCAAAAGAATTGGATAGGCAAATCGACGGGCTGCGAGATCGATTTCGAATGTGAAACGGGCGACACCATCACCGTATTCACCACCCGTCCCGATACGGTATTCGGCGTAAATTACGTAGTGCTTGCACCCGAGCATCCGCTCGTGAACAAGCTCAAGGAAGCGCACCCCGAAAACGCCAAGGCGATCGACGCGTACGTACAATACGCCGCCGAAGCCAACGATATCGATCGTCTTTCCACCGCGCGTGAAAAGACGGGCGTATACACGGGCGCGTACGCTATCCATCCCCTCACGCAAAAGAAAGTGCCCATATACCTTGCCGATTACGTACTCTATTCCTACGGTACGGGCGCGGTGATGGCGGTCGCCGCACACGACGAGCGCGATTACGCGTTCGCGACCAAATACGGCTTGCCCATCACGCAGGTCATTCAAAAGGTAGGCGACGAAACGATCCTGCCCTTCTGCGAGGACGGTATCCTCGTCAACAGCGGCGAATTCGACGGGCTTTCGGGCGAGGACGCGCGCAACGCGATCGCCGCACAGCTCGCCAAGCTCGGTAAGGGCGGCAAGAAGATCAACTACCGTTTGCGCGATTGGTCGGTGTCCCGTCAACGCTATTGGGGCGCGCCTATCCCTATGATCCATTGCGAAAAATGCGGCGTGGTGCCCGTCCCCGAAAAGGACCTGCCCGTCAAGCTTCCCTACGACGTGGAATTCAGACCGAGCGGTAAATCCCCCCTCGCTTCGCACGACGGGTTCATGCGTTGCACCTGCCCTACCTGCGGCGGTAAAGCGAGCCGCGATCCCGACACGCTCGATACGTTCGTATGCTCGAGCTGGTACTACTTGCGCTATGCGGACGCGCACAACGAGAAGCAGGCGTGGTCTACGGAGGTAGCGGATACTATGTTGCCCGTAGACGTGTACGTAGGCGGCTCGGAGCACGCTTGTATGCACCTCTTATACGCGCGTTTCATCACCAAAGCGCTTCGCGATATGGGCTACGTGCATTTTGACGAGCCGTTCAAACGGCTGGTACACCAAGGTATCATTTTGGGACCGGACGGCAACCGTATGTCCAAAACGCGCGGCAACGTCGTTTCCCCCGATAAATATATCGAAGAATACGGCTCGGACATCTTCCGTTTGTATTTGATGTTCGGCTTCAGCTATACCGAGGGCGGTCCTTGGAACGACGACGGCATCAAATCGGTGGCGAAATTTATCGATCGCGTGGAGCGTTTGGTACGCAAAGCGACGGAAACAAAAGCGAGCGGTTATAACGATATGCGCGCGGCGGAAAAGGAGCTTGATTACGTGAAAAACCACGCAATCAAGAGCATTACGCGCGACGTGGAAGCGTTCTCGTTCAACACCTCGGTCGCAAGAATTATGGAATACGTGAACGCGCTGCAAAAATACGACGCGCTTGCGGAAAAGAACGCGGCTTTCTACGAAAAGTGCATCGAAGATTTGGTGCGTATGCTCGCGCCGTTCACCCCGCACTTCGCGGAGGAGCTTTGGGAGCTTTGCGGCAACAAGGATTCCGTCTTTACCGAAAGCTATCCCCTCGTCAACGAGGCGGCGCTCGTCAAGGCGGAAACGGAATACGCGGTACAGGTAAACAGCAAGATCAAAGCGAAGATGATGATCGCCGAGGGACTTTCGGACGCGGACATCCAAGCCGCCGTTTGCGCCCACGCGGAGATCGCGCCCCTTATCGAGGGCAAGACGATCAAAAAATGCATTATCGTCAAGGGTCGCCTGATCAACCTGATCGTCGGTTAAAAAATTACTCCCCACGGATCGCTCCGTGGGGATTTTTCTTTATTTCGTTGCAAGAATTTGCAGCTTTTTCTTTTCATACTCGTCGTGCGTGATAATTTCTTGCTCGTAAATCTTTCTATACGCTACGAGCGTTTCGACCAACTGTCCCTCCAAGTCTAAATTGATATGCTTATTATCAAACATAAGTATATATTTTTTCTTTTCAAAGTCCATTATCGTTATAATGCCTTTCATATAAATTTCTTTATATTTTGTCAAAAGCTCGATAATCTTATTTTCCTTTTCCGCATAAGAAATTGCAGGCTTACTTTCCACCTTTTCCGCCTTATCCGCGCCGTCCACCGCTACCGCCGTTTGTACTTTTTGCGTTTTTATCAACTTATCGCACAGTATATACGCCGTCAATACCAACGCTTGTAATATAACCGCCCAAAACGCAGCCGTTGAACATAACAACGCCTTGGTCGCACTATCATCTATAACTCCACCCGTCGTTTCGGAAAGCGCTTCCATAGCTTCTTTTATAGGCGCGTTAATACTCGATACGGCGACGATACCTACGATCAAGTACAAAACGGACGCGCAAGCGTTTATAATAATGCTTATCGTCGATAATTTTTTCGTCTTCTTTTCATCACATAAAAACAAAGGAAGAACGGTCAACGCAAGTCCACCGATTGCCCCTATAAGCATGAAATAAGAAGCAATCCCCATCAAGACGCCCAAAAACTCCAACTCGTCCGTCGCGAACAACAACGACTCGAACCCCATCATAGAAAAACCGTTCTCTGCCGTCGTTCCCGCAATATTCGCCTCGCTTGGAAGCGAAGGATTGTATACGTAAAAAAAGCTCATACTGATTAACAGCAAAAGCGAAGATAACGCCCCTATACTCGCAAGCACGATTTTTTTAATACTCATTTTTTGCTTCATTCGTTTTACCTCCAAATTGTAAATCGTATTTCTATTATACTCTTACTTTTGTAAGAAGTCAAGTATTTTTCTTACATTTGTGAGATAATACATATATGAATACGATATTTGGAGAGCGATTAAAGGAGCTGCGGATAGATAGACGAATCGGGCAGGTAGAATTTGCCAAGGCGTTGGGGGTAAGCAAAGGGATCATCAGTCTTTGGGAAAACGGCTTAAGAGAGCCGAAGCTGTCTAATTTAATAGCGATTTCCGCTTATTTTAAGGTAACGATCGATTATTTAGCCGGTTTGGAAGATTAAACGCGTACGGAGCTGCCGTACGCGTTTCATTATTTTTTATCGTCGAATACTC
Source organism: Clostridia bacterium (assembly GCA_017471785.1). GTDB lineage: Bacteria > Bacillota > Clostridia > Christensenellales > Borkfalkiaceae > Scatosoma. The sequence goes on along the minus strand of JAFURP010000055.1, from coordinate 3,655 downwards.
TTGTAAAGACCTTGGATTTGGAGGCTTTCATTACGCCGCGTATTAGGAACAGCCCCTTAACGGGCATCAGCTTTGCCGTTATATTCATCAGCTTGGCGTCCCAGCCGACGACGGCGCGCCGCTTCCTTTTATATATCTTCCGCGCGATCTTCTTCGCCATCTTCTCCGCCGACGTCGCGATAATATCCAACGCGCTGTCCTTCGTTTGCTCGTCGGCGCGGAAGAGGTCGGTTTTCGTCGTCCCGGGGTAGACGATCCCCACGCGCAAGCGGTCTTTCTCCTCCATAGCCAGCGCTTCCGTATACCCTTTCATTGCCGCCTTGCTCGCCGAATACGCCGCCGTGCCCGACACCGTGCACAGCGCCGCCGAGGAGCAAATATTCACGACGGACGGCGTTTTCTTGCCCACGCCTTTTAACAGGGGCGCAAGCGCGGTAACGCCGTATACCGCGGATAAATAGTTGTTTTTAAGTATCCGTTCGGTCGTTTCCGCGTCCGTATCGAGCGCTTTGGCAAAGGTGGGAAACGCGCCCGCGTTATTGATCAACAAAACGGGCGCAATCTTTTGTTCGTGCAAATACGCTTTGAACGCCGCCCACGCGCCTTGATCGCTCACGTCGAAAAGACGATAGGAAAACGCGGCGGCGTGAACGCCGAGTTCCGCTTGCAGAGAAAGCATTTTCTCCTCGTTCCTACCCACGCCGATCACCCTTGCGCCGTAGCGGAGAACGAGGAGCTTGCAAAGCTCCCTACCGATACCGCCCGACGCGCCCGTAAGCACTACGAAGTTTCCTTGTAACCAATTTCGCATAATTCCCTCCCGTACGCTTCCATTATATAGTACGCTTATGAAAAAATCAAGCCGAAAAACAAATTTTTAGAAAATAGCATAAAAAAATCGTTGACAAAGTTATCGGAAAGGTATATAATAGGTAATGCTCAAGGGGATATGGCTCAGTTGGTAGAGCGCCTCGTTCGCAACGAGGAGGCCAGCGGTTCGAATCCGCTTATCTCCACCAAAACAAGAACACGCCTTTGGGCGTGTTTTTTGTTTTGGTGAAAGTAACGCTCGAACGCTGCATTATCAGCGGTTCGTGCGAGGAGCAAAAAGCGGTAGGGATAGAAAAATCGTGAAAGTAGGCGAGCGACGACGCTTTGGCGATAGCCAAAATCCGCTTATCTCCACCAAAAATAAAGACACGCTATACAGCGTGTCTTTCGTTTTGCAAATAAGCGTCTAACGAGCAAAAACAATATTTATACCCCACTATATGCGGAGAAGCCGCAGTCGATCGGGAGCACGACGCCCGTGATCGCCGAAGCCGATCTATCGTCGCAAAGAAACAGCGTTGCACCCAAAAGCTCTTCCGCGTCCACGAAACGCCCCGTGGGCGTACCGTTCAAAATTTTAGCCGAACGCGCCGTGGGCGTGCCGTCCTCGTTGAACAGGAGCGCCTTGTTTTGCGCGGATACCAAGAACCCGGGGGCGATCGCGTTGCAACGGATACCCGTACCCGCAAAGTGCGTTGCAAGCCATTGCGTAAAGTTGGAAATACCCGCTTTCGCCGCGCTGTACGCAGGGATTTTCGTAAGCGGCGTGTACGCGTTCATGGACGAAATATTCAAAATACAGCCCTGTTTTTTACCGACCATATCCTTTGCAAACGCTTGGGTGGGCAAGAGGGTCCCTTGGAAGTTGAGCTTGAACACGAAATCCACGCCGTTGCCGTCCAGATCGAAGAAGGATTTACCCCCCTCCTTCGCTTCGTGCTGATATTCGTTGTCCGTCGTGGCTCTCGGATTGTTGCCGCCCGCGCCGTTGACGAGGATATCGCACGCGCCCAAATCCTTGAGCACCGCTTGATGCACCTCTTCGAGCGCCGCCGCGTCCAAAACGTTCGCCTTATAGCCCTCGCAAATAAAGCCCTCCGCCTTCAGCTCGTCCGCAAGCTTTTTCACCGCTTCCTCGTTCAAATCGAGCGCCGCCACCTTTGCGCCGCATTGCGCAAACGCTCTTGCCATCGCGCCGCAAATAAGTCCGCCTGCGCCCGTTACGACCACTACCTTTCCGCTGTAATCAATGTTTAAGGGTAAATTCATCATTTTTTTTATTCCTTTTATATATATTTATTCGTTCTCGTTCAAAAGCCGCATCGTCACGTATATATGCGTTTACTTCTTGCCCGCAAGCCTATCTAACGTATCCCACACGCCGAGCATATACATAATACCGAGCGCACGATCGTATAACCCGTACCCGGGGCGTACCGTACCCGCCTTTTCGCCCCAAAGATGCCTACCGTGGTCGGGACGGATATATCCCTCGAAGCCGCAATCGTGATACGCTCTTAAAATCTCCAAAATACCCGTATCGCCGTCGCAGTCGCGATGGCTCGCCTCCGAGAAATCACCGTTTTCAAAATGCTTTACGTTCCGAATATGCGCGAACGCGATCCTGTCGCAATGCTTTCTTACGATCGCCGCCACGTCGTTTTCGGGGTTGGCGTTCAAGCTACCCGAACACAGCGTCAAGCAGTTGTAGGGATTGTCCACCATCTTCAAAAATCTATCGATATTCTCCTCGTTTACGAGCAAGCGGGGAAGTCCGAAGATGTCCCAAGGAGGATCGTCCATATGGATAGCCATTTTGATACCCGTTTTCTCGCAGGCAGGCATAACGCCCTCCAAGAAATACTTGAGGTTTGCCCACAGCTTTTCGTGGTCTACCCCCTCGTACGCCTTGAACAGCTCGTCCAGCTTCGCCATACGCTCCGGCTCCCAACCGGGGAAGGACATATCGTATTTCTCCGTGAAGTCGAGGATATACTTCGCCATCGCGTTGTAATCCTCTTGTATCATACCCTTTTCATAGAACAGCGCCGTCGAGCCGTCGCCTACGGGGTGAAAGAGATCGGAACGCGTCCAGTCGAAGATGGGCATAAAGTTATAACAGATCACCTTTACGCCGAATTTCGCCAAGTTGCGTATCGTTTGCTTGTAATTTTCAATGTATTTATCCCTCGTGGGAAGTCCGATCTTGATATCGTCGTGTACGTTGACCGATTCCACCACGTCGATATTAAAACCGTATTTATCGCATTGTTCTTTCACCTTTGCGATCTCGTCCTCTTCCCAAATCTCCCCGGGCAGCTTGTCGTGAAGCGCCCAAACGATACCCGTAACCCCGGGGATCTGTTTAACGTCTTGTAAACTGATCTTGTCGTTTCCCTCGCCGTACCAGCGGAAGGTCATTTGCATCGGCATATTTTTCTCCTTATCCTTTAAGTCTATATTCTAATTATAATATTATTTTTCAAAATCGTCAACCAAATAAACGGTTTTATTTCACTTTTACCCTAAATCGGCACGAATTGTATCGATAAGCATACAATTCGTGCCGATCATCTCTTAATAAACGCCTGCCGTTACGGAATTCTTTAGCCCACGGTAGTCGAGCCCTTTGCCCTCCTCCCAAATACCGCAGGTTACGTTCAAGACCTCGTCCTCCAATTCCTCCAGCCGCGCAAGCTTGCCGTCCAAATACTCCGTCAACCGCTCGCGAAGATGCACGATCCGCTGCCGCAAGCCGCCCATACGGTAGTCCTGTACCTCGAAGCCGTGCGGCTTACTTTCGGCGTGCCATTGATATTTCGCC